>CAMASI010000065.1 GCA_945861065.1 Klebsiella pneumoniae | reverse complement strand
GGCGTGCTCGACTTGTTCTTCGGCACCTTGGGGGCGGTGTGTGTGTGGTCCGTCATCGGCAATGTCGGCGGCGCGCTGATCACCATGTGCACCATGGGCATGTGCCCCGTCTCGTTGGTGAGTTGGCTCACAGGATTCCTCGGTTGCCTTGTCATACCGATCGCGGCCGTCGAGATCGCTGCTGGGGTCGCCGGACTTGCGACCAAGAAAGAGCACGTGTGGGCGCAACGCATCGCGACGTTCGTCGGTATGGGAGGCATTCTCGCCGGTAGCGTGACCTCAGCGATCGGCGGCGGCATCGCGTTCTTCTTGCTCAACCACGCGGACGTCAAAGCGTGGGAGTCGGAAGAGGGTTGAAACCGACGGCCACCCGCAGGACCCAACTGACGCCGAACAGGGCGAACCCAAACAGCACGCCATAGCCGACGCCAACCAACGACAGTCGGCCGCCCTTACCGGCTAGTCGAAATAGGCCGTCAAACCCCAGGATTCCGATCCCGGTGAGCAACGCGGTACCGCCAGGGTTGTAGCGAAGGGATCCCATGACGTCTCCGCGAACCAATGCAATCCAACTCCGGGTCATGCCACAGTACGGGCATGGGACCCCCGTCAGGTCCATAAAAGGACACGGCGAGCCCCACGGTGCCCCAAGAAACTGCACCTGGCCCGCTGCATCGACGTCGAACATCAACGCAGAACCGAAGGCCGCCGCCGCCATCAGCACGGTCCCAAGCCCGTGCCAGCGCGACCCCTTCATTCTTCGTCGGCCTCTTCGACAATCACCGCCGAGCGTGTGTTGAGATCGAATCGCGCGCCATGCCCGAGCACGTGGACTCGAACGCCGACCACCTGGACCGGGCGCCCCGACTTCGACGTAGCTGCCGTGTTCGCTTCCGCGGATCCGAGGTCCACAACCGTGATCGCGCCCGACCCGACGACCTCGACCACATTGTCGGGCGACAAGAAGGCCGCGGTGTCTTCGTCGATCCCAAGGCCCACGGCGAAGGGGTTCGTCGACAACGCTGAGATGAGGCGACCCAGCCGATCGCGCTGCCGAAAATGCTGGTCAACGACCACCCGGTTGGTCAGGCCAAGGCCCGGCGCCATCGACACCTGACCGACGAGCGGTGTTGGGCCCTCACCACCGTGCGCGATCATATGTTCGCTGACGAATGCCGCGCCCGCCGACGTTCCCGCAACGTGAGTGCCCGAAGCGTTGAGCCGTCGAACGCGCGTGGCTAGGGCCGTCCCGCCTAGAATCGTGGACAGACGCAACTGGTTGCCTCCGGTGAAAAAAACGCCGGTCACACCGGTGAGCGCCTCTTCCCACTCCGCCTGCTCAATGTCGCGTCGATCGCGCACCGCCACCAGGGTGACGTCGCGTGCACCCAGGTCTTTGAACAGACTCCGATACTTAGGCCCGGTGTCCGCGACGCGACTGGCCGTAGGGAGCACCGCAATTCGCGCGTCTTTGCCACCCGCGAGCGCCACGAAGCGGCGTAAGATTAGGCGTTCGCCGTCTTTGTCCTCGGCGCCCCCGATGGGAATGATGAAGCCCCGCGAACCCTGACCTGCAGCAGACGGCATGGTCGGGCGAATACCAGGTTCTGCCTGCGATTGCGACCGGCGTCCGGTAAGTTCGTTGCGTTCTGACAGCGTGTGAAATCACCGACATGGCCTTGCGACGTCTCTGAGGCGAAACAGCGCCGACGCCTCAGGCCAGCACCCGGCCCAACCGTTCCGCGACGTCATGAGGTGTCCACACGCCTGAGGTCCAACCGACCTCCGTGAGCCTCCGCATCGTCCATTCGTCCACGTCCGCCCGTCCTTCCAGCGTCACCGACCCCGCCGCAAAACACCGAACGCCGGTCTCGACGAGTGCCGCGCCTTCGGCGACTGCCGCCTCCCGTTGCCCACCCACCTGGAAGTCCGACACGACCATCAGCACGGTGCGATGGGGGTCCTCGACCAGCGCCCGAACCGCCACCAACGCCGACACGAGATCCGTACTGCCCCCCAATTGCGCCGCAAATAAAACCTCCATCGGGTCGTGAACCAGGTGGGAGAGGTCGACCACTCGGTGATCCCACAACAACAACCGCGTATCTACCGACGGCAGGCGGGCAAAAATTGCCGCCATGACGGCGCTGTGCACGAGGCTGTCCACCATCGAGCCCGACTGGTCCACGGCGACGATGACGCGCCACCGTGGGCGACGACCCACCAGGTGCCGAAACCGAAGGCGGCGCACTGACAACCGCTCCCCATCCCACCGATCGAGGTTGTCGCCGATCGTGCGACGCCAATCGACGTTGCGCCAGGTTCGTAGCGGGGGCCGCCCATCGGGACGAGGCCTCCCTGTGAGTGCCGGGCGCAACTCGGTGGACCAACGCAACGCGAGGTCATCCACAACACGTCCGACCAGCACCCGGGCGGCCGCCAAAACCTCATCGCGGAGCAAGGGCCGAAGTTGCAGCAACGCTCGCGCCAGCGCCATCGACGGCTCTGTGCGGGCCAACAACTGAGGATCCGCCGCGACCTCGTGCAAGCCGTAGCGGGACAGGGCATCGCGCTCCAGTACCTCGACGGCCGCTTGCGGAAACAAGTCCCGGACGTCTTTCAGCCAGGCGGGAACGACGAGGCCCTTGGTCTGGGCGGCCTCGGACGCATGGCTTCTTTCGGCGAAGGAACGGTCGTACAACCACTGAAGCGTGCCATCCACCCCCGCCTCAGGAGACCCAACCGCCGGTGCTGGCAAGGACTCCGAGGCGAATCGCCCCAACACCAGGCGCCAACGCATCAGGCGATCCGCCGCGTCGATCACGACCAGAACCGAACCACGTCGTCGAGTGTCTCCCGCTTCCGCAGCACCGACCATGAACCCCGGTGATGACCCCACACGGCCGGGATGGCGCGAGAACAGTGCCTCGACCACATTCCGAGCGCGTAGGCCCCGGTGTCTCGGATCACGACCAGATCGCCGACATCGATGCGCGGCAGCACCATGTCGCGCGCCAACAGGTCGCCGGAGAAACACAACGGACCTGCCAGTGCTTGCGGCTCCACCGGCGATTCTTTCAGACGACCGTCGGGTCCGCAGACCACCACATCGTGAAACCAGATGTCGGGCAGCAACGCCCGCCGGGGCAGGAGGTCGGCGCCGATATGCAACACGGCACACCGATGGTCCCCCAGCCGTTTCGTCGCTTCGACGCGGCTCACAGCGAAGCCCGCGCCCGCATGCACCCAACGGCCCGGCTCTGTGACGAGCAAACGTTTCCCAGGCAGACCGAGCGCTTTCAGCCCCGCAGCCCATTCCCCCACGTCGAACACCGGGTCCTCAGGCCGATAGGCCACCGGCAACCCGCCCCCGACGTCGATCGTATCTACACAACCGCCAGCCGCCTCAATGTCCGATGCCAGTTCGAGCACGCGTTGTGAGCCTGTGAGGATTTGACTCACAGAAACGCCGGCGGAACCTACATGCACGTGCAGGCCCCGCAACCATGGCCAGCGGACAAAAGCCGCCACGACCTCCTCGCGATGGGTCCACAACGGCACGCCGAACTTGCTCCGCGGACCCGACGTACTCGTGGCCGCGATCTTTCCCTCACCGACACCGGGATCCACGCGCAGCCCCACGGGCCCCACCGGCAGGCCCAACGCGGCCACCCGGTCGATTTCGTCGAGTCGGTCGAGGTTGAGCCGGATGCCAGCGGCCAACGCGTCTCTCAACTCCGCAACCGTGCGCGCAGGCCCGTCGAATACGATGCGCTCAGGTTGGCAACCTGCAGCCCGGGCCAGCGCGACCTCCTCCGCAGACGCACATTCCAATCCGAATCCGCGGCGCACACAGTGGCGCAGGACCGCGACCAGCGGTTGGGCCTTGACGGCAACGCTGTGCAGCGCCCCAGGTAGATGGGACTGAAGGGCGTCCAAGCGAATGTCCACTCGGTCAAAGTCGTGGACAAGCACGGCAGTATCGAGACTCTCGCCGTGTGAGCCAAGGCTCACAAGCAACCCGGAGATCTGTTCAGGGGAGAGGCGACCGTTGTCCATGCCGCCGTCTATGCAACCGCCGCCGCAGAGGCCTCAAAGCCCCCACCGCGCCATCGCTTCGCCCGCAGCCCTGTCGATGGCCGCTACATCAACGTCGAACGGGTCGGCGACCGGTTCGGTCTCGCCGACCTCCACCGCGACACGCCCGCCAATCGCATGAATTTCCGACGGCGTGAACGCGGTGAACGCCCGACGCAGGTCCGGCAACAGCGCAGTGAATGCCTCCCAACTCAGGCTGCCCAACGCTTCGTCCACTGCACAAAGCAGGACCGAGCCCTGCAGCAGTAACCCCCGTGCCGACAAAAACAGGCCCTCCAGAAAGGGTCCCGCGTCCGAGGGCGTGGGGCCTGCAATCAGTCCCTGCAACGCCTGAACCACCCTCCTTTCGCGAGCCGCGCCTAGACCAAACAAGCCGCCCAGCGCCACGCCACGAATGCCTGGCCGCGCACCCAGGTCGTCCGCAAGCACTGTGAGGCCAGCAACCAGTGGCTCACGGGCCAACGGCCTTCCATCAAAACACAGGGCAAACCGCGTCAGTTCGTGGACTGCCTTCATGGCAAGCCCCACAGCGAGGTCGTCCACCGTTGCCAACGACGGCACACGGATCACAGCCCGCCGGTAGATCACTTCCACGACCCCAGCGAGGCGACCATCCCCGAGCGTCGGCAAGGCGTCATGGTGGTCGTGAAGCGCTGTGAGTGTGCTCAACGTCGCCACCAACCGCACGACATCGGTCTCTGTGAGGGCAGCCTCACGAACCGCGTTCAACAGGTCCGTGAGCCGATCCATCAGCCGCATGCGCGCCGCATCCAGCAAGACAACTGCGAGCCCAGCTGCGTCGCCCACCACTGCCATCGCGTCGTCCCTGACGAGATCGCTCGCCACCGCCTGAAGGGTGTCCCCGCGATCGCTCAACTCCAGCAGCGTCGCATCCACTTCTTCCCGGTACGTCCACGCCCAGGTCTCTCCGAGCAGGTGGAGGTCCCGTCCGGTCCCCACGTCCGGACCTCGCCACACCGGGTGCACATCCGCGAACACCGGCAGGTCTGCGCGACGGCACTGGTGGAGAAACGCAGACCGCTCCCGGTGCTCGGGACGCCGACCCGTCTCGCAACGCACCGTCTTCGGCGCGCCAGAGGTGTCAAGCCTGAACGCCCTCAATTGGGTCGCGAAGTCCTGCAATAGTGCCGGCCGCCCTGCGCCCTCCCAAACGCGACCGATCGTGCGTCCGACGAGCACATCCTCGATTGCAGCGTCGATCGGGCCTGAGGCGCTGCCCGCGTCGCCCTTCACCAGGGCCATCGCTACGCCGTCGCGCAGGTCGTACACGGTCGGCGACACACTTCCCCGCTGGGCGGCAAGGCGTCGCACCGCCACCGCCCCTGCAACCGCGTCCGCGGTGCTCGCCACCTGCCCGCGCGCCCGCGCCGCCCGCGTGATTTCGACGACCAGCCTGTCAGCAGCGTCGCCGGCATCCCCGCCTAAAGCCAACGCGTCGGCCACCCTGGCCGTCCACACGGGTCGAGGCTCCATGTCGTACAACCGCTGTAGTGCACGAAACGAAAACGGTCCGAGCATTGTTCTCGCCGTCACATCCGGCTTGAAACGCGCCTTTCGCCCTTTCAGGAACGGCAATGCCACCGCGTGTAAGGCCCCTACCACAACCACGACCGGCCCAGAGACACGCTTACGGACGGCGTCGACATGAAATCGCATGTGCGCTTCCCGAATCGTTGTGCCATCGACGTCAAAACGCGCAGGGTCGCCATCGTGGCGAACACACCAGGCAAAGGCCAACACGTCTCGGCGCCATTCATCGAGCTGACGCGGGACGGCCTCGAAGGCGCGCTGCCAGAAGGCATCAAAGCTCGGAGCGCCTGCTTTTCGACGCACAGCCTCGAGCCAGGCGCCCTCCGCCAACCCACCGTCCCCCACCGCAGCCACAGAACGATTCCGCGGGAAAAAATCGGTCGGGATCATCGCGAGCAACGACGCGTCGATGCAGCGCACGAGCGCACCCACCTCCGTGCCTACGCGAAAGGCGACCGCTTCCGGCGTGCCGTCGATCACCGGAAACCACGAACGAAAGCGGGCTGGCGTTTGAGCGTCTGGGGTCAAGACACCGTTGCACCCGAACCGGTTCTTTCGGTCCTCGTACGCCGATACCAACGCCACCGGAAACACCGTGTCTGGATGCGCCAGCGCTTCCACGTGTGTCGTTGCGTCGTCGGGCGCTTCCACCAAGACGGCCGCGGGTTTCAACGTCCGCAGCAGGTCCGCCAACAACACCGCGGCGCGCGGACTGTAGTGGCGAATCGGAAACCACACGACGTCGCGATCGGAGATGACCGCCTCAGCGACCTCACGCGCACCGTCAGGCGCAGCCCTCCGTTTCATCCAGCGCCACCGCCAAGATGGCGCCTCGCCGCCCAAAACGCCTTGTACGCGCCCAGTTCGGCGACGGCGCGCGGGCGCACTGCCGTTTCAAAGTAGGCCAACAGCACCTTGTGGGCATCCGTGCCGTCCTTGACCGCGACGCCGGGTAGAAACATCGCCACATGTTCGGGGGTCACACGACCGTCGCCGAAGAAAGACGCGTGCAAGGCCGACTGTAGCCCCACGCCGACCGCCTCCGCCGTGGACATTGTGGCCGGGCCGCGGTCGAGCCGAATTCCGTCCAGGGTCCTTCCAGCCCGCACCTCATGAAAGGTTGTGACCAGGAGGTCCATCACGTCGTCCCCGAGCACCACCGGCCGAGGCGGAGGCGACGCTGCAAGTTGGGCCAGCACCTGCTCGCGCACCACCGCCACCTCTTCTTGAAGGTCATCGATGGGCGGCACCGTTTCAAAACTGAACCGACGCTTAAGCGCCGCCGACATCTCACTCACACCCCGGTCGCGGGTATTGGCCGTGCCGATGACGTTGAAGCCTCGTCGGGCAAGCACCACACCCTCGGTCCCCGGCAACTCCGGCACCACAAGCACCTTGTCCGACAGCGCGGCCAGCAGGGTGTCTTGCACCTCCGGCGTCGCGCGGGTCAGTTCTTCGAAACGCACGATCAAACCGTCCCGCATGCCGATGAGCAGGGGCCCGGCGACAAGTGCCCTGAGCGAGGGCCCTTCCGACAGCAACAGCGCGTAATTCCAGGTGTATCGGACTTGATCCTCCGTCAATCCAGCCGAACCCTGCACCGTCAGCAGCGACGTTCCCGACACAGCCGCCGCGAGATGTTCCGCGAGCCAGCTTTTGGCGGTTCCAGGCTCGCCGACCAACAACAAGCCACGGTCCGAGGCCAACGCCACAATCGCTCGTTGCACGAGGGTGTCGCTCCCGTACAACTTCCGCGAGACGACCGTGGACCGCTGTTCGCCTGCCTCATCGACCCAACTCAGCGCCCGCTGCCCCGTTCCCACGATGAACATTTCGACCGCACGGGGCGACAAACGCCAGCCCACCGGCGGCCGGTCCGGATCGTTCGCGCGAAGGGCGGCAAGCTCCTCGGCGTGATTGCGTTCCGCGGGCAGTCGTAGGATGTCCATGGCGCCCCGTACCCCGACCGCGGTAGCGGGTCGCCCGGAGTTTCCGATGCCCCGCACTTGGCGAGACGCCGAAAGGAACTGCCTGCATCTATCGGCGCGTTAGTCGTGCGGCATTGGCATTGACCCCGAAGGAGCGCTTCGCGCGCGTGCTCGACCTGTACGCCTTCGCCGAGGCACAGCAGCGCGCCAACATCGCCCGGGCCTTTCCAGATGAGGACGAGGCCGCTCGGGAGAAACGCCTGCGCGCCTGGAAGCTCGACAAGCCGATGATGTCCGGCACCGACCTGCGCGTTCGGCCGCCGGGTTGACCGACATCGAGCGCGCCCTTCGGCGGTGGGCAGCAGATTCCCGGCGGGAGGGTGTGAAATGGGCGCTCGTAGGTGGGCTTGCGGTCGGCACCCGCGCGTCGCCGCGGACCACGCGTGACGTAGACGTGGCAGTAGCCGTCGCGGGCGACGCAGCAGCGGAGGCCTGCGTCGCGACGTTGGCGGCCCGGGGCTATGCCCTGCAGGGCGACATCGAGCAAACGGCCACGAGGCGACTGGCAACTGTGCACGTGTTGTCACCCGTCGGCGACGTCGCGGTGGACCTCTTGTTTGCGTCCTCGGGCATCGAAACCGAAGTGGTCGCCGAGGCCGAGCCGATGGAGGTCGTGGCGCGCCTCCCGCTACCCGTGGCCAGAACCGGACACCTCATCGCGCTCAAACTGCTCGCTCGCGACGATCGCTCCCGTCCCCAGGACATCGACGACCTGCGGGCCTTGTCCGCAGTTGCCGACGACGCCGAATGGGCCCGCGCGGCGCACGCAATCGCCCTCATCCAAAGCCGAGGCGCGGCGCGAGGCCGATCGCTGAAAGCGGCCCTCGGTGCGTTGCGTAAGCGGCGGGGATAGCGGTGGGCTGGTCCATCGAGGATCCTGCGTCGCAGAACGGTACGTGCGTCAACGGCGAGCGCATCGTGCGCCGCGCGCTGCTGGTTGGGGAGCACATCGAGTTGGTGCAGAGGCGCTTCGCTTCGAGGTCGTTGAAGCCTGACGATTCATTTCTTGACCTCGTGAGCGGATCGTGCAACCGTGGCCTACCTGTTCAACCAGGGGGGTATAGGATGTCGATCCTAGTTCTACTTTCCTCGATCGCCTTCGGTGGAGGCCGGGTCGGCCTCTGCTACGCAGACAGCTACTGGGGTGACGTGGCAGACCAAATCGGCGCCACGAAGATGTTCGTCAAGGTCACGGCCTTCAACTGCGGAACGTCCACGCCATCGGTGCTCACGTTGCTCAACCAGGACGCCGTGTTGGTGTGGAGCAACTCGTCGTTCTCCAATGCCACCAACCTTGGCGACAACCTGGCCGACTACGTGGACGCCGGCGGCGGCGTCGTGGAGGCGGTCTTTGCCAACGGTTCGGTCGCCCTGACCGGTCGTTTCGACACTGGCGCCTATGAGCCCATCAAGGGGTCGTTGCAGAGCTCTGGTATCGCGCTCACCTCGATCATCGACGACCCGGGCCACCCGATTATGAACGGCGTGAGCTTCTTGAACGGGGGCACTGCGTCGTACCACACCGCCGACGCTACCTATTCGGCCACCGCCGCCTCGGTCGCCCATTGGAGCAACGGGCTCCCGCTCGTCGGGGCCGATGACACCCACGCCGGCCGCACCGTCGGTCTCAACCTGTTCCCACCCTCCACCGGCGCCCGCGGCGACTTCTGGGAGAGTGCGACGGACGGCGAGTGGATCATGGCGAACGCGCTGGACTGGGCCAGCGGCGATCCAGTCGGCCCTGCGGCAAACCCGGTCCTCACCGTTACGGGCGTGTGCCCCGGTGCAGTCACAATCGACATCGTCGGCGGCAGCCCCGACGGCGCCTTGACGATTTACAGCGGTACCGGAATCGACATCGCGGCCAACGTTCCCCACGGAATGTGTGCCGGCACAAACTTCGGCCTCCAGGTAGCGACCGCACGGAAGACCATCGACCTCGATGCGGGCGGCGGTGCGGCCCTTACGTTGATCATGGGCGCCGGCCCGTGTGGCATGCCTCTGGCCGTCGTGGACCGCACCACTTGCGGCTTCAGCAACATCGCCTTCATCCCGTAGGCAGCGCGGCCGTCATCTCTGCGCCGGGGCACGCCCGGGTGTCGACGACCGTCGGCACGTAGGGTTGCGACCCTGGCGTCCGCGGGCAGTCGTAAGGTGGCCATGGCGCCCCGTACCCCGACCGCGGTAGCGGGTCGCCAGGAGTTTCCGATGCCCCGCACTTGGTTCGGGCTGCTGCTCGTCGCCTGCGCCTCACCGCCCACCACGCCCACGGCGGTCGAGCTTCCGAGCCCGCCCGATGAGGCGGTCGCGCACCCCGTCCAGGCGGTCGTGCCGCCCGTCGACCCCGCCGCCGAGCCTCCCGCAGCGCCTTTGCCGACGCCCATTCCGCCCACCACGCCCGCACCCGCGCTCGAACCCGGCACCTGCCACAGCTCGGCCGATTGTGAGGGCGGCGTCTGTGAGGGTCTCGGTTGTGACGACGCCCACCGCGGCGTCTGTGCACCGAAGATGAGGCCATGCACCCGCGACTTGCGGGCTTTCTGCGGTTGCGACGCTGTCACCTTCCGGTCGTCATCGAGCTGTGTCGGGCAGCGCTACGCGTCCGTGGGACCTTGCTCGTAGATCAGCACCGACCCGCTGCGAGATTCGCCGGGACCGCGACGTCGATTTTCTTCGGAAGATCGAGTTTAAGTCCCGCCATGAGATCGACAAATTCAGCTTCTGTCCGCCCATTTCCCAGGCGGGGATTGAAACGCCGTTCTTCCCCCACGGTGGTCGCCGTCCGACCCAGGTAGTCGTGACCCGGGTACACCGGCGTCGCGTCCGGAAGGCAGAAGATCCGCGTATGCACTGAACGGTACAGGGTCGCCGCGTCCCCTTCCTGAAAGTCGGTGCGACCACAACCCCGCACCAGCAAGGTGTCCCCCGAAAATACCGCCGCGTTGTCGTCAAGCATCCACGAACAACATCCGAGCGTGTGACCGGGCGTGTGACGCGCCGTCAGTCGATGTCGTCCGAAACTCAGCTGTTCGCCGTCGGCCGCCCTCAGGTCCCACGCGGCACCGGCCAGCGAGAGCCCCACTTGTTGACAGCCAAATCGTTCTCGAAGCCGCCCGCCTCCCGTCACGTGGTCCGCATGAATATGAGTCTCGACGGCAAACCGAAGCTTCAGGCCCAACTCCGAAATCAGCAATGCGTCGCGTTCCACACACTCGAGCACCGGGTCCACGATCGCCGCGTCACCACTGTCTACGTCGGCCAGCAGGTACGTCCACGTGCAGGACTCGCGGTCTAGAAGTTGACGAAAGAACATGTGCGCCCCGGGGCGCCGTTCTTATCCGCCCGACGGGGTGCCCCGCGACCACGACAATGCGATCCACCCATGTCCGCCCATTCGCGCTACCCTCGCGTTGTCAGCACGCTCTCAAGGCTGGCACGACGCTTGCTTCTCCTCCCGCGGGGGTTTCATGTGGCTCTTGTCGCTCACATTGGGTTTCGCCTGCACTGAGGAAACGCAGATCCTGTCGGTGCCCGGTCAGTGGGACCTTGCCCGTGTCCCCATCAATGGGTCGCTCGTGGTACTCTTTGCCGAGTTTATCGACAACGACGTGGAAATTGAAAAAGACGGCGCCCCTGTCCTCGGAACTTGGGAGACCGTGAGCCGCCCTGTGGGTCTCATAGTCATGTCGTTTACGCCGAGCGACGGTTGGGACGAAACCGCTTCCTACCGCATGATCACGGCTAGCGGCGTACCCCAAGGAACGCCCATTTCTGTCGAACCTGCCGTCACCACCGACGCACCGGATGTGGTCCTCACAGACCTGAGCTTTGGCGACACGGTCCTTCCCGGCGAATCCACTATTCAAGGTTCCTGCGGTTCGGGATTCTCCGGCCCAAATCGAACCAGCAGCTTTACGCTCGACGTCGGCCCAACGCCAAGCGACTTTGGCGCGCTGCTCATTGCTTTTACCGACGCCAGCGGAAACGTGATTGAGAAACCGGTGAGCTTCTTGTCCGCAGACTCGCTGGGAACCGAGCCTGGCAACCACGACATTGTCGCCGTCGGAGCTCAGCTGTACGCCAACTGCCTCCGCGTTCAATGGATCGACCCCGCCGGAATCGTCACGAACGTCGGTGACCCCGTTTGCGGCGACCTCCCTTCGGCCCCCCCCGCGGCAATTTCCAACGACACGACCGGTTGCAACACCGCAGCACACGGTCACACCGCCCTCGCCTTCCTTGGCCTCCTGGTCTCGACCGCCCGCAGGAAGCGGTCACCACGCCCCGCAGCGCTGAACCTCCGGCTCCAAAAGGATTCCGTGCTGGCTTAGCACGGCGTCGCGAACCACCTCGATCAGCTCCCAGATCTCCGACGCCGACGCTTCCCCAAGGTTCTCCACGAAGTTCGCATGTTTCGGGCTCACCCGCGCCCGCCCCCTGACCAATCCCTTGAGTCCGACACTCTCGACCAAACGACCGGCATAGTCCCCCGGCGGGTTGCGAAACGTGCTCCCACAAGTCGGCACGTCCACCGGTTGTGTGCGGGCCCGCCGCTCCAGATGCTCAGCGACGATGCGGCGACTGTGACCCGCGTCTCCGCCGGTCGTGCGCAACCGTGCAGACACAACGACCGAATGCGCAGGCAGCTCGCTGTGCCGGTACGAAAGCCCAAGCGAAGACGCGGGCACCCAGCCAGCGCCTTCCGGCGTGACCAACTCGACGTCGACCAAGGCGTCCACAACTTCGCCCAACGACGTGCCCGCATTCATCCGCACAGCCCCCCCGAGCGTGCCAGGAATGCCAGCGAAGAATTCAATTCCGGTCCACCCGCAGCGTCCGGCTCGACCCGTCAGCAAGACGAGGTTCGCGCCGCCACCGACCGTCAGCACGGGCACGTCTCCCGCAGCGTCGATTTCGGCGAGCGCCCCACCCAGTCGCACCACGACCCCGCGCACGCCGGCGTCCGACACCAACACGTTGCTCCCGTTGCCCAACATCCACAACGGCACGCCCATCGCCGCGCTGAGACGCACCACGGCCTCTACGTCTCGGACCGACTCCAAAGTGACAAAGCCGTCGGCACATCCGCCGACCCGCCACCACGTTCGTTTCGCCAAGGCAAGATCTTCGGTGACCGAGATCCCCAGCCGGTCGAGTTCCGCCACGAAGGACCTGGGAAGCGGCACAACACCCGCTAACCGGTGCATCGTGGACCCAACGGCCTGCCCCCCACACGGTGTCAGCCCCTGGTCAGATCCACCAACTCGTCCACATTTCGGGCTCAATTACGGGTACGATGGCCCCAACGAGGTGACCCTTGTGGATTTTCATGTGGGGAATCGCCTGCGGGGACCCCCAGGCCTCCGAACGGATGGATCATCGGCCTGCACTTCGAGCCCAAGGAGCGCCGTTCGGTGCTCCCGATTTCGTGGTGGATTGCGAAGGCGGTGGCGACTTTACCGAAATTCAGCCGGCGATCGACGCTGCGCAGTCCGGCCAATGGATCGAAGTCGCGCCCTGCACCTACCAGGAGCGGCTCGACTTCAACGGCCATTCGGTGTTCCTTCGCGCCCCCGCAGGGGCGGCCGACACGATCATTGACGCACAAGGCAACGGACCCGCGATCACGGCCACCACCGGCGAGACCGATGAAGCGGGCATCCAGGGATTCACCTTGCGCCGCGGCAGCGGGGAGACCGTACTCGTAGATATGGCCGAATTCCGCATGTCCGACATCGTGATTCAGGAGGGTGACGGCGCGTACGGCGTCTTAGCAGACTCCTCCAATATCGAAATCGACAATCTTACCATGGTCGACAACGATTTCAGCACCGCCGGTGTGTACGCCGACCGCGGATCGATGGCCATCAAGAACTCCGACATCGATTGTGGAAACGGCAGCTACGGAATCTTCACTGGCCACGGCGCCCTGCATCTGGATTGGAGCGAAGTTTCCTGCGAGGGCAACTTCAATTGGGCGCTCTTTTCCGAACATTCGATCGGCCGGGTCCTGCGCAGCAGCTTGCACGGCGACATGGAGGTCGAAAACGAAGATGACCACTACACGGACCAGATTCAATCGACAGACACCCTGCACGACGGCGACATCGTCGTCACGTATGGCACGTTGACGTTGCGCAACGGTATCGTCAACGGGTCCGTCAGCCTCGCGCTGACCACGACCCCCGTGATTTCGTCGACCATCTTCGTCGGTGGCAGCTGCGCAATCGAGTCGGACGTTGCGTTGGAACCCACGTACAATACTTTCTTCGAGGTAGACTCGGGCTGCGGGTACGGCGACCCCGAATACGTGGGAAGCGACGGCAACCTGGACGAAGACCCGATGTTCGTCGATCCACTCGCTGGCGATTTCCACCTCGACGCGGGTTCTCCGCTCATCAACGCCGGCGAAGCGGACCCATTTTGGGAGGACGTCGACGGCAGCCGAAATGACATGGGCTTGTACGGCAGTCGATATTCACAGGATGGGGGTTGGTAATGCGCAAGTTGCTTGTCTCCTTGGCCTTCCTGGCCTGCAACCCGAGCGGCGCACTCAAGATCGGCGGCGACACCGGTTTGCCTGAGACGCAGACCGGTCCGGACGCCGACGCCGATTCGGATTCCGACTCAGACACGGACGCCGACACCGATAGCGACGCCGACAGCGATTCCGATTCGGACACCGATTCCGACAGCGATACCGATACCGAACCCCCGCCCGAAGTCAATCCGCCGCCGCCCCCAGACCACACGGTGGATTGTAACGGTGGGGAGGATTTCACGAGCATTCAGGACGCCATCGACGCCGCAACGTCGGGCGACATCATCGCGCTGCAACCTTGTGTCTACCATGAGCGCCTCGATCTGAACGCGAAGTCGCTCGAGATTTACGGTATCGAAGGCTCCGCTGTGACCATCCTAGATGCCGATGGTGGCGGGACCGCCATTGACGTGGAATTGGGAGAAGGCCTGGGGATGCGGATTGCCGGGTTGACCGTGATTGACGGCAATGACTCGGAAGGGGCCTCCGGCATCGAAGTGGCGGATTCGGTCCTCGAATTGCAGGACGTGGTCTTCAGAGACAATGGCGTCGGCCATGTCATCTCGGCGTTCACCGGTTTCGTAGACCTCATCGACGTCACCATTGAAAATAACGACGTGGACGGGTACAATTACGCGGTCTACAGCGAAGGCGGCGGTCTGAGCGTCCTGCGGAGCACCATCGATTGCGATTCCGGCGCGGCGGCCGTTTACCACCACAATTTCCTTTTGTTATCCGACAGCACAATCTCGTGTGACTCCGGATACGGCGTGGACGGCTACCACGGCGAGGACCACATCCGCCGCTCCACGATAGAGGGCGGAATTGCAGGCATCTACCTGCACGACACGGAATCCACCGAGGAGGAGCCTGACTTCCCTTCCGAGCGCGCATGGATTTACAATTCTGCGGTTGCCGGCGGCGACGTTGGAATTGACATCCGCTATATGGACGCGAAAATTTGGAATGTGGTTGCGACCGGCGGCACGTCAGCGATTTCCTTCACCGCTTGTAACGACACCTCCGAAGTGCGAAACACCGCATTGGTTGGCGCAGCTTGCGGCATTACCAATACAGACACGGCGGGATTGTCGGTTGATTACGTCGCGTCCTGGCAAAACACGGATGATGGGTGCGGTGTGAATTTCACGCCGGAAATCACCACAGATCCGGAATTCGTCTCCTGGCCTGACGACCTTCACCTTCAGCCGGGCAGCCCTTTCATCGATGCGGGAACGCCAGCCGCAAATAACAACGACGCTGACGGCAGTCGCAATGACATGGGCATCTACGGGGGACCATTGCCGAGTACGCTCTGATGATCGTCGCGTTGTTCGCCGGCACCGCGGCGGCTTTTTACGGCCTCCCAGTCATCCCCATTGGCGGGACGGCACCCTCGCCGTCCGCAGCCATCTTGTTCGTCACGTTGACCGACGGACGCGCCACGGTGACCGTTTCCTCAAACTACGACTTGAGTGAGGGCTCGTTCGGCCTGCTCATTCCGACGCCGGCGGCAGCCGATCTCGTGGAACGCAGCTCGCTGGACTACACGGCCCGGTTCGACGCGTTCACAGCGCCCGTCGTAGGGTCGCTTCATTGCGACGACCTTGTGATCCGGAACGAGGTGGACACCGTGCCCGGCTGCCGCACAACACCCTGGGTCCCGGAGCCTTGGCCCGAAGCCCGCATCGCCCAGACCCTGCTCGCCGATCGCGTCCCGCTAGAAGGCAACGTGTTGTTCGACGTTCTGGACCACGGGGACCCGACCAGTTGGCTCGCAGAGAATGGCTTCGTTGTGCCCCCCGGGGGCCAACCAGTGCTCGACGCATGGATGGCTGACGCCCTCCCACTCGTGGCCGTCCGCTTCGAATTGATCAACGTCACGCCGGGAGGCTGGCTCCCACCGGTTCAACTGTCGTACCCGGTGTTCGGAGAGTTGGCACTGGACCTGTCGGGCGGTGCCGTATTTGCGGTTGCAGAGGCGGAACTGATCACAACTGTGATCACGGAAGAACAGGATGGTGAGGTCCTAGAGGCGACGTGGCCCCGCGCCGTCATTCGCAATGAATGCATGGTAAAAGGCCCATTTACGCCTTGGTACGACGCCGAGTTGGAGGAGGCTCTGGGGGTACCAGACGTTCCTCAATGGCTCACAGAATGGACGGGCCCCCCCGACGCCTGTGAGCCTTGTGAGGCCGAGCCGCTCGATGAACTCGATTTGGCCGTATTTGGCTACGAGGGTCCCCCCTCGTCGGCCTGGCTCACACGCATTCGTTATCGGTGGAATCCCGGCGAATGGACAGCGCCCTCCGTACTCATCCCCTCACGCCACCGCGTGGCCGATTCGATGTTGTTTTACCCCTACGACGGTGATGTCACGTGGTTGGTGCCGGAGTGTGGCTCAGAAATCGATCTCGAAGCCACCTGCCCAGACCTCCATCTCGACGGCGGTTGTGCCACCGTACCGATCAGCGTCCTGCCGACGCTGCTGGCGGCGCTCTTCCTTCGGCGACGCCGGTGGGTCGCCATGACACTGTTCGCAGGCTCGGCGCAGGCCGCAACGCCTCACCCACGACTGGAGTTGGGCGCACAATTCGTTCCTTTGTCCTCTGAACGTGTGAGCCTGGAGTTGTCCGACTTTGAACCCGGATTTGGCCCCCCGTCCGCGGGTGTCGACGCACGTTGGGCCTTCGTCGGGTGGAAACACCAATCCCTCGGCGCAGCGTTGTCGTTGCGGATGTGGCGTTCGGATACCTTTTCAGGCGCCAAAACGCTGCCGATGTTCACAGGCGCAGACCCTGCCGCCTTGTTGTTGTGGAGGACGGGTTCCTGGGGAAGCCGCGGCGTCAGCGGCACGGGCTGCTTCGGCGCGGGCCTCACAGCACCGGTCCTAGACAGCGATGTGTGGAAACCACAGGTCGCCTGGACCGCGGACATCGAGGCAGGTGCAGGCCTCGTCTTCGGCAAGGAACATCGCCGCACCTTGGTTGAGATTCGCGGCATCGTTCTGCCGCGCACGGAAGGTTCGCACGTCGACTTTGATGACAGGACCCAACTGCCAGGATGGGTCTGGCATGTGGGACAAGCCGCCCTTTCCTTGCGGGTCGGGGTCGCCATCGACCCAGCGCCTCGTGTGCCGGAAGGGCTGCTGGGCTCGCCCGACGTCCACCTGCCCGCAGCCGAAGGACAAGGCGACTCGGGAACCAACGAGCGTTAGCGACGCTGCCTTCCAAGGTACGCTCCGATGTCGATGATCGTCGCCCTGTCTGCCCTTTCGTACGCAGCACCCCCAGCCGCTGAAACGTGGAACCTCACTGATTTGTACGCAACGCCCGTCGCCTTTCAAGCCGCGTTGGTGGAGGCGCGGGGTCACCTCGGAGCCGTGGACGCGTGTCGTGGCCACTTGGGTGAATCCGCAGCACGTCTAGTGACGTGCCTGACGGCGCGCGACGACGTCTGGTATGGTCGATTCGGGCGTCTGGGCGCCTACGCCGACAATCTCGCTGCCGAGAATATGGAAAACGCGGAGGCGGTCGGCTGGAGCGCCGAGGTGAGCCTGCTGCGCACGACGTTTGCGGAACGGGCGAGTTTCATGGATCCGGAGTTGATCGCATTGGGTGAGCCGCGACTCACAGCCTTGATTGCGGAAGACGCCAAACTCTTGCCCTGGCGCAAGGAGTTGGTCGACCTCATCCGCGACAGCAAACACCGTCTGACCGCCGAGGGGGAGTCCTTGCTCGCGGCCTCCGGCAGTGTGCGAGACGCGCCCTATATGGCCTTCGAATTGCTCTCGACGGCTGAGTTGCCTTTCCCGACCGTGACGCTCCCCGATGGGACCGTCGAGACGATCCGCCCTTCCAGCTACCAACGACTCCGCGAGTCGCCCGATCGTGCCGCTCGCAAAGTGGTCTATGACGCATACTACAAAACGTGGGCCGATTTCCGCGGCACGTTGGGCGCAACGCTGTACGGTACTGTGCTCGGCCACGTCTTCAACGCAAAGGCGCGCCATTTCGAGACTTCGCGCGAAGCGGCCTTGGCTGGAGATCACCTCGACCCCGCCCTGTACGATGCCTTGGTGGCGGGTGCAGAAGCCCACCTTCCTACGTTGCACCGTTATTTGGCCCTGCGGGCCAGGATGATGGGGATTTCGGATTTGGCGTATTTTGACCTTTACCCTGCGCTCGTCAGCAGTGAGCTGAAATTCCCTATCGCCAAAGGGAAATCGCTCGTTCTCACCGCAGTCGCGCCCCTGGGCACCGATTATGTTTCGACAATGAAGAAAGCCTTTGACGCCCGATGGATGGATACCTACCCGGGCGAGGCAAAACGCGGAGGCGCGTATATGGACGACCAAGGCAAAGGGTTCCACCCCTACGTGCTCATGAACTACAACGACGACTGGGACGGCGTCAGCACCCTTGGCCACGAGTGGGGCCACGCGCTCCATTCTGTGCTTTCGCATCGCGGCCAGCCGCAACCAACTGCAGATTACGCAACATTTCTCGCAGAAGTCGCGAGTACGTTCAACGAAGCTCTCCTGCAGGACTACGCGCTGGCGCACGCCAAGACCGATGACGAAAAACTATTCTACTTGGGCCACGCCCTGGAAAACCTGCGCACCACGTTTTTTCGCCAGGCGATGTTCGCAGCCTTTGAGTCCAAAATCCACGCAGAGGTTGAAAAAGGTGGCGCGTTGACGGGAGAAGACTTCGACGTCATCTACCTCGACCTGCTGCGGCGGTGGCACGGCCACGACACAGGCGTGTGTACGATCGATGAGTCCATGGCGTCGGAATGGTCGTTCATCCCCCATTTCTATTATGACTTCTACGTTTGGCAGTACGCCACGTCCATTGCCGCGTCGGCCCAGCTTGCCGACTCCGTGACCCACGGAAGCAAAAAAGACAGGGAAGCGGCCCGAGTTCGGTACCTAGCCCTGCTCTCTGCCGGTGGCTCCGCCGACCCCTATGAGCTGCTCAAGACCGCCGGCGTAGACATGGCTGGACCCGGCCCGTACGACGCGCTGGCCAAGCGAATGGAGCTAATCATGGACCAGATCGAAGCGATTCTCGCCAAGCAGAAACCTGCCGCGAACTGACAACGCTACGCCGGTGCCAGCAAGCCGACACCCTCAAGCGCGTCATTGAAGAATCGTTCCGAAAGCGGTGATCGCACAAATGCGTCTACCCGCGCTGTACCTGGCCACTGCGCGACCGCACCGTTCACGACCACCACGCGGATCGGGTGCAGCACGTCTACGCCCAGCAATCGTTCCACGTGGCGAAAACGAGCCACCGCCAAACGAGCCCAAGGCGACCGGCCTTCGACGACGACGACGTCAAATGGACTCTGTTTCTCCCACCCGTCGCAGAAGCCCGCGAGCGCGGTTTTCACGTCCTCGACAACGATGACCGTGGATCCCGACAGCCATCGACTGATTCGCTGGGCCTCCGTGCCTTTCGCCAACAGGACCTTCATCGTCGCCTCACGACCCGCAATCGGACGCCGTGCCCCTGGCTCGAGGGCAGGCTAGCACTGCCACGTCAGGAGTCGCGATGCGCCATTGGGTTCTGTTCGCAGTCGGTAGCCTTGTCGTCGTCGGTCTCGGATGCTCGGGATTTCCGACCCTGCCCACCCCAGAAGAGCCGCCACCTGAGGTAGAGCCCGAGCCAGAACCTGAGCCCGAGCCCGAAGTCCCTGCGGGGTTCACGGTCCCAACGCCAGACGCCAGCTGGCAGGTTCATTCGTTCAAGACCGTTGGGTTCCGGTTGCAAACTCCCGTCGGCATGGGCGCAGCCGAAACCGCTGACGGCGCCACATTGACCCTCGCAGCCACCGGCGCATCCCTCTCCCCTTGCACCGACTTCGCGGATCGTGTCGCGTCCACCAAGGGCGCCCTGGTCGACCACACCGAACGGATCCTACTCGACGAGGCCACGGCCCTGGTGTTCAACAGCGGCGACGGAGAGGCTGGAGGTTGCCAAGTGCTCGCCAGCCACGAGTCCGGCGGCAAAACATGGTGTTTGGGCACCGACGCCCCGGCCGAAACGAAGGTGGCCACGTTGGTGGAGTGCGGCAACCTCGTCGCCTCGGTCCGCACCGTGGAGGCACGCCCAGGCGCGCCGGGCGGCGGGGAGAAAGGGAAAACCAAGCGCCCGCACTAGGCCGTGGTGACCCGACTGGCGGCGTTCGGCCGTGCTGATTGCTGAAGGCTGACTGCTGACCGCTTCTTCACGGACTAGGCGCCGGCGTACATCCGTAGGATATGCCCGACCTCGTCCCCGAAATGGGCGCGAAGGACCGTGAAGCCCTCCAGGCTCCGATTTGCGTTCACGTTGAGCCGCAAAAACTCCGCGGAATTGCGCAGGCGGTCGATCTTCTCCTGACTTCCGCGCACCAGCGCGAAGCCGTTGAGCGATCCGCCGTGGGCGCCGAGCAACACGGGCTCGAAGGAGTCGATTTGCCCAGACGCGTGCAATGCGCGCAACCACCCGATCAACTCGGTCCACAACTCAACCGCAGCGCGGTCTTGGCCCGCCGCAACCCGGTTCCAACCGATCAACATGCCAGCGTCGCCCACACACACCTCGCTACGCGAATTCCCTACCGCGATTGTGCCGTGGAAGCCTCATCGAAGCACACGGGCGACCTCCAAACTGCGCCACCTCGCAAGCGGCCAGATCGTCACTTCTCCGGGAACCCGCCGTCGACCCAGCGGCGAAGCTGATCCATCTCTACGAGGGAGATGCACCCCGGCTCACCCGGCGGGCACGGCGTATTCGGCGGCATCGAGTCGTTGTCGAGTCGTTCGACGAGGCATTCCGCCCGCGTCTCGGAGCCACAGGCCGGACCCACCGGAGACTCGACCACCGCGCCGTAGCTATCCAACCAGCAAAAGCCCGTCGAACAGGCGGAATCGCCGTGGCACCCACCGCAGTAGGCCACCATCATCGGTGCAATGTCGTTGTCCCAGGTGGGTACCGTGGCGGCGGACGTGTCCTGCACCACCGGGTCGCCACCGCACGCCACCATCAGCAAGATCGCAAACTTGGGCATCCACGTCTCCAACTAGAACAGGTAAACGATGCCGAGGTCTGTGCCGCCCGCATCGGCAAGCGGCGCCGCCACCGCTAATTTCCACAACCCATCGCCATTCGAATCACCGGCGGCCATCGCGTAGCCGAGCAAATCCGATCCGCCATCCGCCGAGATTCCCGTGCTGGCGTCAACCTCACCGGAAAACGGCCCATACATCAGCACGACCGCGGATCCCTCTCCGCCCGGATTGGGGGCGCCGACGGCAACGTCAAGAATGCCGTCGCAGTCAAAGTCTCCGCCCGCAACCGAATCGCCAAATTGGCTGCCGACCTCCCCAGACGCGAGTCCTGCCAGCGCCTGGTCGACACCGACCTCGCCCGCCAACCCGCCCGGCATCAGGAACACCCGGTCCTTGTTGGCATCCCCTAGCAATAGGTCGTTCAGGCCGTCACCGTCGAAGTCACCCGGACCGTCCAAACCACCGCCCAACGTACTGACGTCCGTGCTCGCCTTGAACGTGACGATCGCCGAATCTTCGACGGTGGCAGCCACGCTCGACGACAGCAAGAACACCCGCGCAGGGTCAGCGAACGGCGCCCCCACCAAGTAGTCAGCAAGGCCGTCTCCATCACTGTCCCCTACACCCGCCAAGGTCCAGCCCGTGTCGGTTTCGACCGCGCCCGGGATGAACGCACCCGCCTCGTCCAGAGGTCCGTCGGCCTTCAGACCCGAGACGAGCCAGACGCCTCCTTGTTCGGGAACGTACTCCGTACCGAAATACGGACTGCCCACGATGATGTCACCCAACCCGTCGCCGTCGACGTCGCCAGGCGTCGCAAGGGAATGGCCCGCCCAACCGCCATGGACGGTTCCGTCTAGCCGGACGCCGATTGCAGACAACTGCGCATTGCCAGAAAGGTTCGTTGCGCCGTCGACAATCCACACAGAACCCGGTTGTCCCACGCCAGCCGACGCAGAACGGCCACCCACGACGACTTCCGGCAGTCCATCCCCGTCCAGGTCGCCCGCCGCCACAGCCGACCCGGCGGAACTGGTGGTGTCACCCTTCAGCGTGGCCGAATCCGACCCGCCGTAGACCACCACCGCACCCGCATAAGCGTCGGCGCCCAACGCCCCGAGAAGCCAACGGCCGTCGCCCACCGCGGCCACGCCGCTCCCCAACTGGTCGCTATCGCCCTCCCCGGTCACCCGGTCCGCCGCCGCAAGGTCGAGCGCCGCGTCACGAACCAGCGGGCAATCCACCGTAGTCTCCGGCGGCGGCTCCACCGGGAGGTCCGAGTCCGTCGTCGCGGTCGGCTCCCCCTCCGCGATGTTGCCGTTCCCGACGCACCCGAGCAAAACAAACAGAACAAGAGTGGACATGCCTCGTCCTCTGACCCGCCCTCACCGGGGGCGCCAGTCCAGACGATGGTTAGGCGGCGGAGGAAGCGCTCGCGTTGGCGCCAACCCGGAGTCGCGATGCCGCGTCCAAGCCATACTGTTGAGCCGTCCTTCGACTTCCAAGGCGACCGCTTCGACCTGAGTCGACCCCGCGACGCCGCCATCGTGCGCTTCCTGTTGAGTCAAGCGCTGTTCGGAGAGGCCACGGGCGTGTACTGCGGCAAAAGCCTGTACGCGGCGCGCAATCTCGAGGCAGCCCGCTTTTACCTGCGTCAAGCCCAACAGGAGTTGTCCCACCTTGAGATTTTTGGGCGAATCTTCCGGATTCTCAACCTGACCCCCGAAGGTCCCCACTGGGTGATCCGTCTGCTGTCCAGCCACAACAACGACTACCGCCTCAAAGTGCTGATGGAACATGCGATTGGGGAAGGAATGGTGTTGGACGTGTTCAAAGAAGTCATGCTCCAGACACTCCCGAGCGACGACGTCCAAGGAAGGCAAGTTCAGAAGATGCTTCGGGGCGTCTGCGCCCAGGAGATCGAACACGTCGAATGGGGCGAGAAGGAGGTCCGTCGCTTGATTTCGGAACAACCGTCCCTTCGATGGGCGTACTACGGCCTCATCGAGATCCAGCTGCTGCTCGCGCCGCTCGTGGCCCGGAGATTCGTCGGCCAAAGCGCTGACCACAACGTCCTCCGCCACCTGCCCCGCTTCGTCGACTTCGTCATCGCCCGGGTCCGGGCCCAATCCAGGGGCCTCGGAATCACCACCGACGTGGTTCCGTCCGCGCCCGTACGGTTGGCCGCCATGCTCTACGGCGCTGCCCTGTTTGTGCGGAGCCAATTCGCCCGCAGCCGATCCACGCTCGATCACACCTACATCACCGAACTTGGCTTTGTAGCTCGATGAACCCAGACCTTTACCGCGTGGTGTTGGACGCGCTCACCCTCGCCTGGGCGGAAAACAATCGCGTGATGTTCCGGGGTCGGCTCCGTCGCCCGATTCTGGCCCTCGGGACGAATGGCCCGCTCGGTTGCTGGGTGTCCACCACCCGCACGCTCACGATCGACAGGACGCTGGCCGCAACAGCGCCATGGGGACGGGTGATTGAGGTCCTTCGGCACGAGATGGCCCATCAGTTCGTGAACGAGGCCCTCGGCGTCAACGACGAAACAGCGCATGGACCTGCCTTTCGACGCGTGTGCGAACGCTTCAGCATCGACAGTCGAGCGACGGGTCTTCCGGAAGGCGGAGCAGCCGCCGAGCCGGCCGTGTTGCGTCGGATCCGCAAACTGCTCGCTCTGGCGGAGAGTCCCGAGCAGAACGAGGCCGCCGCTGCGATGGCCGCTGCCCGCCGATTGATGGCCGCAAACCCATCGCCGGTGTCCACGGAAGAAGCGCTGTTCACCAGCGCGTGGGTTGGACCCATCCGCGCTCGGCGACCCTTATGGGAACGGCAACTCGGGGGTTTGCTCACGACACATTTTCGCGTGAGCGCCATTTGGGTCCCTGCGCTGGACCAAAGCAGGGTCGCGTGGGGCGACCAGCTTGAGGTCAATGGAATACGCGCCGACGTAGACGTCGCTGGGTATGTCTGGGATTTCGTCGCTGGTTTCGCGGAACGCTCCTGGCGATCTGCGGGCGGAGGAACGGCGCCAGCCCGAAACCGATATTGTGCGGGCGTGATTACCGGGTTTCATCAAAAACTCGACGCCGCCAAAGCCGTGGACCGGGCGGCGGGCCTGGTCTACGTCGGCCCCGCCGGGTTGGACGCCTGGATGCACGCCCGCCATCCGTCGATTCGCCACCAACGCCTCCACGGTGGCGCCGCGGACCCGGCTTGGTCGCGGGGGCATGCGGCGGGCAGCACGCTGGAGATTCGTCCAGGAATCCACGCGGGTGCCGGCGCGCCTCGTGGCGCATTGCCGGGCGCATGAGGTCCCGAGTCGGGTTCGCCCTCCTATTTTCTGCGTGCGTCCCGAAACTGCCGCAATTGGGAGACCCGTGCGCAGAATACCCGGAACCCGGGTTGTACCAACACGACATTGATACGCCCGAAGGTGCGTCTCGAAAGGTTTTTGTGTACGTGCCCAGCGGTGTGGGTCCTCGTGACCTCGTCGTAGCGCTGCATGGTTCGGCCGAGAGTGCAACAGATTTCAGCGCCGTGACGCAATTCATTTCGGCCTCGGAACAAGAAGGCGGCGGCTACGTCTCTATTTTTCCACAGGGTCGGGGATTTCTGTTCAACTCGTGGAATGCGGGGGATTGTTGCGGCAGTTCTGACGAAGCGAACAATGATGTCGACGACGTCGACTTTCTCGATCAAGCGGTTCGCGAAATCTCTCCGTTGGTGTGCGGAGACCGGGTTTTCGCTACCGGATTCAGCAATGGCGCCATGATGGCCCACCGGTGGGCGTGTGAAAGTACCAGGGTCGACGCCGCGATGCCGGCCTCCGGACCCTTGTTGCGCGCCTCCTGTAAGGGTGCGCCCCTTCCGGTCCGGCATATCCACGGGCTCGCAGACACCCGGGTTCCCTTCGAGGGAGGGCCCGGAGACGGCCCTGGCGGCAACGTCTACCCCTCCGCAGAATCCACGATGGACCTGTGGAAGGAGAGAAATTTATGTACCGCCGACGCACCGACGGTCTTGGTGACCGGCTCAACGACTTGCACGTCGTGGGTTTGCGCGGCATCGACCACGCTTTGTACGATTGAGGGCTGGGACCACCGATGGCCCGGTGGAATTCATTCGGAGGCCCTGGAGATCAACGCGACGACGGACGGTGTCGCGTGGTTTCAGTCTACCGCGACGCAAGCCGAGGTCGAGTGACTGTTGCCCCATACGAACTCCCGTTGAACGCCGCCGAGGAGGATTCCCGACGGCGTCCGTAGGAGTGGGCCACCGTTCCCGAGGAGTGGGTCGGTGGGTTGGCTCAAAGGCAAAGGCCCTTGAAACTGCCCGTGGGAGCGGGCACTCACGTTAGAGCAAGCGACGTGCCAAGCCTGACTGGGGGTGGATAGGCCCCGTTTCGGCCAATGCGCGGCAAAAGGATCGCACCGCGAAGGACAGATGCCCCAACCCGAAGTCACAGAATGGCGGATTTCCGCCGGCGGCCAGATTGACGACGACTCCCATGGGGCCGTGGACCTGGGTGTGCGCCGTGGCGCTTTTTCCGCTGAGTTGCTGACGGAAACCCTCGAGTTGCGATGGGCTCCGAATCTCGCGCGGGGTCGCGTGTGGACGCTCCTTCGGGGCGAGTCGCCAGCCGCGGGCTTGGTCATCTCGCCGTGGACCGACGGCGCACCCGACCCTGGAAGGGCGCTCCTTGGATCGACGTTCAGGGTGGAAGGCGGCGCCATCCTCTATGGACCCAAGGGTTTGTATGGGGGCGTTTCGTTGTCGGGTACGCATTGGGCGTTCGACCCGAAGTCGTCTGAAACAATTGTCGAAATCCCGGCCGACCGCCCCGTGGGGGCTACGGATTTCGTGGGCGGCTGGTGGTCGCCGTCTACCCAGGGATGGGTCATTGTGGGCGTGAATGCCCAACCGGAAACCATTTCGCCCCATGTTTCTGTCACGGCCAGCGTGGACCCCGAGTGGCCCGTCGCTCCGCTTGTCTCCCTTCACGCGGGCGTCGCCGAACACACTGACATTGTGACGGCGACGCGGTTGGGCGGACTGGTCCCGTACACGGTCCCCGTTGCCGGCGCGGCCTGGGCGGAATGGTGGGTGGAAGACTACGCCGCGATTCGCGCGGGACCCCAAGTTCATGCGGGTTCATTCGGCGTCGGCACGGTGGCGGATATTGCGTGGTTTGATGGCGAATGGGCAGAGGGATTCGCGGCGATTACCACGTGGCGGAAAGACGGATGGACTGCGGAGGTGCACGTCGGGGTTGCGCCGTGGATTCCCCGGCAGGAAGGCATCGGACGAGACTCGGTATTTGTGCGAGTCGGACGGGATTGGCGTGTCCTGAAAAACTGACCGGATGGGGCCCACCGTCTCGGGGCGCGATGATCGAAAGCCGCTCCGCGATACGCCTGCGCGCACCCGATCCCGATCCCGATCCCCCTCCCGACCCGAGGCAGCGATGCCGTTCGACCATGAGAAGCTCGATGTGTACGCCGTCGCCATGGACTTCCTCGTAGCCTTGGCGAAGAAGCTCCAGAATGATCGCTGACGCTTCCAGGGGCGACGC
>CAMASI010000064.1 GCA_945861065.1 Klebsiella pneumoniae | reverse complement strand
GAGGCGGGAGCGCACCGGCAGGCCCGGGCGGAGAACGCGATGCTCCGATACAAACGGATCATCGGAGAGGAACTCCGGGCGAAGAAGACGGCAACACAGGCGACGGAGGCGAGGATCGGGGTGAGCGTGCTCAATCGGATGACCACGCTCGGGAAGCCGAATTCGGTGGCGGTGGTCCCGTGACCCGCACCCGCCAGGGCCGGATTCGGCCCTCCATCGAGCCATGCAACAACGCCTTGTGCAGCGCTACTTCGAGGGTCAAGTTCCCGAACCGATCGTGCGCGATCCGGGGGGTGCTACTCGAGCGGCGTACCAGTACCAGGTGTCGGGGTTGCCGGACACGTTCGTTGTTGAGGACGGGCGGATCGTCGCACGCGTGGGAGGCCCGCGCGACTGGACGCTCCCGGCTGCCAGGCGCTTCGTGAAGGGGGAGCGGGCGCGTTAAATGCGGCGCGAGCCAGGACGCACGGATGTGGTTGACGCTGATCGCCTGCTTTGGACCCCGCGACGCAACCCGGTCGACCGAGAGCGAATGCGCGTCCTTGACGTCGTCGGACTGCGTGGACGTTTCCGGATGCATCGTGCTTGCCGGCATTCCGATCGACAGTGTGCTTGTGGATACCGCCGGCTCGGAAGCCTGCGTCGTGCGCGAGGCGCAAGTGGATGCGGCGTGCATTGAGGGCGATCTGACGTGCCCGCCGGCCGTGGCCTACGCCGAGAGCCCGAGCGATGGGCGGTGCCACGAGTTCCAAACGGGGTGCACGCCCGACGGATGGGGCGACTGTGATGCCGATTTTTCGGGCATCCATGCGTGTGCAGACTAGGACTAGGTAGGACGCCTTCGACGGCAACTAGCGTGCTGCCGCCTGCGCTCTCGGGCGCGGCTGGGACCGAGACGCCGACCCCACTACCGCCGCCGACGAATCAGGAGGAGAACAAAGCCAACCCAAGCACCCGGCGTCACGCCGCGGCTTTGGTCGCAGTTGCAGCCGTCCGCAGGGTCCGTGTCGCCTTGCCCAGTATCCAAGCCCTGCGGTAGGTCCCGGCCATCACAATCCTCGTCCACGCTGTTTCCAGGCAGCTCGTCGGCGCCAGGAAATACCGCATTGTCTTCGTCATCGCAGTCGGAACCGTCTGTGACCCGACCTGGTATCGGGTCGCAAGAAATCAGTCCCTCTGCGGGGTTGCCGAAACCATCTCCATCCGCGTCTTCGTACCAAGTCTGCCCGTCGACCGGGTCGATGTCCGCCCCACCCACGCAGTCGTTATCGACGCCGTCGCAGACTTCGTCAGCACCGGTCCACGCCAGGGGTTCGTCGTCATTACAATCGTCCGCCGAGTTCACTCGCAACGGGATGGCTAAACATGACGTCAACGCGTCTCCGGGGTCGCCATGCTCGTCACCGTCCCTGTCGGCGTACCAGATCATCGCGTCGATCGCCTCGGCATCGTCCACGACCTCATCGCAGTTGTCGTCCACCCCGTTGCACAGCTCATCCGCCCCTGGGAACACGGCTACGGCGCCGTCGTCACAGTCGCCGCCTATAGGAGACGTCCCGCCAGGCGCAAGGCAACTCAGAAGCGCCAACTCGTCGTCGCCGAACCCATCCGCGTCTGCATCCACGTACCAAACCAGTTCGCCCAAGCTACCCGCTTCGTCCACGACGCCGTCGCACTGGTTGTCCACGCCATCGCACACTTCGGTCGCGCCCGTCCAGGCCAGCGCTTGATCGTCGTCGCAGTCGTCCGGCAGCGCCACAAAACCGACCGGCAGGTCGCACGCCAGCGTCACCGTTTCAGGGTCACCGTGCCCGTCCTCGTCCGCATCGGCGTACCACAGCAGCGGGTCAATGCTGTCCACGCCGTCCAGGGCACCGTCACAATTGTTGTCGACCCCGTCACAGGACTCGGGCGCGTCCGTCCACGCCAGGGGCTCCTCGTCGTCGCAATCGTCTGCGTCGATGACGTACCCCTCCGGTTGGCCGCAGCTGGCGAACACCACCGACGGGTCGCCGTGCCCATCGTCGTCGGCGTCGGCATACCAGTCCACCACATTCGTAATGTCTACGTCTGGATCCGCGTCGTCGAGCAGACCATCACAGTCCTCATCCAACCCGCCACACACCTCTTGGCCCACCGGATTGACGCCGTCCCGCGTGTCATCGCAGTCGCCACCCACGGGCGAGGAGAAGTCCGGCGCGACGCAGGCGCTGCCTCCAACTGGACCTCCAAACGCGTCGCCGTCTAGGTCTTCCCACCAGGGGGTGCCGTCTACGACGCCGGGATCGGCGTCGGCTTCCAGACCGTCACAGTCTTCGTCGCCCGCCGCGCACAACTCATCCGCAGCCGGGGAGACGGCTTCCTCGTCGTCCGCACAGTCTCCGCCCTGTGCGACGGTGCCCTCGGGGGCGTCGCAGGCGTACAGCGCGAACACGTCGCCGAACCCGTCGCCGTCGCCATCCACATACCAGTTGATTCCATCCAGGAACGAAGGGTCCGCGTCGTCGCAGTCGCCCGCCAGGAGGACGGAACCGAGTGGTCCGGCACAGGCGATGGCCACCTCAACGCCGCCGAAGCCGTCGACGTCGTCGTCTGCGTACCAAGGCACGCCGTCTGCCACGCTGTCGTCATCGTCGTCGGTCAGCCCGTCGCAATCCTCGTCGCCAAGCCCGCACAGCTCGGAAGCGGCGGGCGAGACGTCCGGGTCGCCATCGTCACAGTCGCCGCCAAGGGCAAGTGCACCCTCGGGCGCCACACAGGAGACCGACAGCACGACGTCGCCTCCGAATCCGTCGAGGTCGGTATCGGCGAGCCACACCGTGCCATCGGAGAGCGACGGGTCGCCATCATCGACAAGCGTGTCGCAGTCTTCGTCGCCACCGCCGCAAATCTCTGCAGCGGCGGGGGAAATTGCGGGGTCGCTGTCGTCGCAGTCGCCGTCCAGCAGGCTCGACGCGTCCGGCGCCAGGCAGACGACGACCGGGTCGCCAGCGCCATAGCCGTCGCCGTCTGCGTCCCCGTACCAGGCCGTGTCGGGGTTGATCGCGGCGTCCGTGTCGTCGCAATCGCCGAGCAGGGGGACGGTGCCGTCGGGCGGCAGACAGGCGGCGGCGGCGAGCTCGCCGCCCCACCCATCGTCGTCGGCATCGGCGTACCACAGGACAGCATCGGCCAAATCGTCATCGTCATCGTCGATCAACGTGTCGCAATCCTCGTCGCCACCGCCGCAGATCTCCGATGCGTCAGGTGAAATCAACGGGTCGGTGTCGTCGCAATCGAAAACGATGGCCGAATTGCCGGGTGGCGGCACGCAGGCAAACCCAGCCACGCCGCCGCCCCAGCCGTCGCCATCGCTATCGGAGAAGTAGGGAAGAAGGCTGTCACCGGCCACTGTCGGGTCGGCGTCGTCCACCAGCCCATCGCAATCTTCGTCGCCCCCGCCACAGCGCTCTGAGCCCAGGGGATTCACCTCGGGGAAAGCATCATCGCAGTCCCCACCCACCAGCGTCCCGTCGACCGGTGCCTCACACTGGACGACCGCGAGTCCGCCGCCAAAGCCGTCGCCGTCAGCGTCAACAAACCACGCAGTGGACGGGTGGATTGCCGCGTCCTCGTCGTCACAATCCGCTCCCTCTTGCACGTACCCCACGGGCGCAGAGCACCCAAGTACTGCGCTCGTTTCCACCCCGAAGCCGTCGAGGTCTCCGTCGAAAAACCACAACTGCGCATCGACAGCAGACGGTTCATCCACGGAAAGGTCGCAGTCCTCGTCGCCATTGCCACAGACTTCGTCCGCGCCCGGGTGCACATCGATGCGCGAATCGTCACAATCGTCAAAGGACGCGACGGTGCCTTCTGGAGCCTCGCAGGCAACGCTGGGAGCGCTTTCATCCCCGTGGCCGTCACCGTCCGCATCCGCAAAAAATGTCAGCGCATCCACCGCTCCGATGACCGGGTCGCCGTCGCAATTCCGGTCCAACGGGTCGCAGGTCTCGTCCGCGCCCGGAAAGGCCTCGTGCGCCTCGTCGTTGCAATCCGTACAGTCCGCGATGGTGCCCTCCGGACCGATACAATCAAGGACGCCAAAATCCAATTGATCGCCAAACCCATCGAGATCGAAATCGACGCACCACACGGCAGCATCGAGGCTCCCCGGGCCATCGATGACGCCGTCGCAGTCATCGTCTTCGCCATCGCAAACTTCTTCCTCGAACGGTGAAAGGTCCGCGCGCGCATCGTCGCAATCGCACACGAGCGGGGCGCCATCGGCATCCAAATCTTCATACAGGAAGGGCGAAGCGTCCGGCCCCCCCGATGCGCCCAGGGCCGACACGGTGCCGTCGAGGTCTTCCACGAGCACATCGCCGCCGTCCCGGACGGCAGACCACGCGGCCGGCCACCATGCCAAATCGCACAAAGCACCCGCGTCCGTGAAATCTGCTCCCAACAATTCCGGGTCGTACGATTCGGCCGCGACGGGCCCGGTGCCACCCAGCACGTCCCAAACCAGCAAATTTGACGCTGCGACTGTTCCGTCGCCACTCACCGCAATGGCCGGGCCCAATCCGTTGCCGTAGGCGAGCAGACTGTTGTGGACGACCAACGCCGATCCTGCATCGGAAAGGAGGAACCCCGCGGTCACATCCTGGCCGACCAACGTCATCTGCTCGATCAAGGCATTGGGGACATTCACCAGGCGTACGCCTGCGAATCCATCCGCCTCACCACCGGGGAACAACGTGCGGGCTGGAGAACCCACACCGACGTCGTTGCGGGAGACCCAACTGCCCACGGACTCCAGATAGGCCAACTGCGCGCTTCCGCTAGTATTCGCCGCACATCCGACCAACCGCGTCGTCGTGACGGACTCCGCAAAGGCGACGGAGGCAGCTTCGGCGCCGTGCAGCAAGACTGAAAAATCTGTCAGGACCACGTCGGAAACGACGTCGGCATACAGTCCATTCGCCTGTGCGCCAGTGACGGAGCTGTCTTCGATGGTGACGCTGCCTCCTGCATAGGTGGCAAAACCATCGGCGTCGGTCAGCGTCGTCCCAGAAACGTAGAGGTCGCCTCCGACAACCACCACCGATGCGGGGTGCATCGCAAAGTCAGACAGCACGGAGCGGGCGTCGGTGATTTCGCTGTCGGTCAAGCTAAGGTTGCCGCCATCGACGTAGATGGCACCGCCGTCGAATTCCGCAAATGCGTCGCTGATGGTCGTACGCGTCGCGGTGAAGTCGGCGTTTGAGACGTAGACGGCACCGCCGAGCTCAGATGCCAAATTCCCCGTGAGTGAGCAATCCGTAAGGGCAACGGAAAACCCGCTTGAATTGATCGCACCACCATTATCGAATGAAGTGACTCCGGAAATCAGCGAATCGTATAGCTCAATAGTCTGGGCGATACCTGACGCCTTGATCCCATGCTGTCCTACGCCGAGAATAGACAAACTCGTTCCAGTTAGGCCGCTCGCTGAAAGGCTGACGCCCCCGTCATCCGCCAAGTCGATCACTACATCGAATACATCCACCGCCGACACCGACTGCGCCCGCAGCCCAAACCCCGTCGCCGACCTCAGCGTAAGCCCCACCAGGCTCACATTCGCGGAGACCACCGTGACGGCGTTACCCGCCGGCGCCTCCACGAACACCAAGGCCGACGTTTCCCCAACGACCTCCACGTCGTTGTTGAGCGTGAGCGCTTCGGCATAGGTTCCCGGGCCTACGCGAACCGTGCCACCGAGGGGCGCCGCGTCGATCGCCTCCTGGATCCCGGCGTACACTGTCAAGTCTCCGTCCACCGTGACGGCAAACGCGACGCCAATCGCCCACCACATCGACACCATTTGGCGACCCTCGTCCGCGCAATCTACCCGATTCCGCAGCACGCGGGCGGAAATCCCACGCCCGAAGTCACCCCGCCGACAGATCCACCCACACCGGCGCAGGGTCGCTCACGAACATTCTCACGGCAGGACGATGAGGTCGCCGACCTCGATGAGATGCGGATTAGGAAAACGCTCCCGATTTGCGGCCCACAAATCCTTCCATTTCTCGACGCTCCCAAGCTCCCGTTGGGCAATTGCTGACAGGGTATCCCCAGCCGCCGCCGCGACCGTACGGCTCGACGCAGGCGGTGCTACCACAAGACCCCCCTTGAGGTAACGTTTCACTGCGGCGCCGTAGTCGTCCGACGCCTTCCATGCCGCGATCTCCGCGTTCACGGCCGCCAGCAAGTCGGCGTCGCCGGAACGCACGCCCACGGCGTAGTGCGACTCGGTGAGGTTGTACTGGGCGAAGCGCAAGGAACCTGCCCGTGACGGATTGACCTTGTACCAGTTATTAATCTCGGCGACGGCATACGGATAGTCGTACAAGAAACCGGCGAATTTGCCCGCCACAAGTTGGTCCCAATAACCGTCGGACAAACGAATCAACTCGGTGTAGCCCTTGACCAGTTTGCCGACTTCCTCGGCCGCGGCGTCATCGTCGAAAATGCCGACGGCCTGCCCGGTCAGGTCCGCGACGGTTCGCACCTTGCTCGACGCCGGAACCACGAGAACGAGCCCATAGTCGAGGTAAGAATCGGACCAACTGATTCCAGGCTCGCCGCTCGGCGTGTAGCCGGAGATCACCACGTCCGCCTCGCTCCCATTGGCCGTAAAGCGGTCGGCGAGTGTGGCATAAGGCTCGTGCATCAGACGAACGTCGGCGGCGCCAAGCGCGGTAGCGAGTCGCTGGGCCAGTGCGTAGTCGAAGCCGTCCGGCTTGCCGTCTGCACCGGGGTAGTACATCGGTGGCGTGCCGGTAAACGCGGGTTCGCCGGTGTCCACGAGCATGATCAGGGTCCCCCTCGCGCGGATGGCCGCGCCGGCGCCTTCCGTCGGTTGTGGGTCTTTCGCGATCGAGGCCGGCTCGGGTTGGGCGACCGGATCGGGTGCGGCCGTGCCCGCGAACCATGCGCCACCGATGGCGCCCACGCCGACCAACGAAGCGACAACCGCGGCTGCGATGCCCGCGAGCAGGACGCCGATCACAACGCAGCCGCGCATGAGCCCGCCGCCACTCTTCTTCTCGTCGGACATAGGCCCTCCCAAGGTCGGTGTGTTCGACGCGTGTACGTCGCCGTTCGGCGTTCTATTTTGAAGATCTGCGACAGCCACTGAAAATCCGAACCTTCGCCGGAAAACTCTACCTCTAAGGAATTGTCCACGGAAGTGGATCAAGTCCACCCTTTGGGGTCCCCGGTTGCCTCAAGATATTGGAACCAACTGGGCACGGACAAAGCCTTCCAACCGGTGAAGCGCGTCGTCCACTTGCGCCGTCGCCTGGGCCCCGACGTCCTCGTGGATGCGCCCGACCACGCTGTCTGCCTTCGCGAACTCCCAACGCCCGACCACGCGGCCCTCGTGCCAGATGGAAGGCCGGATCTCGCCGGTTCGGTTTGCGCCTTGCGGTTTTGACGCCGCCAGGAAATCCGCTGGATGCAGGTCCTCCACGTTATGTGGATAAACTACAGCGCGCGAACGGTCGGACAAATACCAGGAGCGCTCCACATAGCCTTTGGGGAGCGCGTCTTCGTACGGCAGGAGCCAAACACCGGGCGGGGCTGGCTCGGCGCCTTCCAGAAGGGTGCACGGGGCGTACCACCGGCGGCCGTCCTCCTCGATCGAGAAGAACGTGGGCCCCAGCGTACTCAGCGCGGCATGTACCTCCCTGCGGGTGGCCGGAAGCCACCAGGCCATGTCGTCGTCGCAGACAGGCCCAAACGCCGCGACATAGCGCTGGAGCAGCGCGCGGCGAGCTTCGTCGATCGACCGCGGATCGGGCACAAGACCGACAAGAGAGTCGTACTCGCACCGGTTGGAGCGCGCGTGGGCTGCTCGCCCCCGCACGAGGATGCCCGCACCCATGGCCGCGAGAATCCAGTTGCGACTTTGGGCCCGAATGGCCGGAACGGCCTCTTTGAGCGCGTTCACGTCGAGCGGACCGTCGGCCACGGCCGCGCCGATCGTGCCCAACACGGCCTCGAAGTCGGCCGAGGACACCGCGTTGAGGCCGCGACGGCCGACGGCTCCCAGCCGGCTGCCGCACGCGCGGAGCACCAGGGGCACGTCTGACGCATGGATCACGTGAACCGTCTGTCGCCAGGCGTTTACTCGAACGTAGGCCCCGCCGGTTTGCAACTCGGCGTAAAACGCGGCGGCATCGAGTTGGCCAAGTCGGGCCCACAGGGACAGGTACGGCGTCCAATAGTCGGTGGAGTGCAGGCCGACGTGGTCGCGGACCACTCCCGCCACAGAGCGATCCGCGTCAAACCGCGCGAGCCGTCGGCGTCGGAGTTGGGCGAGAGAGCGTTTCAGTCAAACACCGGCACGAAAGCACGCGGCGCTCGTTTCTTGCGTAAACATCGGGTGGTGCGAGGAAGGTAGCAGACCGTGAACGCGCGCCGCGGTTGACCTGTTCGATTGGGTCCGGAGCGGTGCCACACGAGATTGTGCAAGAGGACAACGTCGCCGGCCACGGCGGGCACGGCCAGAGCCCCCTCGTCGGCCCCGGCGGCGAGCACGTGGGCTCTCGGCACGACCCCGCCCAGCGGCGTGGCGAGACCGCGCTTGTGGCTACCGGGGAAAACCTCGAGGCAGCCGGCCTCCACGGGGGCGTCGTCCAACGCCGTCCAGAGCTGAAGCTCTGGGTCGTGGCTGAGCCCCCAGAATTGCCCGGCGTCCTGGTGCCACGGCAGATCGCTGCCAGTGTACGGCGCCTTCGAAAACAGGACGGCCCTGTACAACGACACGGGACCGTCGATCACGGCCGCCACCAAGGTGCGAAGCCGCTCGCCGGCCAACCACGCCCAGAACTCTGGGTCCTGCTCCAACTTTTCAATCTTCCGATACGCCAAATCTGGCCCCGCCCAGCCATGCCCAAAAACCAGGTCCTGGTAGTTTCCGGTGGGGGTGTCGGGCTGAAAGAATAACCCTGGGTAGGACAGATGCCCCCTTGCGATGGCTTCCGCGCTTGCCCGCAGCCGGTCCACGGTGTCGGCCGGCGCTAGAGCCGGCAATCGCGCCCAGCCGTGCTCACGGTAATGGGCGACGGCCTCGGCCACGACGCTCACCGGGCGTACTTCGCGTCGGTGCCGATTCGCTCCGTCCACCAGGCTTCCACCGCGATCAGCGCGTCTTCGGGCCGCGGGGCACGCGCCGCGACGAGCGCGGCCTCCAGGTGGGGCACCGTCCCCGGACCGACGACCACGGCAGCCACCTCGGGACAGTGAAACACGAAGGCATAGGCCAGCTCAAGGAGGGACAGCCCGGCCCCCTCTGCGACGGACGCGAGCGCCGACGCTGCCTCGACCATCCTCGGAGCCGCGTAACGACGTTGGTACATCGGGTTCTGCTGGAAGCGGGCCCCCAGAGGCGGCCCCCCCGACGGGGCGCGCGAAAGCAACCCGCCCGCGAGCGGATTAAACACGGTCGTGGCAACCCCGTAGCGCCGCGCGAACGCAAAATACTCGAATTCGAGCTGCCGGATGAGGACGTTGTAGAGTTGTTGTGCAACACAGGGGCGTTGCACGCCAGCACGGTCCGCCAGGGAAATGAGCTCCAAGAGCTGCCACGCAGCAAAGTTGGACGCCCCCCAAGCGGCGATTTTCCCGCTCCCAAGCAACTCCGCGATCGCCTGCAAGGTAGCTTCTGGGGGCGTCAGGGGATCGGGTGCATGGAGAAGGTAGACGTCCACCTGGTCGCGGCGCAGCCGGCGCAGACTTTCGTCACACGCGGAGCGTACCGTGTCGGGGTGCAGGCCCTCCGGCGCCCGCCCCACCCGAGCGAGCCCCACCTTCGTGGTGATGCTCACGTCCCGGCCGCGAAGCGCCTCGCCCACGATGCGCTCCGACGCTCCATCTCCGTAGACATTTGCCGTATCGAACTGGGTGACGCCCGCGTCCAACGCCATTGCTAGCACCCGCTGGGCCTCGGCCGAGGGGGTTCGGCGGCCGAAGTTCATGCACCCGAGCACAAGGTTCTGCATTGCGGCGCGCTTAATCAAAAGCGCAACACCGCCTCTGTCCTCCCCGCCACCGGTCCCCACACGCCGGCCGGCTCTTTCACGAAATCCCAGCCGAGAAAGACCCCGGCCGCCACGGCTTCGGTGCCAAATCGCACGGTCCACCCTGGCGCGCACTGCGTCACGGCCATCGCGCTCCCCGTTCGACGAAACTCCCAGGCCGGACCGGTGGTCACCCCTTTGATTCGCGACAAAATCGCCTCGCGGATCGCCAGCGTGTCGGGTTTCAAGGACGCGTCAGCCACGAAACGCAGACGGTGGTCGATCGAAAAATTCGCCTTTTCGAGATTTGCGACCTCGAAGACCGCGTCAAGCCGGCCCTGGACCCGCCAATCTTCGGCGGCCAGGTCCCACCCGGCGCCCAACGACGGCAACACGCCGAACGCACCGAATTCGAGGGGGACCAGCAACTCCACGACAGCGCCGCGATCTGACAAGGTTGCGGCTGGCCCGAGGGCGGCGACGCGGCTGACCGTCCACGTGACGCCGGTCCACACTGAAACCTCTTGGGTGGCGACCTCGGTAGCCAGAAAGCCCTGGGGCGCCGCAAAAGCCCACGGTACGAGTAGGCAGATCATGGTGCGGCCCGCCAAGCGTACGGCGGACACGTCTGCCCGACGCTGTCGCGGGGGCAGTCGTCCCAGGCCAGCAAGAAAGCGACGAGCGCGGTCACGTCGGGTCCGCCGGGTTCGTCTTCGACCCAGAAGGGATGCCCCTGTCCCGTGATTCGCATCTGGGCCATGGGGAGGGTCGTCCCGCCCACGACCGGCCAGATTGGCGCTTCATTCGCCGCAAGGACTTTGGCCCGTTCCGACCCTAAGACGAGCGCTTGCAGGCTCAGGGCAGCGTCGGCGCGGGCGGCTGTCGGATCGGCTTCGCCCCGCAGCAAGATCTGGCCGGTCCCGTACACGAGGGTGTCGGAGCGGGCGCGGGCGAGTCGATCCGCCAAGGTGGCGTCGGTATTCGGGTCTGTCAGAGACACCGCTACGCCTCCGTCATGCAAGTAGGGAGCGGAGGTCCACACGCCACGGAGGGAGGTCGTTTTGTAGCCGATCTGTTGGTTCGACAGCAGGCCCCACACGGGCCCGCCGCGAAGGACCGCCTGGCCGGTGGCCCGATTGTAGGGTGAGCTGACCAAGGCGCGCACTTGGCGGGCGCTTTCAGCCCGCTCGGGTTGGGTGTACACAGGCGCAGGAAATCCTGCGGTCCGGCACGCGCCAGGCGGCCGTAGACGGCAACCGGGTTTTGCCCCATTGTACCTCAGCATCGTCGGACAACGGGTGGATGGTGTGGTCCACGCCGAAGGGACCCTGATGGCAACTCGCGCAACCCGAAGCTTGGAACACTTCGGCACCGTACGTCACGAGCTCGGGCGTCAACCAGGGCGACGGATTGGGCGGAGGTGCCAGCGAATCGAGCATGACCGAGGTCGCTTCGTTCGCGAGGTCTGGGAGGTGCAGGTCTGGGTATTCTTCCGCGAATCGTGCGAACAACCCGTCTGGCGCTTCTGATGGGATTCCGATTCGGCCGCCAAGCGGGCCGAGGGTGGCACCGCGCTTGCGGAGTCTGGACGGAAGTTCGGACATTTCCGCCCTAATTGGTGCCATTTGCCATTGCGCAACAGTTTGTGGGGTAAACACGAAATGGGGTTTGAGCGCCACCATCTGTTTGGGGTCAAGCACGCCGGGAAGGCCGTCTTCGCCGACCATGTCGTCTTTGAGTTTTTGTTGAAAATCGGGACTCGCGGTGGCGGCGGGCGCGTCCGAAATCCAGATGTCGGCGAGTTCGGATTTGGTGAACACAGCGAAAGGACCCTTCGGGCCGCCACCCCCGCGCGCCTTGCCGAGGCCATCGGAGCACAATGCGATCAGGCCCGTAAAGTCCAGCGCCCCGGTCCACACCTGATTGTCTCGGTCGGTGGCATCGAAGTTGGCGCCGTTGGTATTGTACGGCCAACCCTGACGCGGGTACAGAGGTGGAATCTGGATCGGGTCGAAATTCGCATTCGTCGAGACGTCGGCGAAGTTGCGCGGTTGGGTCAACATGCCTTTGACGACGGCGTTGCGGACGACGTCGGGTTGAACGCCCCAATTCGCTTTTATCCATTGGGCGAAACGGACGGGCGCGTCTTGCCCGGTGTCTTCGACCCAGCCCCCCAACACAAACGATCCGAGCATCACGTTTTCCGACAGGGCGAAGAGCCAGCCGAAATGCAGGTCCTGATTGCCCGCGGCCCATCCGTGTTCGGGCGTGAATCCGTCCTTCGGTGGGGCGCCGGGTTTGGTACTGGTGAGGTCTGCCGTACCGTCGTTGTCGACGTCGAGGGTGTAGTGGCATGCGGCGCAGGCGAGTCGAACGCGAAAGCGTTTCTCTGCGAGCGACGCAGGAACGGGACCGCCGTCGAGCGTATTGAGGTCGATCAGCCAGGGCAGGCCGTGGTCCTCTGGGGGCGCCTCGACGGGTTGGATGCCGATGGGGAGGAAGTCGCCCGCGTCTACGTCAAGCCCCGTGTACACCGGTGTGGGGATCGGTACACCGTGAACGGTGCTGCCGGGCGGGAAGGACAGCGCCAGGTTGCTGGTGTAGCCTCCGCCGTTGCCTTCAAACACGTTTTTTGGCACGCCGTCGAGGGCGTCGATTCCGGCGATGACGAAGGGCAGGACGGGCTTGTCGCACCCAGTCGGGTCCGTCGGGCATGGAATCCGAACGGTGCCCATCAGCGCGCCCATCACGTCGGTCACACTGCGCTCCGAGCCGTAGCCGCCCTGACGAAAGATCGTTTCGCCCCAGGTTCTCAGCAGGTCGAGATCGGCCTCCTTGACCGCAACGCCCGCGACAGTGGTGGGAGGTCCAGGCGGTGCGACGTCCAGGGGACCAGGAGGGTGGACGCAGGCGTTCAGCAAGATCAGGGCGAGGCGCATGGAACCGTCTAACGACCGGTCCTGAGAAGGTCGAACAGGCACAACGGGGACCGGCCCTGGGCCGCGTAGGCCTGAGCGGCGGCGTTGAACCCACGATCCCCGGGAAATGGCGCCGGATTTGCCGCCACGTGTCTCGCGCGTTTTGTCGCCGATTCTCCGGACGGATCCCACCGGTTGGGGCTGGGAAAGATGCCCGCGAGGCGTGCGGCTTGGTCCGGCGTGAGCGCGGCCGGGGAACTTTGGAACCACAGCGTCGCTCCGGATTGCACGCCGAAGGTCATGGGGCCGGTTTCCGCGACCGACAGGTACAATTCGAGAATGCGCTCCTTGGGGAGGATGGCCTCCATCAGCAACGTATACCAAGCTTCCAAACCCTTACGAAGCCAACTGCGCCCTTGCCACAGGAACACGTTTTTGGCGGTCTGCTGCGTGATGGAGCTGCCACCGCGCAGCGAGCGCCCATCTGCGTTCTTGGCCGCAGCGCCGCAGATTCCGGCCCAGTCAAAACCATGGTGCAGGAAAAACCGCGCGTCCTCCGAGGCGACGACGGCGCGGGGAACCGTCTCCCCAAGGCTCATCAAACTCACCGATCTGTGGTCCACCCAAGCGGGCCGATGGGTCGTTTGGATTCGGGAGAACACGCGGTCGAGCATGGTCCACGTCACCGGCGGGTCAAACACACGACAAGCGGCGACCTGCGTGACCGTGACCAGGACGAAGCCAAGGACCAGCCAACCTGCTGCGCGAGTGAGGCGACGACGCACGGTGGCCGCATAGCGTGCGGCGGGCGCGGTGACGGTGGGGTAGCCAAGGCCCTGGTGGTGAATCGTGCTGGTTGCGGTGACAGGAGCGTCGGGCTTTCTCGGTGGGCACCTGATTCGCGTGTTGCGGGACCGCGGGATGGAGGTCCGGGCCGTGGTGCGTCGGGAGGCCGCGGCGGAGGCGTTGGGGGCGTTGGGTTTCCAAACCGCCCTCGCCGATCTCGCAGACGCCGACGCGCTCACAGCGGCCTTCTCGGGGTGCGACGCGGTCGTGTCCAACGCGGCGCAGCTTGACCGTCGCGGTGCAAATCTCGACACCTTTCGTGCCGCCAACGTCGACGGTGCCAGGCGCGTCGCGGAGGCAGCGGTTCGGGCCGGCGTGTCGCGATTCGTGCAGATCAGCAGCGTCGCCGTGCTCGCGAGTCGGCTCGGACGAAATGGCTCGGACACGCCGATGGTGGGGCCGACGGGTTGGGCGCCATCGTTTCTCGTCACCGACAAGCGTTACGGGCGCACGAAATCAGAGGGCGAGACGGCCTCGGCTGCGGTGTGCGAAACGGCCGGGATTCGTTTCACGGCGTTGCGACCGGGACCGATTTACGGCTCTGGCGATACGGTGTTTTTCGGGCTGTACCGGCGCTGGTTGGATTGGCCGGTGATCGCGTTGCCGACCGCGTCGGTTCCCCATGTGCATGCCGGTGACGTGGCGCTTGCGGCGGCGCTGGCACTGGGCCACGCGGCACCCAGCCGCGCGTACACCGTGACCGGCGAGAACAACTCGTTGTTCGCTGGCATGGGCGTCCTCAAACGCATCGCGGGTCGTGGTCCCCTTCTGCTCCCGTTGTGGACCCCAGTAGGTTTGTCCTTCGACGATTCCGCGGCACGAACGGAGCTTGGGTGGTCGTCGCGTTCGTTGCAGGACGGATTTACCGAAGCGCTGTCGGGCGACGTGGCGCGGCTGTGACCTTTCTGCTCGCCCCGGGCGCAGGCACGTCCTGCACCCATCCGTCGTTGGTCCGATGGGCCGATCGGCTGGCCCGGCACGGTGCCGTCCAGTCGTTTGACTACCCGTACCGTCTCGCCGGACGCTCCCGTCCCGATCCGCTGAATGTGTTGGTGGACGCCCACCGGGAGGCTTTCGAGACGGCGCTGGACCGGCACGGTGGACCCGTGGTCTGTGTCGGACGGTCCATGGGCGGTCGAATCGGTTGCCATCTCGCGGTGGAAGGCGCGCCTGTCGCCGCACTTGTGTGTTTGGGCTACCCCTTGTTCGGGCAAGGAGACCCCAACAAACGCCGCGACGCCGTGCTGATCGCGCTGCGCACGCCCGTGCTGTTTGTGCAAGGAACACGAGACGCGTTGTGCCCCCTGAGCGAATTGGAACAGGTCCGGGCGCGAATGACCGCCCGCTCGTCGGTGCATGTCGTTCAGGGCGGCGATCACAGCCTCGTCCCGACCAAGACGGCGTTGCGGGGCACGACAGCTGAGGCGGTCGATGTTGCCGTAGAACAAGCGATTCTCGCCTTCGTCGCGGGGTGACGCGAGGCGCCTGCGCGATAGGGCGCGGGCCTCGGGGTGGGCGTGTCGCGACTGTGGAGTTGGTTGCTGTCTGAGCGCGACGCGTTCGAAAAAGATTGGCCGTCGCGCACGCTGGGCGCTGCGGAGACGCGGCTTGTCGTCGGCACCTGGTTGGTGTGTTGTCTGTCGTTGTGGGTGAGCAACTACACCTCCCGCGACGTGTGGTCGTGGTTGCCCCTCACCATGACCGGTGGCGACGACCGGTTCTGGCGCAAGATCGGGTGGGCGTGGGGCGTCGCGCTGTTCTACGTTGTGCCCGGCCTCGTGTGGGCGCGTGTCGGACTAGGTCTAACGCCTCGCGACATGGGTTTTCGATTGCACGGCATCCGTTCCCATGCCTGGGTGTACGCCGCGGCCCTGGCGGTCGTGTGGCCCTTCGTGTTCGCGGTGTCTTTCGCCCGTGAGTTTCAGGCGACCTATCCAATGTGCAAAGCTGCTGCGGATTCCTTTTCACGGCTGATCACTTGGGAGTTGTCGTACGGACTGCAGTTTGTAGGCGTAGAATTCTTGTTCCGCGGGTTGTTCTTGTTTGGCACCGCGCGGTTCTTGGGCGGCTGGGTGGCGGTCGCGTCGATGGTGCCCTCGTACCTCATGTTGCATTTCCAGAAGCCGGGCCCCGAGGCCTTGGGTTCGGTGATTGCGGGCCTTGCGATGGGCGTGATGGCGCTGCGGTCGCGCAGCATCCTGCTCGGCGTGGCCCTGCACGTCACCGTAGCTTGGTCGATGGACCTGCTGTCGATGTGGCATTCCGGGAAGCTGTTGCGGCTACTAGCGCCCTGACCTAAGCGACCTTAGACGGCGCGCCTTTTGTGAGGTCCCCCCGTGTCAGAGCGCTACAACCCGCCCACCGCCGCCTTTCTCGACACCGGGCTCGCGTTGTTCGGCGGCCTCCCTCATCTGGCGCGGGGCGCGACGCCCGCCGCCGTCACCTTTGGGCGTAAGGAGCTGGATCTCGCACTTCATGAGATGCCGGGCCTGGATTCGCTTCGCCAGACCCACGGGGCCAACAAACCGCTGGCAGGCGCCCGCATCTCGGGCTCGTTGCACATGACCATCCAAACCGGCGTGCTGATTGAAACGCTGGTCGCGCTCGGTGCAGAAGTGCGGTGGTGCTCCTGCAACATCTTTTCGACGCAGGATCACGCCGCAGCCGCAGTGATCGCTGGCCCTCCCGGTGGCGCCGGAACGCCGGTGTTCGCGTGGAAGGGTGAGACACTCGCCGAGTATTGGTGGTGTACGTTGCAGACCCTGTTGTGGACGGAGGGCGGCCCCACGCTGCTGCTCGACGACGGTGGCGACGCGACACTCGTGGTTCACCTCGGCGCCGAGATGGAAGAAAAAGGCGAAATGCCCGAGCCGGCCATCGCCAACAACGAAGAACACAGGATCATTCTCGAGTTGCTTCGCCAGGTCCGCATCGAGCGGGGCGACAACTTCTGGCGCCCCATGGCGGCTGGCATCCGCGGCGTGTCGGAAGAGACCACGACCGGCGTGCATCGTTTGTATGAGCGCGTCGCCGCGGGCACGTTGCGCTTCCCCGCCATCAACGTCAATGACAGCGTCACCAAGAGCAAGTTCGACAACCTGTACGGCTGTCGCCACAGTCTGGTAGACGCATTGATGCGCGCCACCGACGTCATGTTGTCGGGCAAACGCGTCCTGGTGTGCGGTTTTGGCGACGTCGGCAAGGGCAGCGTGCAATCCTTGCGCGGCCAGGGCGCGCGTGTGGCCATCACGGAAGTCGACCCGATCTGCGCCTTGCAGGCCTGTATGCAAGCGCTGGACGTGGTGACCGTAGACGACGTGGTTGCCGATTACGACGTGTTTGTCACGGCGACCGGGAATTACGGGATCCTCACCGCGGCTCATATGCGGAAGATGAAGCACAACGCCATTGTGTGCAATATCGGGCATTTCGACAACGAAATCGACATGGCCGGTCTCGAAGCCCTGCGGGAATCCGGCGCGGTCGTGAAGATTGAAATCAAGCCGCAGGTTCATGAGTGGAGGTTTACGGATACAGGTCGGAGCGTGATTCTTTTGGCCGAGGGTCGGCTGGTCAATCTCGGTTGTGCAACCGGCCATCCGAGTTTCGTCATGTCCACGTCGTTCACCAACCAGGTGTTGGCGCAAATGGAATTGCAAGCGCGCGCTGAAGAGATCGGGCTCAAAGTGATCGTGCTACCCAAACACCTCGACGAACTCGTGGCAAGGCTTCACCTCGACAAGTTCGGCGTCAAGCTGACGACGCTTTCGGCCCAGCAAGCGGGCTACATCGGTGTGGCGGTCGAGGGGCCTTTCAAGCCGGATTATTACCGCTATTGATCGCAATGGACGCGGTCCGTCACGCCATCAATTCAGAAATAATGCTGGTCGTGTACCCTGCGTCTGTGCCGTACGAAGGCAGCGCCACACCCGCGCCGTGAAGGGCCGTGAGCACCGCGTCTGACGTGTTTCTCAACGATGTGGATCGGTAATGGTGGCCCCCTCGTAGGCGTCCGTTGCCCTTCCCTGCGATGAGGATGGGAAACTCCTGGTTGCTATGAAGCCAGCCGTCCGACAATTCGCTCGTGCACAGGATCGATACGTGGTCGAGGAGATTTCCGTCGGCTTCCGGCGTGTCGCGGAGTGTGCGCAAGAAGGTGGCGAGTTGGTCCATCTCGAAGGTGACGGCCGCGTCCACGGTGGGTTGGGGCAACGCCTCGTCATGGGTTGTGGTGTGTAAGCCGTTGGTCGCACCGACTTGCCACACGATCACGCCCGAGCCGCAGGTGCTGAATTGCACCGAAAACGCGCGCGTCAGGTCACAGGCCAAAGCGAGCGCCAGCAGGTCAGACATCGCGGCGTTCTTCTCAGGGATTAATTCCAGGCCATATTCGTCGGGAAAACTCGACGTCGGCGCGGTCGCTGCACAGGCCAACACGCCCGAGGCAAGCCGGGTTTCCAGCGTGCGCACGCTGGTCTGGTACTGGTCGAGGCGGGCCCGGTCAGCCACGCCGAGGTGGGCGTGTAGGCGGGCGGCGGACCCGTGCACCGTGTCCAGCACGCTCTGGCGGACGAGGTCGCGTTCGGGGTCGGTGGGGAGCGCGAATAGCCGTTCGTACAGGGCGATCGGGTCGTATTCGCTCGGATTTGGATTGTTGGGACCGTTGTGCGACAGGTGTTGGAAGGTGCTGCCTTCATCCGTGCCGCGGAACCACGTCACACCGGCCTCGACGGAGCGGAAGGGCGTCGATCCCGTGAACCAATCGGCGGCGAGTTGGTCCGCGGACTGGGAAGCGAAGGTGCTGACGATGGTGTCGCGGGTGTACCCGAGTTGTTCGTACTTTCGGCCCGTCATGATGCCGGTCATGCCGCTGTGGTGCGGGTGTGTGGCGGTTTTGATTTCGCACCCGGTGACGGGGCTTATGTACGGGACGAGGTCGGCGAGAGGCACCATCTCGGTGTTCGGCACCCAACCGTCTCCTTCGGACAGGGGGGTCCAGGAATCGGGTCGGGTGCCGTTGCCCCAGAACCACACGCCGAATCGATCGGGCACGACCAACGTCTGGGCGTGGGCTTCGATCATCGCCTCCAGCCAAGGAAGGGGCAAGGTGGCGACGCCGCCCGCGACCGCGCCGCGCAGGACGGACCGGCGGGTGAGGGTGGGCCGGACGAGTCTCATAGGGCACCCACGCAGGAGACGATCGCGAGGTCGCCATCATTCTCGACGGGGCCGAAGCCAGAGAGATGGCCGACGGAACGGCACCACCGGTGGATGGCTTCGTCGCAGGCTGCGCCCGCGCGTTGGGCGCCACCGTCACAGGTTGGATGAAAGGTAGCGAGCACGGCGTAGGAGGCGTTCCACACCGTAGCGGACGGGGTGCATACGACCGTGGTGTCTTCGCCTGCGACTTCCACGGGACCGAAACCCGTGACAAAGCCGGTCGCGGCGCACCACCGGTGAATGGCGGCGTTGCAGTCCGCGCCGAACAGGGTGCCTGACGTGCATCCGCCGTGCTGAACGGCCAACTCCCCGTACGTGACCGCCAGCGGGTTGCTTTGGGCGGGGTCCAAGCAGGTGATCGCTGCGGTCGTGCCGTCCGACGCCACGGCGCCGATTCCGGAGGCCGCGCACCCATTGGCTTGACAGGTCCGGTGGGTTGCGGAGCGGCAAGACAGGCTTCCCGGGTCGTCCGCCGTGCAGTACCCGTGCGCTGCCGAGAGCGTGGTATGCGGCACCTGGGTGACGTCGACAGCGACGTCTTCATCGATGTCGCCGTCCGCGTCGTCATCGAGGCCGTTGCAGGTTTCCCCGCCCGGATTTGCGCCGATACAGGTCCCCCAGTCGCCGTCGTAGCAGGTCGACACGCCCCAGCCGGCGTCCATCTCGCACGGCATGACGACGTTTTCGTCGACGGCGCCGTCGCAGTCCTCGTCGGTATTGTCACAGGTCTCACGGATGGGAAATGGCGCGGTGCATCCAGACCACACGCCATAGACGCAGATCTCCCTCCCCGTCCCGCACGTCGTGTCGCAGGCCTGGGTAGCGCCTTCTGTGTCGCACGGGCCGTTGTCGGGCTGGGGCTGGGTGCGGAACGCGGCGGTGCGCGCGACTGCGGCGGAAAGGTCTTCGAAGCGGCCGCCTGCGTCGAGAAAGGCCGTTGTGGCAGCGTCGATCGCGTCATCGTCGATGGGGGTTTCTAACCGGCCGAGACTGTGTCTGAACAGGTTGCGCACGAAACACGAGGGGACGTCGGGATGATCGGCGACCGCTTCGTTGAGCCCGTCGGGTCCGTGGAAGCTGACCCCATCGAGTTCGCCGGAGCTGTCGATGGGGAAGCCGCGGTCGGTCATCCGCCATGCGCCGATGGGATCGAGGTTTTCGAGCGCGTATCCGAGGGGGTCCATCAGGGTGTGGCAGGGCGCACAGGCCGGGTCGACCCGATGTGCCTCTAGTTGGTCGCGCAGGGTGCCGTCGGTGGGCAACGCTTCCAGCGACGCGATGACCCCGGCAGGCGGCGGTGGAATGTCTTGGCAGAGCAGGTAGGCGCGCACGAACTTGCCGCGTAGCGTCGGACTGGTGAGCGTGTTGTGGCTGTGCAAAGTGGCGACGGCGGCACGACCGAGCAGGCCGCCGCGTTCGGGCGGCAGATCCACCGGGAGCGTAGGATCGTCGCCCAACACCACGCCGTAGAGGGCAGCCAGCTCCGGTGTCAGGTGGGCGCTGGGTTCGGTGAACAGGTCGCGAAGGTCGCGTTTCTCGGTCAGCGCGACGTCCACGAACAGCGCGCGAACCTCGTCGATCATGGCGGAGCGGAGTGCGTCGTCGAAGCCCGGGTACAAGGCGGGGTCTTTGTCCACCAACCACAGTTCTGGAAGGCCGACCAACTCGCCGAACCAGTCGGTGAGCACGCCTGCGTGTTCCGGCGCTCGCGCGATTCGCGTAGCCTGATTTTCTACGCCGTCGGCGTCGCTAAGCAGGCCCTCGGCGGCCGCGGCCAGGAGCACGTCGTTGGGAAGCCGGGCGGACAGGGCGAATGCGAGGCGGGTGGCGGCCTCCTCGTCGGTCAGGGAGCGGCGGGAGGGATCCGTTGGGTCGATTCGGCCGACGGTGACACGGAACAAGAAGTCGGGAGAGAGCAGCGTCGTAGCGATGACCGCCTGAATGGCCAGCGTCGGATCGACGGGCGACGCCGATTCCCACACCCCGACGAGGTCATTCAACTCTTCGCGATCGACCGACCGCCGCCAGGCGCGACTGGCGAATCTCGCTGCGAATTGTTCGACGCAAACAACGGGGTCCGATCCGAGGTCTTCTTCCCCGAGCAGGGGAACCAGCGCACAACCGACGAGCGTGTCACGAGCGGTGGCGTCGGGGACCGCCAACTCGGCGACGTCCCACGCGGCGGCTTCGTACATCTCCAGGTCGAGGGGGGCGACCGTGACTTCGGTGGCGCCCACGGAAGCGAAACCGGACAGGAGGTAGTCCACGGGAAGGGCACCCTCGTAGTGCACTCCCAGCAGGTCTTCGACCGCGTTGCGCCACCAGGGGTCCGTGAGGCGCTGTAGTGACGGTGTGGACGCGGGGTTGCTGAGGTCCGCGACCTGAGATCCGGCCTCGGGATCTGGGCAGGCGCAGCTCGTCAGCGTAGCGAGGAAGAAGCGCACAACTGCGGGGGCCATCCGGGGCCGACGGGTTCTTCTTGTGGCTTCGTGTTGTCGGTTCACCGGAACGGTCTAGCCGGTCGGATCCCGTCGAGCCCTATAGGTACATTTCCTACTTTTTCAGTAGGGCCAGAAGCTCGGCCAGCGCGGCGTCGTCATCCCCGGGTAGTGGCGCGACTTGGGCCACAGTCGGCGTGGACCGTGACCCCGCCGCTGGGCGATCGACTTCACTGAGCAAGAAAGCGGCGAGCGCGTCGATTGTGGGGTGGTCGAAGAGCGCCGTTCCTGGCACACGCAGCCCGAGTGTGCCCGCCGACCGTTCGACCAGTTCTACGGCGGTGACGGAGTCGAGACCGAGCTCGCCGAAGGGGCGGTCCACGTCGACTTCTTTGCGCCCAACGCCCAACAACGCGGCCGTCGTGTCGCGGAGGTGGTCGATGAGAACGGTCAGGCGACGTCGGCCCGTGGCGGAATCTAAGCGGGCGCGAAGATCGGAGGGGGCAGCAGTCGCTTCGTCGGCGACTTTGGGGGCCTCCCAGCGCCAGGTCGTCACCAACTCACCGCTGAGAAATCCCGACCGGGCCGCCGTCCGCTGAATCTTGCCGGACGAGGTCTTCGGCAAACCCCGCTCGGGCAACAACCCGATTGCGGCGAGCTGCAGGCCGTGGTCGGCAACAGCTGCACGGAGCGCGCCGAAGACGGCCTCTGGATCGGTGACGACGTTGGGGTACACCTCGGCAACAACCCCGACTCGCTCTTCGCCTCGCTCGTCGCGCCAAGCGAACGCGGCCGCGCAGTTGGGCCTCATCGCGGGATGCGCAGCGTTGACGGACCATTCCAGGTCCTGCGGGTGGTGGTTTTGACCGCGGACGATAATCACGTCTTTGAGTCGGCCGCACAAATAAATCTCGCCGTCCAATTCGAATGCAAGGTCGCCGGTCCTCAGGTAGGGTCCGTCGCCGTCGCTCAACCGTGCGCGGAAGGTGGTTTCTGTCGCGTCTGGGTTATTCCAATATCCCTGTGCAACGGTGGTCCCCTTGACCCACATTTCTCCGACCCTGCACGACGGCAGACGATCGAATGAACTGGGGTCGGCGATGGCAACAACCGTGTCCATGACGGTGCTTCCACAGCTTGCCACCACCCGTTCGCCGGGTGTGCCGGGCGGAACGAGGTGGATTTCGTTGTTCTCGTACGCCACCGGGTCGATGTGCGCGAAACGAGGTGGGGTGCGGCCGATCGGCTCGGTGACAATTTTGGCTGTGGATTCCGACATGCCCATCGCGTGCGTCACGGCTTCGGGTCGAAGACCGGCTTTGGCGAAGGTGTCGATGAACAACAACTCCGATTCCTCGCGAATAGGTTCGGCGCCGTTGAGCAGCACGCGAACGCAGGACAGGTCGAGGGCCGCCAGTTCGTCGGGCTTGACCTTGCGCGCGACCACTTCGTACCCAAAGTTGGGGCTCGGGCTGTGGGTGCCTCGGTACCGCGACAGGGCGCGCATCCAGTTCACGGGCCTGCGCATGAACTCACCGGGCGACAAGAACACGCAGCGCATGCCTACATACAGGGGCATGAAACGGCCGTAGACGAGCCCGAGGTCATGCGTGGCGGGCAACCACGTCACGACCACGCTGTCTGGCGTGTGGTCGTAGCCGACGTCGAAGTCAGCGAGTTGGTGCAGGAGGTTGTGGTGGCTCACCATGACGCCTTTGGGCGTGCTCGTGGAACCGGAGGTGTACTGCAAGTAAGCGAGGTCGTCGGGACCGATGTCGGGCTGTTTCCACTGTGCAGACGCGTCCGGCAAGTCCGGCGTTGCCAACCACGTGGCGTTTCCGAGTGTAGGGTCGTCGGCCAGCGGCTGCCTCGCGACGGTGGCAATGTCTGCGGTGGTGAACACGAACCGGCATCCGGCGTCGTTGGCGATGGTTTGCAGACGCGGTAAGGTTCGCGACAGTCGTCGGGGATCGGGTGGGTGCACGGGTGCCGCCAATGCGCCCGCGTACATGCAACCGAACAGGGCGGGGAGGTAGTCCAGGCCCTCCTCGTACATCAAAAGGACCCGTGCTCCGCGGGCGTTGCGCGCGGTGAGCCAGGCGCCAATCGACCTTGCGCCGCGATCGAGTTCGGCCCAGCTAAGGCTGGCCGTGTCGGCGTCGCCGTCGACCAGCCAGGTGTAGGCGACCTTTGCGCCGTCCGTGGCAGCGCGGTGGCGCAGCAGGTCCACCATGGTTCGGATCGTAGGGTCGAGTGCTTTTGCCATGGCTGTGGGCTACCGCGGGGTGCGTTGCGGGCGCAAGGGATAGCCTTGCACAAGACTGGGGTGGTCACGTGCGTCTGAAGTCGTTTTGTACCGGATTCTTGCTGGCCTTCCCCGTTGTTGCCGATGCGGAAGAACCCGCGCCGGCGCCAGCATCGGTTCCTGAATCGTCGCCCGTACCGGTCGGTACTTCGTACCGCGTCGATTCCGCCGCGAGTTGGGTGTACGTCGTCGTTCGAAATGATCGCACGGCGCCGGCCGCGGGACTTGGCAAAGACCACGCGGTTCGGGCGAACGAATTCGCGGGCACCGTCGTATGGGACAAAAGCGCGGCCAGTGTGTGTCGGGTGGACATCACGATTCCAGTTGCCAGCCTTCGTGCCGACCCTGCGGGAATGCGGGAACGGGCGGGTTTGTCGGGGGTCGTGGCTGACGCTGAACGTGCGTTGGTGGAGGAAAACCTCCGGTCGTCACGCCAGCTCGATCTCATTCGGTTTCCCGTCGTCACGTTCCATGCGGAAAAGTGCGTCGGTACCACCGGCAAAGTGAAAGTGACCGGCGATTTGTCGATTCATGGGGTCGTCAAACCCGTTTCCGTGGTGCTGGATGTGACTCAGGACGGAAAACAGTTTTCGGCGAAAGGAAGCTTCAAGCTGACGCATGCCGACTTGGGCATGGACCCGTTTACCAGCCTGATGGGTTCGCTACGCAACAGCCCGGACCTGGTTTTTGTGGTGGATTTGGTGGGCAGCGCAGGCTGATCTAGCCGTGGAAGCGGTCGACCTCATTCGGCCGAGGAACCCGGCAGGACATCGCAGCGCCGAAGATCCGGTAACGAACGGCGGCGAAGGCGCGGTAGGCGGCGTCTCGAATCGGCCAGGGCACCACCCAACATGCGGCAGTCCACGACCACGGCGCGGGCAAATAGGACGCGATGCGCACCGTCGCACCGCTATGCCACGACAGGATTTCTCCTTGTTCGTTGGGCTCAAGGAAGACGATGCTGTCGATGTCGTCGGGCCATTCCGGATGTCGGCTGCGCACGTCCGCGGCGAACTGGCCTTGCAGTGGGGCGTAATGAAGGCGCCCGCGGCTGTCGTGATCGAGCAAGAAACCTACGGTGGTGTTGCATACGGCGCAGTCCCCGTCGAAGAAGACCACGGGTTGTTGTGGCGTCACCCTGCGGTCTCTTTGCCGTCTAACGAAAAGCGGATTCCGGGTTTGTCGCTGACGAGGCGGGCGAGTTCTTCGCGACCGCGGTGGAGCAGGCTGACGCCGCTTTCGCTGGGCTTGCGCTCGGAGACGGCGAAACACCAGGACATTTCCCCGTAATGCCTCGTTCCCATCTCATTGCAGATGCGGGCGGCGAAACGCATGCCTGTGGGTCCGTCCAGGCCGGCCAGCACGGCCCCGAAACTGCCGCCGACGACGGTGCAGCGGTCTGCGTGATCCCCCAGTGCCCGCCGCAAGGGTGCGACGACCTTGGCAAGCCGTTTGTCGTCCGCAGCTTTGCCGTCCGCGGTCCCGATTCCCCACCACAGGACGCAGAGGGGGCCGGGCTCGCGCGCCGCAAGGGTGGCTTGATGTTCCACGAATGGGAGCTTCGCGAATCCGGTGATTGGGTCGCGGGCGACGAGGTCCGTCAGCTGGGTGCGCCGGAGCGCTGCGGTGGCGAGCGTCGCAAAATGCCCGATGTCGCCGCCGTCGTCGGGGAGGAACTCCACGGTCGTCGTTTCGTTCAGCAACAATACGCCTACGATTTCTCCGTCTGCGGACATCGGTAAACCCACCGTCACCCCGGGTTGACCGTTGTCGGCCCGAGGCGCACGCACCATGGCCGCTTTGCCGGACTCGAACACCTTTCCGGGAAGGCCTTGTCCCGGTTTGATGCGCATCTCGCGGGTCTCCCCCCGGGAAATCCGCTTTTCCGTTCGTTCGTCTCCGATGCCGCGGACAGCACGTACGACGAGTTCTCCCGTCGCGTCGTCCTTGAGCATGACGGTGGCTTTTTCTGCGCCGACCAGGGACTTCGCCACATTCACGATGTGGTCGAGTAAATCGGGGATGGACGTTGTTCGAAGCATCGGCAGGACGAGGGGCCAGTCGATTCCAACGGCAATCGGGACCTCGACGCGCCGAACCACCTCGACGGGCGTAGGGGCGGGCGTGGCGACTGCTGTGGACGCGATTCGTGTGGCCAAGCCAGCGATGGGTGCAATGGCCTTGACCCAGGTGACGGCAGCGTCGTTGCCCGCGATGGCGACGAGCAATGGGGCCTTTCCTCGGTCTGCGCAGGGCACCAAGTAGGTGGCGCCAAACGGTCGAAGCCCGGCGGCACGAAAGTCGGCGATGTGGAGGCCGCCGCCTTCGCACATGCGTTCGGCGATCGGGCCGTCTAACGGGATGCGGGCATTTCGCGCCGTATCGGGCAAACCGCGATGGACGAGCGTGCGCCACCCGTCCGGGCCTTCAGCAAGGATCCCAACGGCGTCGGGACGGGTGTTGTTATCTATGGCGGCGAGCAACACGCGTGCGATGGCGTCTACGTCTTTGGCCGCCGTGAGGTCGCGAAAGGCGATGGCGAGACCTGGGTCGATGAGACGGGCCTGCACCGCTCGGGTCGGAGCCACCGGCGTGGGCGCTTCGGACATCGAGGGCGGACTCGGCGCAGGGGTGGCGCGAACCACCGGGGCAACGATGACGGGCTGCGGAGGGGGCACGGCCACGGGTTCGGCAGCGGTTGGGGCCGGAGGGGGTGCAGGCGGCGGCGCTGGAGGTGGCGCTGGCGGCGGGGGCGGAGGTGGCGCTCGCAGTAGAAGTGGCGCTGGAGGAGGCACAACGACCTCCTCGGCTTTCGGCTTTCGGCTTGCCCGCCAGTCCCGATCCTGAAAGCGCACGGCCGCCTCTCTGGAGTTTCGGCTAATCCGTGGTCCTCCGATCGACCCCCAGCCTCGTCACCTCGCGAGCAGGCCCGGACCCAGGGTGGTGCGCACTCGGTAGGCGCAGTCGACGATGACCGTCGCAGCCTGATTTTCCGTCATCCTGAGGTGGTGTTCGACGAGGCGGGATTCAACTCGGTCGCCCGGTGGGCGCGAGGCCTAACCCGAACCCGTCCCTGCTCGTGCGAGCGAGTGCAGCCGTTTTCTGGCCGCCAAGCGTGCGATGCTCGAGTGCCTCATCCGGACTTCGGGGTGGGTGCTGCTGCGGACCCAGAGGGCCTTAGCGACGCCTTGATCCGCGGGTGCAACTTACGAACCTCGAATCTGCTGGCGCACGTCAAGGCAACCCCGGCGCGCACGCGTGCCGATCGCACCCGCGGGTGACATAGTCGTAAAAAAAGGCGCGAGCCTCCTTCTCGCCGTCAGCCCATGCAATGGAAATTGCAACACAAACACAAATTGGCATCATTGTTGGTGCTAAGGGCCCGCGCAAAAATAACTTGCGCATTCGGACTCGCTGGCATCCCGCGGCGCTGCGTTGCGGGGACCCCGCCGAACCTGCGAAGTACGCCACGTACTCCTCGGTTCGGCTGCACCCCGCGCCTTGCGCGGCGGGCGCCATCGA
>CAMASI010000063.1 GCA_945861065.1 Klebsiella pneumoniae | reverse complement strand
CGCAACGCATCGGTCCGGTAAGGAGCAGCTCGATCGCGTCGTGGCGATGCTCGTAGCCTTGGCGAAGAAGCTCCAGAATGATCGCTGACGCTTCCAGGGGCGACGCCGGGAGCGGGGGTCGGGAGCGGGACCGGGAGCGGGAGCGGGACCGGGAGCGGGCCCGGCTTGTGGGGATCGCGCCCCCTAGCGGTTTTACCCTTACGGGGCGGCGAGCCGTTGGGAAAGGGCCAGCGCCCTGCTCCGGATAGCCGTGCGCCAATCGGGACCGTCGCGCCCGGCCGAGGGGTAGAGCACGTCGCGTGCGCTGACGACCAGCGCCCCCAAGTTGTGGGCGTCAAAGGCGGCCCGTGTGTCGGAAATCGACCCGCCTTGTGTGCCGACACCGGGAAGCAACAACCACGTTTTTGGCAGCGCGTCGCGCCATTTTGAGATGTCGCTCCCAAGGGTGGCGCCAACCACGGCGCCGACGTTGCCCCACGACTCAGCGGCTTCGTTTTGTGCTGCAATCCAGGCGGCCAAATCGTCGGCCACGGGTTGTTGCCACCGTTCGGCACCGGGGTTGCTCGTCCGCAACAACACGAAGACGCCGCGATCGGCACTATTGAGGAACGCGCCCAAGGATTCGGGACCCAGCCAGGGCGACAGCGTGACGGCGTCGGCGCCCAGCGGGCCGTCGGGGTCCACGGTGGCCGTGCGGTACGCCTCCATGGTGCTGCCAATGTCGCCTCGTTTGGCGTCCAACAGCACGACGAGGCCAACGTCGCGGGCGTGGGCGACGACGCGTTCGAGGGCGGCGACGCCCCGCCAGCCTGCTGCCTCGAAGTAAGCGGCTTGCGGCTTGACCACAGGCACGATGTCTTGCACAGCGTCGATGACGCCGAGGCAAAAGCTCTCTAGGGTCTCGCCTTCTGGCATTCGGCTGGGCATGGGATCCAGCCCGACGCACAGGGGGTTCCCGACGAAACGAACGCGGTCGGCGAGGCGAATTCCAAATGGGGCCATGGTTCCGCGCCTATCGCGTGCTGCCTCACAGGTAGGCCTCCATCCTCCGTGCGGCTGCCTGTGGATTTTCAGCGCCAAACAGGTCGCCGAGGACGGCGATGCCGAACCCTCCGGCGCGTCGGAGCTCCCGAAATCGGTCTGGGGTGGCGCCTCCGAGTGCGTACACGGGGCGGCCGTTGGCGAGGCGCAGATAGGCCTCGAGCCCGAGAGGGGCAGCGTGGTGGACCTTGCTCGCGGGTGCCCACACCGGGGACAAGAAGGCGTAGTCGGCGCCGGAGGCAAATGCGGCGTCGATTCCCGCGCCGTCGTGTCGTGAGGCGCCATTCGGAGAAGCGCCGAAGGGCCTGAGGCCTTCTTGCACGTGAACGCCTAAGCCTAGCGTCTCGATACACCGGGCATGAACGACCACGGTCATCCACTTCCGAGCGCTGTCCACCGTGCTTCGCAACGCGTCGATGGGGATTGTCGGCTCTCGAATCACGACCATGCGGAGTCCAGCCCGCCCGAGGGCCTCCAACCACAGCGCAAGCGGGCGTCCGTCACCCGGCGTCACCGCGACGACGGGCGGCAGGCTCACGAACCGATCAAACCGTCGATCGGCGAGGAGGCGCTGGCGTACAAACGCCGCGGCATTCTGCCGGCCTCGAAGGCGAGCCGTCCGGCCTCGATGGCGTGTCGCATTGCCGTGGCCATCTTGAGGGGGTCCCTGGCGGAGGCGATGGCGGTGTTGAGGAGAACGCCGTCTGCACCAAGTTCCATGGCGATAGCGACGTCGGATGCGGTGCCGACACCAGCGTCGATGATGAGCGGAATCGTCACCTGCCGACGAATGATTGCGAGATTGGTGGGGTTGCGAATCCCAAGCCCTGACCCGATCGGCGCCGCCAACGGCATCACCGCGGCGCAGCCCAAATCGGCGAGGCGTCGGCAGATCACGGGGTCGTCACTACAGTACGGGAGCACGACGAAACCCTCCTTGACGAGCATTCGGGCAGCTTCGAGCGTGCCTTCGGGGTCTGGGAAGAGCGTGTCAGGGTCCCCGATGACTTCCAACTTTACGAGGTCGGTTTCCAGCAACTCGCGACCTAAGCGGGCCGTGGTGACGGCGTCTTCGGCCGTGTAGCAGCCTGCCGTGTTGGGCAAAATCTGGATGCGGCTGCGGTCGATAAACGAGAGGATGTTGGCCTCGGCAGGTGCGGACAGGTCCACCCTCCGAAGCGCGAGCGTCACCATGCCCGTCTGGGTTGCCTCATGGCAGGCGCGCATGAGCTCAAAGTCGCGGTATTTGCCCGTTCCGACGACGATACGGGAGGACAGCGTGATCGGTCCGACAGTCCACAAGTTGCCTCCATGGCGGGGCCGTGTCGCGGGCTTATTCTACGGCGGGCCCTTACCCGTGGCTGCGACCGGCGCCACAAGTCGATATGCGCGCCGCCTGAACTGGATGGTGTGATGCGTTTGATTTCTTGTGCCGTTGTTGTCGTGGTCGCCGCGGGTTGTGGCGGCAAGGTCCGGCCCCTGGCGCCTGTGTTGTCGGGTTGGGAGCGCGTGCAGGGCTTTGCGCTCGAAGAAGGCTCCACGGCCCAGTACAGCGGCTCTCCCATCGTCGCGGCGCCTGTGCTGCCGTTCATGGCCTTTGGCGCGGCGTTCGACCTCGACCTCATCGTCGCCACGAAAGGTGACTGGTCGATGCACGAGTTTGTACGGACGACGTTGCCCGGCGGGAAGGTTCGCTGGGGCGTGCTCGCGACCCGCGCCGACACGGGCGATCAGGTGTTGTTGGCTGAACATGAGAGCATCGACCTCATGTACCCAGAGATCGCTATCGACCGGCACGCCACCAAGATCGACGTCACCGACGAGTCTACGGCGGAAGAAATCCGGGTCACCGTGCGATTCGAGAACATGGACCGTTTGCCCGTCGAAGCGAATTTTGTAGCGAAGGCCTTTTCTACGCACGAGAAACGCCGCAACGGCCAGACGATGGGGCATAGCCGCAACCAACTGCTTGCTGGGCTCGACATTTCGCACTCGGAAAGTGCGTTCGACGCCAACATCAAGGTCGACGGCAAGGCGTTGTCGATTACCCGCGTAGGCGGAATCCTTCCGTTTCAGTTTGTTGCGATGCAGGCCCAAGGCGGATTGTCGATTGGTTCGTACCAGATCGATGGCGGCGAGGCGGTCAACTGGGATCGGAGTGGGGGCCCAGAATTGCTTGCGGATCCCGATGCGCCGGTCGCGGCACCGGAAGCTGCACCCGTAGAGGCCGTCCCGGCGACGACCGGCGAGACGGTGACCCGTCCCCCGGACGAGAGTCTGCCGGAGTCCACGGGCAACACGGTCCGCCGGGCGGAAGAGCCCGTTCCTGCAGCCGCTGCGGTGGCTCCGGACGGGTTGCCCGTCGAGGTGGACACAGCGCCCGTGGTCGAGGTGCCGATGGCACCCTTGGCCGACTTCACCACCACGCATCTGATGGCCAGTGGCAACCGGGTGTTACAACATTGGGACGTGGACGTCGTGGGCAACCGCGTCTTTGCCACGACCGCCAGCCCAGAACGTATCATTCGGTACGAGTTCCTCGCCAATGTCGACGCCATTGAACTGTCGTCGATCCAGGTGGAACAGTATGGGCGCGCCGTTCCCGTCAGCAGCATCGAGTTTTCGCCGGCCCTGCCTGATTACCGCCGCTCGTTCGGTGGACATCACAAGAGCCAGTTCGTCGTGGACGTGAACGGCCAGGCGAGCAACATCACGGGTACCGTCGAGTCTTGGTGGACCGAAAGCGGCCTCAAGGTCAAAGTGGAGCCGACGGAGCCCGAGGATGCGGTCACACGCCAACTCGTGAGCACGATTCTGGTCGGCGATGGGAAGGCGACTGTGCAAACCGAACGGGTTGAGTAGGCTATCGGGGTAGGTTGTCTTCGAGGTCCGTCGCTTCGGGCAGAGTTGGGTCGCACAGCTGGATGAACCAGCCCTGTACGATCCTGTCGTCTTGGTCAATCCATCGGGCGAACGCCGGCAACGCTTCGTCTTTTCCGAGTTCCCGGACATTCGGCGTGGATTGTTCGCTGCGCACGCAGTGGTCGAAGGCTGTGTGAACGCCCACGGCGCCGACCTTTACTTCGATAGTTTCACGACAGGAGCCCAATTTCTTCCGGCTCCCTTTCTCGCAGATTTCGAGTTGGGCGGATTGGATAAATTGGCCCCACTTGGCGACGAGCGCGTCGGCTTCGGCCATTTCGGTAGCGATGACCTGCTCGTCGAGCGCGTCCTCGGTTTGTTCGAGGCGTGCCACGGTCAGGGTCAATTCGCCTTGTAGGCGGCGCTGCTCGGTCAGCGCGGTTTCAAGCTGCGTGCGCAGGGATTCCAACTCAGCCTTGGCGGTACTGAGTTCTGCAGCGAATGCGCGACCGCGTTCGGCACGCGAGGTCATCTCGGCTTCGAGCTGTTGGACCTGGGCCTCTCGTTCTGCGACTGTTCGCGTGAGGGTGTCGACCCGCCCGCGCGCCTCCTCCACTTCCGCTGACTTGGCAGCCACTTCCGGTGCGCACGCCTTGGCGAGTTCTTCGGGGGACGGATCCCGAGGGACCTCGACGACGGTAGGTCCATGCGCCACCCAACCGACGACGCCTCCCATTCCAGCGCCCAACAGCAGCGCTGCGAACGCGGTCGCGAAAGGGACCAGCAAGGCAAGCGCGCTCGGGCCACGGTCATTTTCCGAGGACATCAGAAATCTCCAAGCATTGTACGGTCCGGTGCAACCCATTCTATTGCGGGCAACTCGCCCATTTCCGCTTCAGTCGTCTTTTTGTCGCCCACCAACACCCACAGCCGATGCTCGGTGTCGCCGAACCAAGTTGCGGCGACCCGAGTCGTCTCTTCCAACGTGACGGAAGCCAACGATTCGACGTCGCGGCGTGCGGTGGCCACGTCTTGTTCGTCGCGGATCAGGGTCTGGTATCGCGCGAACGCTGTCGACGCGGTTTCTTGGGTGGCGTTGAAATCCTGAACTGCGGCGAGGGCAGCATCGTCTCGCTCCTGTTCTGTCAGGCCCGAAGCCATGAGTAGGGAGAGTTCTTTGTTGATTTCGAATACGGTTTCGGCGACCACATCGGAAGGAACGTCGACACTAATCGTTAAGAAACTCCGTCCCGGCGCGTCGACCCAAGCGCAGCCAGCGCCGTAGGTGTAGCCCCGTTGCTCGCGCAGGTTGAGGTTGAGGCGGGACATGAAATTGCCGCCGAGCGCCCATTTCAACACGGTTGCGGCCGCGTGGTCGGGGTGATTGCGGTCTGGGAAGGGGAAGCGGAGCCTGAGGCTTGCCTGTTCCTGGTCGGCGAGGTCCACGGCCACCGTTCTGGTCGCGGGGGCCGGTTGCGGGAGCGGCTCGGGCTTGGGCGCGGTCGCACCGGACCCCAAGAGCGCAGCGCGCAGACCCGTTTCCACGGCCGCGCGGTCCACGTCGCCTACCACGAGGATGGTGGCGGGCGCGGTCGCGAGCCACCTCTCGTGCAGGGCGCGCAGGTCATTGCGGGACACGTCGTCCAGGGCGTCCAGATTGGGACGACGGCCAAACGGGGAGTCGGACGAAAACCAACCATACGCGAGGGCGGCACGGGCGAGCGCGTCGGGGCTGCTGGGGCCGTCGACCTCGTAGAATAGGTGCAGATCGCGCTTGTAGAGCGACAACTCGGAGCGCGGAAAGTCGGGTTCTTTCACGACAGCCCCGAGCAACTCAAGACCTTTGGCGAGTTCTTCGGCGGGCACCGTCAGGCGGACGTCTGCCCACTGGTGGTCGATGGCGGTCCACAATTCGATTTCGTGAAGGTCCCGAAGCGTGGACAGCTCCGTGGCGTCGTAGTCCCCGGCGGCTGCGTCTGCGAGCCAACCCAGTGCACGAGCCGCTTCTGTGGGGCCGCCGGCGAGCGCGATGCTCCCGTGGTGGAAACGTACGTCGATTTCAACCATGCGAACGCCGACCACGCGGACCAACTCGACGGTCAGGGCGTCGGACAAGGCGAACCGTTCAGGTGCGGGAAGCTCCAGCAGGGGCGGCGGCGACACCGGCGGCGGCACCGTGCGGTCCACGATCAGAGCCAACAACAGGGGCGTCATGGCAAATCCACCGGTGCGGAACCGGGAAGGGCGCCGTCGTCGCCAGTGGGGATGACGGAGAGGGCGGCCACGGAGGCGCGGTCGAGCCAAGTGCGCACGGCGAGGGCCACTTGTTCGGCAGTGACCGCTTCGTACCGCTTCCATTCAGCGCCGTCACAATCGGGCCTACCGGCAGTTTTCATGCAGTCGGCAATGCGGCCGGCCCGCCCAGCCGGGTCCTCGAGCTCCAGCAGCATGCTGGCGCGAATCGATCGGCGGGCCCTTTCGAGTTCTTCGGCGTTGGGACCCTTGCGACCGAGGCGTTCGATTTCTTTGTGCACCACCTCGCGCAGTTTGGTGAGCGGCGTGTCGTCGGCTCGCACGTAGAACACCAGGACGCCGGCGAGATCGCCCATGGAGGCGTAGCTGCCGACTTCGTTGGCGAGCGAACGGTCATAGACCAGGCTGTCGTCGAGACGGGTTCCGTGTCCACCGGAAAGGATGGCGGTGGCGACGTCGAGGGCCGGCTCGTCGATGTGGCCGTGTTGGGGACCGCGCCATGCGAGGTAAAGTGACCGCTGTTCGACGTCGTCTTCGAGGCTTCCGAATACCGGACCAGTTCGAGGGACCAACGGTGTCGGAGACTCCCGAAAACGCCAGTCATTTTGCGCCGGCACGTCAGAAAACCACGTTTCCGCTTTGGCGATGGCTGCGTCTGCGTCGATATTCCCGACGATGGCGAGCACGGCATTCTCGGGTCCATAATGTGTGGACCAGAACTCGCTTACGCCGCTGAGGGTGAAGCCTTGGACCGTGCCCACCTCGCCGATGACGGGGTGATGGTACGGATGGTCTGCCGGCCACATCAGCCGCGTCAGGGCATCCCAGTCGCGGCCGCCCGGCTCGGCGTAGCCCTCCGCTCGTTCTTGTAAAACGACGGCGATTTGGTTCTTTAGATTTTCTTCGTCTAATCCCGTGTCGAGAAAACCCATCCGGTCGGACTCCAGGAAGAGGACGAGGTCGAGCGCACCGGACGGAAACGTCTCGTGGTAGGCCGTGGTGTCCTCACTCGTCCACGCGTTGTTGCTGCCGCCTGCGGCGGTGAGCCATTTATCGAAGGAGTCTTGCGGGATGTGCGCTGTTTTTTCGAACATGAGATGCTCGAACAAATGCGCGCAGCCCAACTCTTTGGCCGCTTCGTCGCGAGCGCCGACGCCGTAGGCAAGATGCACAGCGACTGTGTCGGTGCGCCGCTGCTCTTCGACGACCACGATGAGCCCATTGGGCAACGTGACCGTGCGGGCGGACACAGCGAAGGGGTCGTTGGCAAGGGCGAGGGCTGCGAGAAGGGTGAACACGGCGCTCGCTAACGCACCGCCAGTCCCATGCGATCAAGGACCCAGGCGAGTTCCCATGCGGTTTCAGCGAAAGCGCCGTAGCGGCCTGAGGCGCCCCCGTGCCCGGCGTCGAGGTTGGTTCGGAGCAAGAATGGGCCCTCTGTCGTGGCACGGTCACGTAAACGGGCGACCCACTTTGCGGGCTCCCAGAACCCTACCCTTGGGTCATTCCACCCCGCGGTGGCGAGAACTGGCGGGTAGGCCTGGGATTTTACGTTGTCGTAGGGCGCGTAGCTGCGGATCATGGCGCCCGCGCCGGGCTCGTTTGGATTGCCCCATTCGTCGTATTCCGTGACCGTGAGCGGCAGGGTTTCGTCCCGCATGGTGTGCAAGGCGTCAACGAAGGGGACGCGTGCGAGGATGGCGTCGAACAGGTCGGGGCGCTCGTTGCCGACGGTGCCCATGAGCAGGCCGCCAGCGCTTCCACCGCTGGCCACAATCCGGTTTGCCCACCCTGCCGTCTTCAGCCCCTCGGCCACCGCGATGAAATCACGGAACGTGTTCCATTTGTGTTCAAAACGCCCGGCGTGGTACCAACCCCGGCCACACTCGCCGCCGCCACGAATGTGGGCGACGGCGACAACAGCACCGTGATCGACCAATCCTAGCCGGGACAAGACGAAACCAGTGTCGTAGCTGATTCCATACGAGCCATAGCCGAGGAGGAACAACGGTCGCTTGGCGTCGGGGACTGCGTCGGCCGCGCATAACAGACTGACTGGGATGGGCGTTCCGTCGGCAGCGGGCACAAAATAGCGTTCGCAACGGTATTTTGTCAGATCGACGTTGGGCACGGGTGCGGTCTTGAGCGTACGAACCTCGCGCGTAACGAGGTCGATTTCCAGGGTTGAGGCCGGCGTAATGGGCGAGGCATAGCCGACCCGCACAACGGTGCAGTCCGCGTCGAGGTTGGGCTCGTGGCTGAGCGCGTAGGTTGGCTCTGGGAAGGACACCTGCCACGCCGGGCTGCCGTCACGAGGCAGGACACGGACTTGCGGCAGGCCGATGGATCGCTCGAACAGGACGCCGTGGTCGCGCAAGAGCAACATGGCTTCTGGGGTCGCGTCGGGGCGGTGAGCGACCTCTTCGTGCCAGGCGGTAGGCTCTTCCACCGGGGCGGACAGGAGTCGAAAACAAGGGGCGTCGAGGTTGGTGAGCAACCAGAACTTGCCGGCACTGTGATCGAGTTCGATTTCGACACCGTGCCGGCGCTTCCAAATGCATTTGGGCGACGACAAGGGTGCCGACGTCGCGATGACGTGCGCCTCGCCGGTGACCTTCGCGGCGCTGCTGATGATCACGAAGGCGCCGTCGAGCGTGCGTTGAACGGAAACGTAAAACGCTTTGTCGGGGTCCTCGTACACAACCACGTCGGATTCCTTGGGCGTTCCGACGCGGTGGCGCAACACCCGCCAAGGGCGGTCGACTTCGTCGGCTACGGTGTATAGAAAGTGGAGGTCATCCAGCCAGGCGATACCGGGTTTAACGTCGGTCACGACGTCGTCGAGCCAGGCTTGGGACGCCACATGAAGGAGTCGCAGGGTAAAGCGTTCATCGCCCTGCGTGTCTTCCACGACTGCGGCATGGCGAGCCGACGGGTCATGGCTCAAGGTTCCGAGCTTGTAGAAGCGTTGGCCCTCCGCACGACGGTTCTCGTCGAGAATCAGGCATTCTTCGCCGCCGTCTCGGGGCCGACGACAGTGGACCGCGTAGGCCGCTCCGGGGACCAGGCGGTGGTAGTAGGACCAAGCTCCGCGCGGCGCCGGCACGCTGCTGTCGTCTTCGATGGTGCGAGACAGCAGCGTATTGTAGAACGCGGTGCGCAGGCTCTCGAGGTGGGTGGTCGTGGCCTCGGCGTAGGCGTTCTCCTCGGCGAGGTGGCGGCGCATGTGCTCGTCCTTCGTCCGCATCCACGCGTAGTCGTCGACAATGGACTCCCCATGGTGGACCACGTGTACAGGTCGACGTTCGGGGCGCGGGGGCAACATGGCAACCTCTGGATCACGGCGGCGCGCTGCTAACGCCGAAACCGATCGCGTTGAGATTTGTGCAGGCACGCAGCCAAAGCGACTACGAGCCCGTGTGGGCACGATTGTCATGACGGACCGTTTGGAGCGGGCACGCGAGGTGTCTCGGCGCCTCGACGCGTTGGTGGGTACGCCGTTGGTACCTCTGGATCATACCGATCCGTTCACGCTGCTCGTGGCCGTGGTTCTTTCTGCGCAGTGTACAGATGCGCGCGTAAATCTGGTGACGCCGGGTTTGTTTCGTGCGGCGCCCGACCCGGCTTCCTTGGCGCGTCTCGGCGTGCCGGCCGTGCTTGAACATATTCGCACCTGTGGGCTGGCTCCGACCAAGGCGAAGCACCTGGTGGCGCTGTCTCAGCAGTTGGTGGATCTGCATGCAGGCGTCGTCCCACGCGACCTGGACTCGCTGGAAGCGCTCCCCGGGGTGGGGCACAAAACGGCGTCGGTCGTGCGCGTTCAGGCCTTCGACATTCCGGCGATGCCCGTGGACACGCATGTGTTCCGTTGTGCCCGTCGGTGGGGATTGTCGGACGGGTCCACCGTCGTTGCAGTGGAACGCGACCTGTGTGCGCTGTTCGAACCTCGAACGTGGGGACGAATCCACCTGCAGATGATTGTGGTTGGGCGGCGGTGGTGTGCGGCACGTGGGCACGATTCGACGGCTTGTCCGATGTGCGAAAATCTCGGCGCTGCGGGCGCCTGACAAGGGCAGGGCTGGGGGCTATACGGCGCGACCGAGAGGTTCAGTATGCCCTACGTCGTCACGGACAACTGCGTCGGCTGTCGCTTCACCGATTGTGTCGAAGTGTGCCCGGTGGATTGCTTTTACGTCGATGACGAGAAAAAGATGCTCGTCATCCACCCCGATGAGTGCATCGATTGTGGGGCCTGCGAGCCGGCGTGCCCCGTGCAGGCGATTTTCTCGAACTTCGACCTCCCGGCCGACAAGAAGTTCTGGGAGGCGGACGCGCCCGCGCGGATCAAGAGCGCAGGCCTCAAGCTGATCACCGAGACACGAGATGCGTTGCCCGGGGCGCTGGATCGGAAGAAGGAGCTCGGCTTCTGATGCTGATTGGGCTCCTGGTCGCTTGTGGCGGAGACTCGGTCGAGGTGCCGCCGCCGTTTGTCGGTCCTGTTGAGGTCATGATGCGGCACGAGGGTGCGCTGCCGCTGACCGCGAAGGTGCCTCAGTCGGTGTCGGTCACCTTTGTTCGTTCGGCCATGCAGGTCATGGTCACGGGAATCGTCGCTCCGTGTGATGCGCCGCCCGGTTGGACAGCGAGTGTAGGCGCGGACTCTGTGACCTTCAACAGCAAGGACTCCATGGGCAACGGGGACCCTTGTTACCATACCCAGCTGATGGAAGTACCTGTGGCGCCGTCGAAGCGCCATGTCACGGTGCACTCCACGGACGGTTCTGTGTTGGGTGTTGAGGACGTGGACGAGACTACGAAGTGAAGGCCGCGCTGGTCACCGGCGGGGCTTCGGGTCTTGGGCGGGCAACCGTCGAAAGGCTCGTCGCTGACGGGTTTGTTGTGACGTTGGTGGACCGCGACGCGGACCGCGCAGCGCGGGTGGCGAAGGAGACCGGGGCGCATTTCCAGGTCGCCGACGTCACGGACCCGTCGGGAATGGCCGAGGTCGTTGCGCGTGTGGCTGTCGCCGCGCCCCTTCGTGTATTGGTGTGTTGCGCGGGGGTCGGTTGGGCGATGCGCACCGTTCAACGAACCGGTGTTCCCCACGATCTGGACGTGTTTCGACAGGTCATTGAGGTCAACCTCATCGGCAGTTTCAATACGCTGCGGTTGGCGGCGGCTGCGATGGCGCGCAACGAAGCCGACGAAGGAGAACGCGGCGTGGTCGTTCTGACCGCGTCTGTCGCGGCCTTTGACGGCCAGGTCGGACAGGTTGCCTACGCGGCGTCCAAGGCGGGAATCGCCGGATTGACGCTGCCAGCCGCCCGAGACCTCGCACCCATCGGGGTGCGCGTGGTCACCATCGCGCCGGGGCTGTTCGACACGCCGCTGTTGGGCCTGCTTGGGGCTGACGCACGCGCGGCGTTGGAGGCGCAGATCCCGTTTCCTTCGAGGTTGGGGCGGCCCGACGAGTTTGCGAATCTAGTCGGGTCCGTGGTCGCAAATCGGTACCTCAACGGCGAGGTCATTCGGTTGGACGGCGCGGTGCGTTTGCCTCAACGCTGATCAGTCGCGCCGCCAGCCACTGCCAAGATGCTGCACCAGGCGCGCTTCTTCGCTCGCCCAAATGGGGTCGTCGAGTAGGTCAATGATGGGGAACACGGACTGGCCGTCGCCGTCTGCTTGGCTCACGACCGCTTGCCAGTCGAGGCCGGTGGCGCCTTTGTCCACGTCAAAAGAAATGCGCCCGACGATTCCAGCTTGGGTGCTTGGATGCAGCGCCGTGGCGGTTCCAAAATTCCCAAGCGAGTAGAACACGGCGGCCGAGCGCGGGACGCCGTCGTCAGTGCGCACGGAGCAGCTTCCTAAACCTGGCACGATGCCGGGGGTGTTGACGGCGCAGAATTCTGCGGGTTGAACGACATGCGGCCCGGTCCCGACGACGGCGTCGGCGCCCGCTTCGATCAAGCGTCTCGCCAGGCGAAGGAATCGCGGCGCTTGGAAGTGTTCATACTCGAATCCCCAATGGACGAGCACGATGCGGATGTCCGCATCAGCGTCGGCGATGTCGGTGGCGATGGGTTCGATGTCGAACCGATCCTCCAGGTCGCAGAAGGGCTGGATGTGTAGATCGTGGCCTTCGGGGGCGACAGTGTTGAGGCCCCAAGTGTAGGCGAAGAAAACAATCCGGTGATCCCCCACGGCCACCACGGGCGGGGCATCTACGCCCACGACCGTCATTCCCCGATCCGTGATCTGCGAGACCGTCGCTTCCAGACCGGCCAAGCCAGCGTCCGCAGCGTGGTTGTTTGCCAATCCGACGACGTCCACGGGTAGGCCGTCGAGCAAGCTCGGGTCGCTGTTGAAGGCGTACAAACCGAGGGCGCCCAACTGCGTAGATTGGTCGGGGTCAACCGGAGTCTCGAGATTGGCGACGGCAAGGTCTCCGTCCATGAGGGACGCGGCCGGGGCATAAGTTTCGGACCACCCGCCGCCCGTCCACATCACGTCCCCTACAAAAGAAACGACGAGGTCTTTGGCGACAAGTTTGGGGATGCCACCGCGGTGAAGCCCGAAATGTAGGGGCGTCTCGGGCGGTGACCGGTCGGTGGTGGTCAGGGCCTTTTGTAGGTAGAGCGCCGTTTCCTGCAGGTCCACGCCGGGGGTCCAGCCCCCGGTTTCGTACCGCACGGTTTCCCAGGGCTCTAGCGCAGGTTCCGGACCTGAAACCCAGGGAAAGACCTGGGTCGGGTCGGGCCAGGTCGCGTAGGGACTGCAGCCGGCCGCGAGCAAGAAGAAAAGCGCCGACCGCAACGAGGCGGTCGGCGCAGAAACGGGCGCGACGGGGGGGGGCCGTACGCACCGCGAATCTAGGCAGAGTGTAGCATGGTCGTGACGGGTCATGTGTCCCGAACTGGTATAGTTCTAATGAGGCTCACGCTTTCTGCGCGCGACGAAATGTAAGGAAGACTTGTGGTCCCCGTCCAGCGTAGCAACTCGGCGCGACCGTGGTCGAAACGAACATAGGTGCAGCCGTCTGGCCCGAGACCCGGCAACCAAGTGCCGGTATTGAGCACACCGCTGCCTGACTCCGCCGCGTGCGTGTGGCCGTTGATGACGTAACGAACGCCGAGAAGGCGGCGGATCTTCCTGCCTGCACGCCGCAAATTCGGACGTGGATCGACGGATTCCGCCGAAAAGGAGAACACCAGGCCTGCGATTGCGAGGACGGCAGCAGCCCCGACCGCTGCGCCCGTCCACCCCGCTACGAACGCGCCGATGAGCACGCCGACAGGCACGAGCACGACGGCAACCAAACGGTCGGCCATCACCGCGCGAAGCGTCGGGACAAGGCCGTTGACGAGGGGAGGGCGGTGCATCCCGCGAATTCTGCCGAGGATGGCCGCCGGAATCCTTGCATCAGAAGCTGCAGCACGCAAGGCCTTGCGACGTGCTGCGCGCTGACGCCATGTGCGCCCAGAACCCCACAGGCGGTACGCCCAAACGCCAACCAGCTTGCGCACCATTTGGCAGTACCCGGCTGCGAGGTCGTAGGCCCGGCCAGCCGAAAACAGCGTGGCGATGTGGCCCAGAAAGCCGCCATCCCACTGCTTCGCCGTCACGGCATGTCCCGCCACCAAATACCGCATGACGGCCGAATCCACGTTGAGGTCGGTCTCCCCGCCTTCACTTGCCGGCGACAGGGGGTCGTCAAAGGAGCAGTACGGATCGTATTGGTGCCCGTGTTCAAGCCAGAGGGTTCCCGGGAAGATCACGAACCAGGGTCGAAAGTGGATTCGCGACCCGACGGCATCGGTAGTGGTCCCTCCTTGGGACTTCCACGACGCGACGAGGGCCGCGCGCACGGTGTCTTGCGCCCCAGAAAAGGCCAATTCGGCGTCGTGGTTCCCGGCGACGAAAATGAGCGTGTGTCCGGCGCCGACGAAGCGGGCGATTGCGGCCACCGCAAGCGGGACTCTGTCGAGCAGCACGCCCAACTTCGCGACGGCTGCGCGTTCTTGGCTGCCGAGTCCGTATGCGTGGTCGTCTTCGCTGAGGCCTGCGATGACGCCGGCATCTTGAGGCATGACCCGGACCGCGAACAGGTCCACGCCGTCTCCGTTGACGACGAGGGTCCAGCTTGGCGTCTGGCGGAGGTGATGATCGAGAAATGCGACCAGCGGCGCTTCGGAATCGGATTCCGGGGCGCCGAGATGCAGATCGCTGACGATGAGAACGCGGGGCTCCATGACGTGATGGTGGCGCGATTTGTGCCGAATGGCCACCTCGATCTTCGGATCGGCTGGGCCGGATCGATGGGCTAAGGGGGTGACATGGTGCTGGGCTTCGTCGTTTCTGCCGCTCTTGCCGCCCCCGCGGGATTCCGTCAGATTTCGGAGGCTGTAGGTTGTAAGATTTGGTTGGGACCCGCGGACGCGGCGGGCGTTGCGCCCATGTCGGCGGAGTGTGTGTGGCCGGAGGTCAACGCTGCGAAGTTGGGGGCCCGGCTGGCGCGGGTGGACGGCTTTGGTGACCTCGTATTTGCCATCGTCGCAGAAAAAATCGTCCGGGTCGACGGTGCGCGCACGCTCGTGCATCAGGTCCAATCGGCGCCCGTCATCGCAGACCGCGAAGTGTTGTTGTGGATGACGACGTCGCATGTAGGCGATTGTTGGCGGACCGCGTGGAAGACGGCCGCTGAGGAATCGCTGACGCTCGCGTCCGGGCGGGTGCGTACAGCACGCAACGATGGGGCTTGGGAGGTTTGTGTCGAACCCACGGGGGGTGCCCGTGTGGTCCATGATATCTGGCTGGACCCAGGTGGCAGCGTGCCCAACTGGCTTGTGCGTCGGTTCCAGTCCGGCGGTCTCACCGATGTGCTGACGGCGGTGCGTGGCAAGGCACAGGCGCTGTAGGCATGGCTCGGCGCGACAAACAACGAGCTGCCGCCGGTGTGCTCGGAAAGGAACTTACGCGACGCTCGAGCGGGCGCTGTGAGCTGTGCGCCTCCCGCGATCGCCCGATCGTGTGGGAAATCCCGCCGTTTGGGGCGGAGCCAGATTGCGATCGGGCACTGCTCGCCTGCACGGCCTGCCGAGAGCAGCTGGAAGGCGGCCCCATGGAGCCCATCGGATGTCGACATCTTTCGACGGCGGTGTGGGACGAACGCGTGCCGGTTCGTCTCGCCGCAGCGCGGCTGCTGCTTCGTCTCGATGGGCCTGATCACCCGCAAACGCAGGACGTCTTTGAGTCGGTGGGCTTTGATCCCGTGAGTGGCGAGTTGGTCGAGGTTGCCTGGGATTCGTGAGGCCAAGAGCTCACCGTGCTGCCCGCCGCTCTCAGTTTTCGGTTTCGGGGTCGATGAGGGCAAACGGCGCAATGGCGACGTCAAACAGGGTGCCGTCATCCATGGCCATCATTTGGTACGTGCCTTCCATGGACCCAAGCGCGGTGGGGAGCGGACAGAAGCTGGTGTAGACAAAGCTTTCGCCTGGCCTGAGCATGGGTGTTTCTCCGACGACGCCGGGCCCTTCCACGTGCTCCACGTGACCGTCAGAATCTGTGATGACCCAATGGCGACGCAACAAACGAACAGGCCGTAGCCCTTCGTTGCGGATCTGGATCGTGTAGCTGAAGAACCAACGCGAGCGCGCGGGGTCGGAGCGTTCAGCGTGAAATCGGGGGGCAACCCGGACGCGAACGCCTTGTGTCATCGCGTCGGACATTGCGACCTCGTTGGGGCCGTCTAGCCGATTTCTCGGCTTCCCGGAGGCAAGGGCGAGCGAAGCCCTCGCGCAGACTTACATCCGACTTACAGTTCGGCCGGCCGGTGCCGATAACTCCCGCACATGAGGACACAGCGGCATGGATGCTACACTCCCAGTTCCTCCTCGTGGTGCCATGTTGGTGGTGCAAGCGGCGGGTGACCCGTCGGTGCAGATGGCGCGCGTCACGCAAGTTGTCATGGCCGAGCCCACGATGACAGCGGCCCTGCTGCGGCTTGTGAACAGCGCCGCGTATGGCATTGGCAAACCCGTTTCCACAGTTCAACAGGCGGCGATGTTCTTGGGGACTCGCGCGATTCGCAACATCGCCGTCCATCACGTGGTGCGAACGGCGCTGGCGAAGGCGGACGCCGGTGCACTCGACACCCGAAGATTTTGGGAGGATTGCCTGCGCCGCGCGGTCCTCGCCCAGGTGCTCGCGAAGCGGGCTGGGTATTCGGATCCCTCGGAGGCCTTTACCGCTGGCTTGTTGATGGATTTGGGCACGCTCGTGCTCGCGGTGTGCGACCCTGCCCGCTCCCACGAACTGCAAGCTGTGGCCCATCGAATCGGTTCGGTTCGGTTGGCGGCGGAAGAGCGAGAGTACGGCCGGGGCCACCCCGCTGCCTTCGTGGCGCTTGGGCGGGCTTGGGGCCTGCCGGTCGACCTGTTGGACGTCGTCGAGATGCACCACAACCCCACAGCCGTGTTTGCGGATCGGGAACGACAGCGCTTACTCGACATTCTGCGTGTCGTGGACGTGATCGCCGACGTCGTGCAGTGCAACGGGATGGAGGGTGCCATGTCCCGTGCTGCGGACGCGCTCGAAGGGCTTGCGTCACGGGAGGTGCTCAACTTCGCAGAGTTGTTGGATGAGGTGGCTGCGCAGATGAAGAAGGTGGCTGCGGACCTCGACATGTCGATCGGTTCCCAGCCATCCTGGGAAACGCTCGTGACGCGGGCAAGTCGAGCGATGATGCAAATGAACGAAAACTACGAGGCGCTCACCCGACGCCTGGAAGTGGCGGTCTCCGAACGCGACCAGGCGATGGAGGAGTTGGTTCAGGCAAATAGCCGCCTTTTTGTTATGGCAAGCACGGATGTGTTGACCGGCGTTTTGAGTCGGCGATCTTTTGTGGTCGCGCTGCGGACCTCGATGGAAGACCAGGCTCAGTGGCCGGCTGCGTTGTTGATGCTCGACATCGATCATTTTAAGGCGGTGAACGACACCCACGGGCACGCCGCTGGGGACGACGTTTTGGTCGAGGTCGCGCGGCGGTTTTCCAGTGTGCTTCGCGCGGGTGACGTGATTGGGCGGCTCGGCGGGGAGGAGTTTGCAGTGTTCCTTCCCAATTGCCCTGCGAGTGAGCCTGCGCGGGTGGCTGAGCGTGTGCGGCAGGCGACGCGTGGGACCCCGATCACGCTGAGAAACGGCCAATCGCTTTCTGTGACCGTCAGCATTGGGGGTGTGGCCCAAACCATCCGCCCCCTATCGACCGACCTTTGGTTGAGTGCGGCGGACGCGGCGTTGTACCAAAGCAAGAGTGACGGACGCGATCGCGTCAGTTGGGCGGACTAAGAACGTCGCCGACGGCTTCGTCGACCGTTGTAGACCACAAGCGGTGCACACGTGGCCGGTGGGTCCCTACGAGAGACCTGATGGCCTCAGCCCACACCTCGGCGGCCGCGGTTGGCGGAAGGATCAGCTCCCCTCGTTCGGCCCGTGTGACCGACCCGACCTGGCTCAGCACCAACGGGCGCCCGGCACTGGCTGCGTCCACTCGCTTCAACGGGCACAACCAGGGCGGCGCCGTGTTGTCGTAAGGTGCCACGAGTACGTCCACGGCAGCGTACAGAGCCGCCTTGTCGGCCCCCCACAGGGGCGGCAGCGCTTTGAGCCGCGGGTGAAGGGGTTTTGGCCCGGGACCGGCGACGAGCGCAACGGCCTCAGGAAATGCGTCCAGGATTGCGGGGAGCCGGCCGATTCCCTGCCAGGACTGCGACGACCCCACAAAACCAATCACAGGTCCCTGTACGCCCAGCCGTTGCCGCGCCTCCGGTTGCGAGGGGAGGTCCAGGACCTCCGCGCCGTTGGGGACAACGCGAATACGATCGGGTTGGCAGCAACGGCTCGCCCACTCCGCGAGCCAGGACGAGACCGCGATTACGCGGTCCGCGCGCCCCAAAGAACAGGCTTCGAGCGAGGACCAACCGGCCTTGTTCCTCCCCCAACGCTCGAAACCCGGCGCGTCGAGCTGCACGACTCGAATGCGACTGGGGATGCCCATTCCCGTGGCGGGTGGCGCATGCCGCTCCCACAGCAGGTCCACAGCGCCCAGGTGCGCGGCCAGTGCGCGACCCTCGAACCAGGCACCCAGGTTTCTGCACCGGTGGTCCTGGCGCGGCGGAAGCGCGATGACGGGTACGTTCGGGGCGACGTCGTGGGCGCCGCGGGAATCTCTCAGCGTCGCCACAGCGATTCGAAGGTCACCGCGACGATGAAGGGCGTCGGCGACCCCTCGAAGGTGGGCCGAGCTCCCAGAAGGACCGAGGAGTGGAATCCCGCGCGACGCACAGAACAGCCCGATGACCTGCCGCACGCTCATCCGGAAGAGCGGATGGCACCCTCGAGGTCCGCAATCAGGTCGTCGGCATGTTCGATTCCGATCGACAGGCGGATGAGGCCGTCCACAAGACCCAAGGAGGCGCGCACGTCGGGCGGCACGCTCGCGTGGGTCATCGACGCGGGAAGTTCGATGAGGCTTTCTACGCCGCCCAACGACTCGGCGCAGGTGAACAGGCGGGTTCCAGCGCACATCGCCTCGGCGCGAGCGAGGCTGCCTTGCAGAACGAAGCTGACCATGCCGCCAAACCCAGACATCTGCGAGCTGGCCACGGCATAGCCGGGATCGTCGGGGTGCATCGGGTAGTAGACGCGCTCCACGTCGGGATGGGCCATGAGCCAGGGCACGATTTTTTGCGCGTTTTCCTGATGGCGCGCCATGCGGATCGAGAGGGTCTTGAGGCCACGCAAGATGAGCCAAGCGTCCCACGGGCCGGGGACGGCGCCAACGGCGTTCTGGACAAAGCGGAGTTCCGCTGCCAAGGACGGTTTCGCAGTCGCGACGATGCCGCCGACGACGTCGCTGTGGCCGTTGAGGTATTTCGTCGAGCTGTGCATCACGAAGTCGGCGCCGAGTGACAGTGGCCGCTGGAAGATGGGCGTCGCGAAGGTGTTGTCCACGGCGAGTTTGGCCCCAATGGCCTCGCACCGTGCGGCAACCGCGCGCAGATTCACGATCTTGAGAAGCGGGTTCGTCGGCGTTTCGATCCACACCAGGTCCGTGCCTTCGGGAATCGCCTCATCAAGCGCGGTCGCATTGAAGTCTGCGAAACGGAATTCGTAGCCGGTGCGTGCAAGCACTCGGGTGAACAAACGCCGCGTGCCGCCGTAACAATCGTCGGTGCATACCACGCGGGCATTGTCCGCCAGCGTTTGCATGACCGCGGTTGTCGCAGCGAGTCCAGACCCGAAGGCCACGGCGTCCGAACCGCCTTCCAAGGTGGCGAGACAGCGTTCCAGCGCCTCACGTGTGGGGTTCTGGGTACGGGCGTATTCGTAGCCCGTGTGACGCGCCGGCCAGGGCTGGGCGTAGGTGGAGGTCTGGAAGACAGGCGGCATCACGGCGCCAGTGCGAGGCTCTGGGCTTTGTCCGCCGTGAATGCAGCGCGTGTCGATCTTGTCGTTGGGGGCGTCGGCGGACATCTATTTGCCTCCGCCGGTCAAGCGCGCGATGTGGTCGATAAGGTCAATCGGGGTGAGCACGGCGCGTAGCGAATTGTCCTCGTAGACCAGCGCGATTCGGTGCTTTCGCAACAGATCAGACAGGACGGTGACTTCGGTGTCCAGGCCGACGGTGCTGAAGTTGTGGTCGGCCAGTTCACCAGCACGCGCGCCGACGCCGGCGCTGCCGCGAAGGGCAGCCTCCAGCAGGCTCCGTTCGTGAACGATGCCTACGACCTTGCCGTCGCGCAGCACGGGCATTTGGGAGATTCCGTTGAGCTTGAGCATCCCCGTGGCTTCGGTCGCCTTCATGGTGTCTGGCACGGTAATCGGCGGACGGGCGTGCACTGAGACGAGCACGTCCCGAACGGTGCCCAGGCCTTGGACTGGGTCGAGGTAACCACCCTCTTGCATCCACTGGTCGTTGTAGATTTTTGAGAGGTAGCGCACGCCGCTGTCTGGCAACAGGACCAGGGCTCGCAGGCCCGGGCGGTCGTTCTGACGAAGCCATTTCAGGCCACCCGCCACGGCCGCGCCGGAAGATCCTCCGGCAAAAATCCCTTCTTCCCTGGCAAGTCTCCGCGTAGTGACAAAACACTCGCGGTCATGGACCCGAACGACGTTGTCGATCCACGTGAAATCCATGGTGCTCGGGAGGAAGTCCTCGCCGATGCCTTCGAGCACATAGCTGAAGGGTTCGGTGAGTTGACCCGTTTGGAAGTAGTCGTAGTAGATGCTTCCGACAGGGTCTACGCCGATGATCTTGATATTCGGGTTCTTCTCCTTGAGGTAGCGCCCAATTCCTGAACTGGTCCCGCCGGTCCCTAAGCCGACGATAAATGCGTCCAGTTGACCGTCGAATTGGTCCCAGATCTCTGGGCCCGTCGTCTCGTAGTGTGCGATTGGATTCGACGGATTGTGGTACTGGTTGGCATAGAATGCGTTTGGCGTCTCGTCGGCGATTCTCCGGCTGACGCTGTAGTAGGACCGCGGGTCCTGCGGTGTCACGTCGGTGGGTGTCACCACCACTTTGGCGCCCCAAGCCCGAAGGCCTGCGCGTTTCTCTTCGGACTGTTTGTCGGGCAGGACGAAGATGCACTTGTAGCCTTTGAGGGCTGCCACCATGGCGAGGCCAGAGCCCGTGTTGCCGCTGGTGGCCTCGACGATGGTGCCACCGGGTCTGAGGGCGCCGCTTTGCTCGGCGTCTTCGATCACCCGGATGGCGATGCGGTCCTTGACCGATCCGCCGGGGTTGAGCATCTCGAGTTTGGCGTACACGTCGGCGCTGAGGCCCTCTGTGACGCGGTTGAGCCGCACGCAGGGCGTGTTGCCGACGGCTCCGAGGATGGATTGGTGGACATTTTTCATGGGTTCGTCCAAAAGGGGTCGGCCGTGTAGCGCAGCCATTCGCCGACGCCAATCGTGATACGCGGCGCAGACTTGGGTCGGGGAGTAGGTTGGAGAGCCACCGCGAGCGCCTTCTTCGCAGAGGCGACTACATCTGGGGCTCCTTCATCAAGCCCGAAAGAGTCGACGGATACATCGTTGGCGTCAATCCAGGCGACCGATCCGACGATCTTGGACGCTTCCCCTTCTCGGAATCGAGCGTGGACGATGCCGTGTCGGCAGCGTCGCGTGGTGGCGTGCATTGGCGGCGTGTCAGTCGGGTCGATCGCGGCAAGGCCGTGCGAAAGTTCCGCGACCTGCTTTCTCGGTACCAGGAGCGTTTTTCCATCCTGATCACCCGGGAAACCGGAAAGCCGATGTGGGAATCGCGGCAAGAGGTCGTGGCGGCCGTGCGGGCCGTAGACTTGCTGCTGGAAGAGGGGATGGCCCTGCTGCAGCCCCGCATTCTCAATGAGAGGGAAGCGCGATCGGACTTCCGACCGCTCGGTTGTGTGGGCATGTTGGCGCCGTACAACTTGCCGCTCTTGCTTCCGGCACTGCAGGTGTCTGCGGCGTTGTTGGCCGGCAATACGGTGGTGCTCAAACCGAGCAAGTTCACGCCCGGCGTGGGGCAGTCCATCGCGGAGCTGTGGGACCGTTGTCGCCTACCGCGCGGCACTGTCAATATCGTCCAGGGATCTGGCTCCGGGGTCGGGCAGAAGATTGCGACACACCCGAAGCTCGATGCCCTGTTGTTCACTGGAAGCTATCAAACCGCGATGGCCATTCGAAGGGCCACGGTCGAGCGCCCTGAGCTGCCGACTCTGTACCAGTGCGGGGGCAAGGGTGCGGCGTTGGTCTTGCACGACTGCGAGGTCGACCGTGCCGTGTATGAAGTGCTCGTGGGAACCTGCCTCACCGCGGGTCAGCGTCACAACAGCACTGGGCGAGTCATCGTGACCGAAGACGCCTTCGAACCCTTTGTCAATGAACTGGCGCGGCGGATGTCACGGGTCACGGTCGGCTATGGCTTTGAACCGCGCACGCTGGTTGGGCCCGTAGTTTCTGAAAACTATCGGTCTCGCTATCGGCGTTACGGGCGGGCTTTGGCGGCGCGCGGCCACCATGTCATCCTGCCCGCAGCCAACCGGGAGCTACCGGGGCGGCGTGGTTTCTACGTGAGCCCGGCGCTGTACGTCGTGGATTGGCAGAATGGCCACGGCTTCATCAATGACGAGCCGCCGGGGCCCACGCTGTTGGTGTACAAGGTTCAGAACTGGGAAGAGGCGGTGGCGCTGCACAACAAGCTGTTGTACCGCGTCGCGACCAGCGTCTTCGTGCGGCCAGACCATGCGGACCTTCCGGAAATCGTTGCCCGATTGCGCACAGGTGCCCTCAACGTCAATCGGGGAACCATTGGCGCGAGTCTGCGGCTTCCCGCCGTTGGGCTGGGCCGATCCGCAAATGGGCTGGCGGCGGGCGTGGAGCTGCTGCGCTTCTTGGCCGCGCCGCGTTCGACCTTGGTGGAGGTCCGACCGTTCGACCCATCGCAGGCCGTGCCCGGCGTCAACTGGGACGACGATGACGAGGACCCCGTATCGGTCGAGGTCGAGTTGGAGTCTGACCCGTTGTAGGCGGAGGGCTCGAGCCCTACGTCGCCGACGGCTTGACGCGGTTCTTGTGCCGCCACCGCGCGTTCTTGTTCGAACACTCGCGTGAACAGTACTTGGACCCCGCGCGAACGGTGTTGACGCAACCCTCCCATTCGCAATGACCGACACCCATTTCGTCGTTCTGGGCTGCGGCTTCTGCAGCGGTCGCTGGCTGCGTGTTTGAGACGGGCGCGCGGGGCGGCGGGGCCGGTTCTGGGGTGGGTGCTGGTGCGATCACAAGCGCGGGCGGCGCAGACACGATGGCGCTGCCCGTGGGATCCTGCAGGCGAGCCACCCGTTCCCGCCATTCCCGGAGCCGGGTTTCTTCGCGAATCCGGGCGGCCTCGGCGTCGGCTTTGCGCCGTTCGGTCAGAAACGACGCCTGGTACTCGTAGGCTGCTCGCAACGCGGCCTGGCGGTCGACCTTTTCCTTTTCGATGGTGCGGCGTTCCAGTTCAGCGGACGATGGCGTCGCCATCTGTGTGTCCCAGAACGCCTTCTGTCGGTCGTTTTCTTCCTGAATCTGTTCCCCGAAGATCTGCTTGCCGCACCTGCACGAGAAGATGAGTTCGGTCACCTGTCCGCGCTGCGCGTAGTTCCTCGGGTCGCGTTCGACGCTGTAGCTGTAGCTTCCGCACTTCGGGCAAGCCATCTTGAACTGTTCCATCGACGATCGCTCCGGGGGGGCCCCTTTGTCCTGTTTCGCACGACGAAGCCAATGCTGGTGACGGTACAGGACAAGTGGGATGGGCCGATAAGGAATGCATGCGTGTGTTGCTACTCGACGTTGCGAGTGAGGTGGAGACCGAAGTTGTCTCGGCTCTTGCGCGCCTTGGCCATCCCATCCTCGTTTCAACCGAACCAGGCGCGGAGGTCTATGACTTGGTGTTGACGGGTTTGGATGCGAAAAATGCCAGGTCTTTTGCACCCATCCACGCCGAGGTCTGGGTGGTTGCGGCGACGATTGGGGCTAGCAGTTGGCGGGGCGGGCCCGATGACGTGTTGTCCGTCGCGGACTTGCGGTCCGGTCCGTTGGGGGCGCGGTTGGCCCGGGTGCGGGGCCGCGTCGCGTTGAACCAAGCGGCCACCATCGCACAAGATGAAACGAGGTTGCTATACGTCGCACTACGGGCGGGGTTTGAGGCGGACGTCGTTCGTGGCGTGGCGGCTGCTGAGCGCCACTCGCGGACCTTTGGTGTTGCGATGGTGATGGTTCCGGACGCGACGACGGCAGACGTGGATGGGTTGTCGGAACTGTTTCGGGCCTCAGACGTGTGGAAGCGGGTCGGGGCGACTCGGTGGTCGGGTCTGCTTGAAGACGTGGATGAAAACGGTGTCGAACAATGCATCGAGCGCCTGGCGTCCGCGACTCGCGAACACCTCGGACTTCAGGGGGCTTGTTTTGGTTCGGCGCTTTGGCGCCCCAGCATGACAGCGCGCGAGGTGCTGCGACGCGCCGAGGAGGGTCTGCTGATCGAAGTGGCGGCAACCGACCGGCTCACCGGATGATGATTAGGCGGCCCCAACGGAGCTAGAGATGTTGTTGTGGCTCGCCGCGGTTGCGTTTTCAGCCCCTCCCGCGTGGCGCGACGCGCCTGGAGACGTCATCGCCGAGGTGGTGACGCGTCGTCCCGCCTCCGAACTGTACCTAAAACTGACGGATCTGCGGTCCCTCGCGGCGGTGTACCCAGCCGACTGCGCCATCTCCTGGGTGCACGGTGGCGCCAGTACGGGCCCGGAGGCGCGGGCGCGGGTGACCTACAGAATGGCCGGCTGGCGTCGTCGCCTCACCGCGAGATTCGCCACGCTGGAAGAAAACCGAGTGGTTCAACTCGACCACGAGGGCAACAAGGGGTTCGTGACCCAGTGGGCCTTCGACGAGGTGGATGGCAGCACCCGAGTCACGATGGGGAGCTATGTGGCGGCCCCGCCGTGGCCGTTCAAACGGTACTACGTTTTCCAGGTCCAGCCAGCCTGGGTCGATTGCCAAAAACGAACGCTGGAAGCGCTGATTCGATAAACGGAAGACGGGCCACGGCCGTCAGCTTCGTTCCCGTAGGGGTGCACCAGCGAGGGCTTCCGCGCTGGTCACCGTTCGCCACATCACGAAGCCGCTCAGGAGCATTCCTGGGAGGTTGACCGTGGGCCAGGACCAAGCCGTGTATTGGCTGAGCTCGGCATTGAACGCTTCAGACCCGCCAGGACTGTGTACGAGCGTGACGGCCAAAGCGGCGCTAGCGAAGCCGGACATCGCGGTAACGGCAGCGAGGCGCAAGGCCCCGCGTTTCCACAGCATTCCCCAGGCGCCCCGCCGATCCTCCGAGAGTGCGGCTTGGGCAGCATCCAGATCGATCGCCCGATTCACCAAGCCCCGAAGGCCAGCGGTCGTGCTGTTGGCTGTGACGACCAACCAGGCCGCGACGGCGACCGGCAGCGCCGCTTCTTTCACGGCGTACAGGCTCGCGGGAAGTTCGAACCAGGCGAGCCCACCGGTGAGCCCGGTGCCTATCAGTGCCAAAGGCAACAATGGACTTGGCCGAGCTGACGCTGCAAGGCTCCAACCGGCATGAAGGAGGGGGCAAGACAGGGCGGCCGCAAGCGACGGTCCGGCACCGAGAAACTCAGTACCTCTTGCGAGGATCAACGCCGGGAGCACGCAGTTGAGGGCGAGGTCGACGAGCGGGTGCTCGGGTTTCATCCTGCGAGTGCGCTCCTGACCTCTGCCAAAAGCCCCGCGAGTTTGAGGGGCTTCCACAAGAGCCGAACCCCCAATTGCGCAGCAGACGCCGTGATCTCGGGCCCGCCCTGGCCGGTGTACAACAGCGCGGGCAAGGTTGGCAACGTCTGCCGGAGGTCCTTGATGAGGTCGATTCCGGTTCCGTCACCCAAACTCTGGTCCGTCAGCAGCAGGTGAGGTGGCCGCTGTTGTTTCACGAGTTCCGCGAGTAAGCGCCGTGCGCTTGCGGCACTGTCAGCGCGCACCAACTCTATGTCTGGCAGCGCTGCTTGCAGGGCGTCGCACAAGACGTCCACCAAGTCTACCTCGTCATCGACAATTAGGAGAATCGGCACGTTGTGGGCTACCTCGGACCCGTGGCCGTGGCCAGCCATCGCGACCTGACTCGACTTCGGCGGTGGGCGCAGTAAACGGCGGGCGATTGGAGCGCCTATGCTTGCCCCTTTTCCCGCGCATCGACCCAGGCGACTTCGGTCTCGTGCGTCGATTCGTGCGTTGGTCCGGGAATCGCGCCTCGCACCTGAGGACCTGATTCAGCCGCTATTTGTGCATGAAGAGCGGGTAGATTCACCGATCGTTTCAATGCCGGGCGTTTCTCGCTTGTCTTTGGACTCGTTGGTGAAGGCTGGTAAAAGGGCGCATGCGGCCGGGGTGCCTGCGGTGGTGTTGTTTCCGCGGGTGGCTGACAAGGACAAGACGTTGGGGGGCGAGGCCGCCTGGTCCGACGACGGCCTCGTTCCACGTGCCGTTCGAGCCCTCAAGGGAGCGGTACCGGAACTTGCCGTCATTACCGACGTCGCCCTAGACCCCTACAGCAGCCTTGGACAGGATGGCGTCGTCGTGGACGGGAAGATTGTCAACGACGCAACGGTCGCTGCTTTGGTCCGGCAGGCGCTGTCCCATGCGCGCGCCGGGGCGGACATGGTGTCGCCTTCGGACATGATGGATGGTCGGGTCGGTGCCATCCGAAAGGCACTCGATGCGCACGGCTTCGACGACGTGCTGTTGCTCGCGTACTCGGCCAAGTATGCGTCGGCCTTCTACGGTCCCTTTCGAGACGCACTCGACAGCGCGCCCCGCGGCGGCGCAGACAAGAAAACCTACCAGATGGACCCGGCCAACGGAGACGAGGCGCTCAAAGAGGTCGGACTGGACCTTGCCGAAGGCGCGGACATCGTCATGGTCAAGCCTGGGACACCGTATTTGGACATCGTTTGGCGGGTGAAAGAGGCCTTCAAAAGGCCGGTGGCCGTGTACCAGGTGTCGGGTGAGTACGCGATGATCGAAGCGGCTGCGGCCAACGGATGGCTCGACCGGCGAAGCATCATCCTAGAGACGCTGATCGGATTTCGCCGGGCGGGCGCCGATATGGTGCTGACCTACTTTGCGACCGAAGCTGCAGAGTGGCTGGGCGAAAAGCGGTAGCGACCCCTGGGCCCTTCGGTCAGTTGGGTGCGGGGCGCGATCCCCATAAGCCGGGGCCGGCCCGCTCCCGGTCCCGCTCCCGCTCCCGGTCCCGCTCCCGACCCCGCTCCCGGCGTCGCCCCTGGAAGCGTCAGCGATCATTCTGGAGCGTCTTCGCCAAGGCTACGAGCATCGCCACGACGCGATCGAGCTGCTCCTTACCGGACCGATGCGTTGCGTCCTCGACGAGGTTGAGGCGACGGCACTCGTCGAGGATCGCCGCGCAGTCAACCGCTCAACGACGCCGTTGGCGAGTACCAGGAAGTCCATGGCGACGGCGTACACATCGAGCTTCTCATGGTCGAACGGCATCGCTGCCTCGGGTCGGGAGGGGGATCGGGATCGGGATCGGTGCGCGCAGGCGTATCGCGGAGCGGCTTTCGATCATCGCGCCCAGGTGCTGGTTGAAGCCACGACGCGTGGTGACCCGGAGTCGCCGCTTTTGTGGACAGCACGCAGCCAACGAAACATCGTCGCCGCACTCGCAGAGCAGGGTCATCAGGCCAGCATGAAGATGGTGTCCAGGCTGCTCAAGGAGCTTGGCTACAGCCTTCAGGCGAATCGGAAGCGACAGGAGGGCGCGCAGCATCCGGACCGAAATGCGCTGTTCGAGCACATCAACGAGGTGATCCGTGAGAGGCACAACGCGAATGAGCCGGTCATCTCGGTGGACACAAAGAAGAAGGAACTGGTCGGGCCGTACAAGAACGGCGGCAGCGAACTCCGCCCCAAAGGCGACCCGGAGGATGTCAACGTTCACGATTTCGTCGATCCCGAAACGGGGCGTGCCTCGCCCTACGGCGTCTACGACCTTCGACAGAACGAGGCATGGGTCAGCGTGGGACTCAGCCACGACACCGGCGAGTTCGCCGTGCAGACCATCCGCACATGGTGGAAGGAGATGGGTGCGCCACGATACCCTCACGCAAGCTCGCTGACGATCACCGCCGACGGGGGCGGAAGCCACGAAGAACTGGCGTGGCTAACCGCTCCTCACCCACCAGGTCATCGTCAGCCTGATCGCCGCGACGACAACGAGACAGGGCCTCGCCGTCCGCAGCCGCATCGATGACCGCATCTACCTGAAGGGGCGTCGAGTCTCGGACGCGCAGCTCGCTCTGGTGAACCTGGAGCCGAACCGCTTCCACGGCGAGTGGAACTACAGCATCCATCCGACGCCAGCGAAATGACAACCAGATCGGTTTATTTTGCGGCGATCGCTTAGGGCCCGCCGCGAAATAAACAGTGCGAAATCGCGTGTGGATGCGCCCGCTGGGCGAGGAACGGGGCGCAGCCTGACCGAGGAGTACCCGGCGTACTTCGCAGGGAAGGCGGGGTCCCCGTGACGAAGCCCAGCGGGATGCAGCCCCGCGCGAGATGCGCTGTTTATTTTGCGGCGGGC
>CAMASI010000062.1 GCA_945861065.1 Klebsiella pneumoniae | reverse complement strand
TTGCTCGTTTCGGCAGAGAGCGGTGAGCACCGTCGCGAGGGAGGTGAGGCCGCCGCCGGACGAGGAACGGGGTGCAACCCGAGGGAAGGCGTGCTTGACGCACTCCGACCGAGGGTGGGGTCCCCGTGACGAAGTCCCGCAGATGGCATCGCCTCCCGCAGTAGGTGCGCAATCTCCGACAGGCTGCTAGGCTCAACACACTTGCGCACCGCTGTGCCTTACGGCCCGGACTGCGCTACCGGAGAGTCTACGCCGACCAGGTCAAACGCTAGGTACGTAGAGAAATTCGGGTCGTAGCTTCCGTTCACGAACGAGTCGGAAGGGGAACCCGCGTACGTGGATTCGAAGAAGCTACCTTCGAACAACCAACTAATGTGCAAGTTGATCAGGCTCGACAGTCCCAAGTTGGCGCGGTCGAGCTGGAACTCAACGAATTGTTGGTCGTCGCGTTCTTGATGCGCACTGCCGTCGGATCCCAAATAGAATCCGGTCTCCAACCACGCCGAACCGGTCCATTCGAGCAGGGAGTTGTAGCTGTTGTCGGCCTTCCACCGCAGCACGTACCGCGCCTCAAACGGGAGGGTGGGCTGCTGGGTATTGTGGGTAATGCCACCGAACGTGCCGCTAGATTCGTCGCCGATATAAATCACGACCCAGTGTTGGTTTCCACCGAACGCTACGTCGCCATTGTTGGAGCCTACGTACAGCTTCGTATCGGACCACGAGACGTAGTTGAAGTTGCCTCCGCCAGTGGACAAGAACCGCTCATCTGCGGTGACCCAGTCTGACGAGAACCCATCCACCGTGATGGTGTGGCTCCAAGGGCCAGGTGTGATTTCCGACATGTTCGACAGCCAGCCTGGAGACATCGCGTGTGCCGTGAGCGTGTTGTGTTTCACGAATCCGGCGCCGTCGGTGATTTCTGGGGACAGATTCAGCGACGTGTCCGACCCGCCCTCGGCCGCGTAGGTCATCGTATCGACCACGGTGATTCCGTCGTTCGCCTTGAGCGTCACGGTGTCGCCCGTGTTGTTCAGGCCGAGCGCGCCTGTGCTGGAGATCACGCCCGATACGTTGCTGGGCCACGCATTGCACCACGCGAGCGCGGGTGAACCGTCAAAGGACACGGCACCGCCCGCGAAGACGACGAGGGTTTCGCCTGCCGAAAGGATTGTGCCGGCCGCAAACGTATGCCGAATGCCGAAGCCGTCGGACAGCGTGTAGGTGCTGACGTCCTGGTCGGCAGTTCCGATGTTGACCAACTCGACGAACTCGTCGTTGGTGGTGCTGTTGACGCCGTCGCAGTTGCTGTCGCCGTTGACGGCCGGTGGGTCGGCCAACACTTCGTTGATCACGACGGTGAATCCTACCGGTACCGGATCGGGTTCGGGGGGGTCCACGTCACTGCTTCCGTCGAATGCGAGGCCGTTTGCCTCCCGGCCGGGCGAATGCAGTCCGATGCTGTCCACCACCGTGTCGTGGTCGATCGTGGTCGCGTCCGTATCGCCTTCAGGGCTTCGCACGAGACTGTGGTTGTTTCCGGCCTCTCCGCCAAACGTGAGCGTGTCGATCACGTCGGCGTCGAGGGTAAGCGTGAGCGTGTCGCCGGCGTTGCTCAAGCCGAGTTGCCCGGACGAAGCCGTGACGATTTGCACGTTCGAGGGCAACGAGGCGCACCACACCTTGTCGGCGTCGTCGTCGAAGCTGGGCGTGCCGCCCCCGAACACCACAATCGCGCCATCCGGCGGGACCACGGTGCCAGGCGAGAACTGGTGGCGTGCGAGAACCGCGTCAGAGAGCACGACCAAGGACAGGTCCATATCGACCGATCCGTTGTTGACGATTTCCACGAACTCGTCTTCGGTCGTGTTCACGAGACCGTCGCAGTTCGCGTCACCGCCAGCTGCGTCCGGGTCGAGCAGAACTTCATTGAGGACGGCTTGCAGCCAGGTGGGATCGACGGGTGGCGTGCCGGTGTCAATCGGACCGCCTCCCCCGGTGTCGGACGTGTCCGGAGCTGCGTCGACAAACGAACCGAGCGCAGCGCGTCGACCGGGAGACTGCGGCGTCGTGGCATCTGGCATCGACAGGTGCAATGTCAGGGCGGCGCCTTCAGTGAGCTCGGGCGCTCGGTTGAGGCTCTGGTTGCTGGCACCCTCGGGCCCGTAGCTGACCGAGTCGATGACGGCGCTGTCTACGTCGATCAGGGTCATGGTGTCGCCGGTGTTGTTGAGGCCCAGGGCGCCACTGGAGGCGGTGACCACGGAAACGTCGCCGGGCAGGGGCACGCACCAAGCCCACGGTGGGCCTCCGTCGAAGGCCGGGGAACCGCCGCCGAACACAACGATGCCGCCGCCCGGTTCGATGACCGTGCCTTCGGCAAAGACGTGGCGGGGTCCGAAGCCGTCGTCGATTCGGGCACCGGAGAGGTCCACCGTATCAAGCGTGTGGTTGACGATTTCTACGAACTCGTCTTGGGTCGTATTCACCACACCATCGCAGTTGGCGTCACCGGTGACGGCATCTGGGTCGGCCAGGACCTCGTTGATCAGGCCGTCCATCGGCAGTGTGGGTGCGGACGTGTCGGGCGGGAGATCATCGAAGGAGGTTCCAGAGGCCCGACTCCCCGGCGAAAATCTCAGGGCCGTGTAGGGCATGGTGGTGTGGAATACGAAACTCGAGAACGCGAGCTCGGGCTTTCGATTGAGGCTCTGGTCGAAGTTTCCTTCCGCGCCCCAGGTGTAGGTGTCGAGAATGACGCCTTCGACGTCGGTGACGGTCACGGAGTCGCCGCTGTTGCCGAGTCCGAGCAGGTTCGTGCTAGCGACGGCGTATTCGACACCGGGCGGCGGGCTCGCGCACCAGGGAGCTGGATTGCTTCCGTCAAACGTGGGCTCGCCGCCGCCGAACACCACGACCGTCTCGCCAGCGCCAAGCACCGTTCCGGGTCCGAACACATGGCGTGCGCCAAAACTGTCGGAGATCGTGGCCAGCGACAAGTTGACCGCGAGGTCAGGACTGATGTTGATCAACTCGACGAACTCGTCGTCGGTCGTGTTCACGACGCCGTCGCAATTCGCATCTCCTTCGATCAACACCGGGTCTGCGAGGATTTCGTTGATCAGCAGCGTGCCGCCGAACGGGATCGGGGGCGCACCCGAGTCACTGGTACAGGCAAAGGGGGGTATCAGATCGTCGTCTACGCAGACGTAGCCGCAGTCAGGCACCTCGCCGACCGGGCACACCGGGATGACCGCGGTGTTTGCCAAAGACGACCCGTCGGGATCGAGGAAGGCGTGCGCACGGTAAGCGCCTTCGGTTGCGGTGAGAATCACACCGCCGCTCGGGTCGGGCGCAACGGAAACCGCAGGCGAATACAGACCCGAGGTTGGATCGAGGCCATCGAACAACAACCCGACGTACTCGTGGGGGTGGCCGTTCAGTCCCGAAAAGCTGAGCGAAATGGGGCTTCCAACGGTGTACCAAGCTTGGTCGGCTGTGAGCGACGCCACGGGACAGGCAGCGGAAACAGTCAGCGGACTGGAATAGGCCACGATGCGGCGCCCGTTGAGCAGGCGGATTTCGTAGTCGCCCTCGACCAGCGACGCGACCGGGAACAATGCGGAGGCTTCGCTGGACCCAGAGACATAGCTCCACACATAGGAGAAGGAGTCAGACGCGGAGTCGGCGTCGAAGATTCCGACCCACGCGTCCAGGCCCTGGCTGGTATTCTGATAGGCAACGTACAATTCGGGCGTGCCAGGCGCGATGCACACCGGGACGGAGTACGCCTTCGGCACCAAATCCGGGTCCACGGTAACGGTGAGCGTCAAGGACTCGACGAGCACGCTGAAACTGTTGTCAGCGTAGGCGCGTAGCACGTAGTCTCCCGAATCTAGGAGAGAAAATATCGTGCGCGTTCCACTATCTTGCCCGTCGGTGTAATCCCACCACAGGATTTCGTTGGGGTCGGACGTGGAGGAGCCCGCAGGCGCCAGCACGATGAAATCGTGGACGTTGCCGGGGAGGCCCTCGAAGGTGACCTCGATGGGCTCTCCGCTATGGAAATCGGCGAGATCCGCTGAGAGACTTCCGCTCGGAATGACGGCGGGGTCGGCGGGCTCGAAATTGACGGTGAATAGGTCCTGGTTGGCAAATGCGATGTAGGTGTCGTTTTCGAAAGCGCGCGCCGCGTATTGGCCGAGAATCTTATCCGCGGTGAACGTCGCGCAACCTGAGAGGGCCCCGTCGGTATAATCCCAAAGGGGATTGCCATTCACGTCTGTATAGGAGTACAATTCGGTGCTTGGGAGGGCTCGCTTCGCGATTCCGACCCAGTCGGTGAGATTCCCTGGCGCCCCAACCCAGCAGACTTCCACCGGGTCTGAGGGCGTGTAGAGCGTGCGGTCGGTCGTTACTGTGGAGGGCCAACCGTCAGGGAGAGCGACGGTAAACGTATTCTCGGCGAATTGGTCATAAGCGTCGTTGACGAGGCCTCGGATTTCGTATTCGCCTGGAGGAAGGTCGTCCACACCTCCGGCGCTGTGGTCCATTTCGGACCAAGCCATCGTCCCCGAATACTCTCCGAGTGTGTAGCCGTAAGCGAGATAATCCGTGCCGATTCCGCCGGCAATTCCGACGCCCAACCAGTCGTAATAGTAACCAGGGGCGCCTTCCCAAGTGAAAATGAAGTCTTCGCCAGGAGTGTAGTTATTCTTGTCCGAATCCACGGAGGACACGACGCCGACTGCGTTGTTCACCTCGAATTCTTCCGACCGCGCGAGGATTTCGAGAAATGCATCCTTGTAGACACGCAGTTCGAGGTGGTTGCCTACGGGCAGGTGATCAAAGGTCTTGTCTCCGTCGTGGCCATAGGGGATCGCATACCACCACGAATATTCATCGTCCGGCATATCCGTTCTGGCGATTGCGATAAACGTTCCGAGGCCGCTGTCTGCGATGTCCGAATAGGTCGCGACCAAGACGTCGGACGTGTCGTAAATCGGGGAATCGGTGTGCACGGCTTGTGCCCATGCGGCCTGGGAGCTGACAAGAGCGAACATGAGGGAACACATGAGGACCCCAGGGAAGCGTTGAACTGAACCGGCCGCAGTCGTACCACGACATTGCTCGGCGGCAAAGCGGTTCCGGTGACGGGGCAGATTCTGCGCCGCGGCGGCTTCGGCCGGGGTGCGATGGGGGTAATTTGCCGCATGCGCGGAGAAACACAGGCAATCAGCGCGGTTTCTTGGTGGACCAGTTCTTGCTCGTGGGCGGGCGGAGGTACGCGTGCGCGCCATCCTGAGTTGTGTGCTGGTCATGGCTTGCTCGGAGTACGACATTGCCGCCCCTGAGGTGCCGGACGTGTTGATTGCCGAACCCGAGGTGCCGCCGGTCCCCGAGGACGTGCCACCCGACGTGGAACTCGGATCGGTCACAGGTCAGGTCTGTGCGCCGGGAACGAATGACTGGGTGGCCGGCGCCAAGGCGTTCATCAACCACGACCTGGGCACATCGGTGGATCTCACCGACGGAGACGGCCGGTTCTTGATCAAAGATGTGCCTGAGGGCCATTGGACGGTCGAGATCCTCAAGGGCTCATTCTCGGCTTCGTTTACCGTCAATGTCAAACCCGGAGACACGGCGGAGATGGCGATTGAGGAATGTATTGCGCTGGAGCAAGGGGACACGACGATTGCCGTCGTGACCGGCGAGTACGACGATATCGGCACGGTGCTCGATTACCTCGACCTCAACTACGACACGTATGTCGGCGTGGGCAACGGGCAGGAGGCGATTGACCTGCTCCGGGATCCTCAGGCACTGGCGACCTACGACATTATCTTCTTCAACTGCGGGATGACGTTTGATTGGACGACGTGGCAGGGTGAGATCGGAGCCAACCTCGTGGAGTATGTCCAGGGTGGTGGCTCCGTGTACGCTTCGGACTGGGCTTATTACCTCGTCGAGGCGGCTTACCCGGCGGAGCACGACTTCGTGAACGATGACGCCCTTCTGGGCGACGCGTTCGTGGGCGTTGCGATGGAGGTCACTGCAACCGTGGTGGACACCGCCATGGCCGACTTGCTTGGCAGCACCTCTGCCACGATCAACTTCGACCTCGATGCGTGGGTGCCCATGCTGGGAGCCAACGGCGAAGTTCTGCTCGAGGCCGACTTCGACATCTACAAGGGCATGTTCAGCACAGTCGGCAAGCACGGGCCATTGGCCACGCGGCTGCACGACGGCGAGGGGACCGTGTTGTACACGTCGTTCCACAACGAACGCCAGTCGACTTCCGACATGGCGGCGCTGCTGCAGGAAATCATCCTCTCCTTGTGAGAGGATGATCGGGTTCGAAGGCCCCCAGGCCCGCGGCCTTAGTGGGCTGCGGGTGCTACAACCGGGACAGCGTTCGGGTCTGCGAGAAGCGCGGCGGCCGCGGCAGCCTCTTCAGCGGCTTTGAGAGCAGCTGCGGCTTCCTCGGCGACCTTCTTGGCTTCGTCTTCTGTGGCCGCGGTGCCCAGATTTGCCAAGCCCCGCTCGAAGTCGCCACCCACCATGGTGTCCATATTCATGACGAGCGACATCGCCTTGCCCATGAAATCGTTTTCGCCCGTCATGGACCATGTCACTCGTGTACCCTGTCCTTCGGGAGCGAAGGCAAACACGGTGCTGTTCGTGGCCGCAAACGGCTCAAGGAATTCGAGTTTGATGGCGACGTTGGTCGGGCCGGTGACGGACTCAATCGTCATCTTGCCAGTGCCGACTTCGTCGTTGCCCTTCCAGGAATAGATGGCGCCAACACCTGCTTCCGCACCGTCAAAGGTCTTCGCCATCGTGGGATCCATTTTCTCCCATGGCGACCAGCGCGACCATTGGTGAAAGTCCTGCACCAAGGCAAAGGCGACATCAGGGCGCGCCGCGATAGTCGCGGTCCGCTCGACGCTGAAACTGGCCGGTTGCATCGCGATGAATCCGCATAGGCCCAACAGACCCACACCTACGACGCCAGCGACGCTAAGAACGATTTTTTTCATGTTGATCTCCAGTGAGCGCGCGTTACTAACGCGAAACGGCGGCGCGCAAGCGCTTTCTCGCCCGGCCGGTGGTTTGGCGTGCTATCGTACGCAGCGAGTCGTGTTGTCTTTGGGGGTACGATGTGGTTGTTTCTGGCCTGCGCTGATCTAAACTCCAGCTCGGTGGGGCACGGCGTCGAAGCGGCCTTGGAGGAGCCTACCGAGGTCGATGCTGTTCAATCGGAGACCCGGCTTCCCATCGCGGCCGACGAGCGCAGGGCCTGGACCGTCGCTGTCTATATCGCTGGTGACAACGATCTCGAGACGTACGTGATGAACGACCTCGACGAATTGGAACGGGGTGGGTCTTCCGACGATGTGTACGTCGTGGCGCAGGCGGATCGGTCGCCCGACTACGCCGTCGGCGATGGCGATTGGACCGGAACGCGACGCTACGAGATTGAGGCGGACGGGGTGGATGGCGTGGTGAAGAGCCCCGTCGTCGAGGACCTCGGCGAGCTCGACACCGGCGACGCGGCAACACTGGCCGATTTCATCCTTTGGGTAGACGCGAACTACCCGTCCGACCATTTGGCACTGGTCCTTTGGGACCACGGCTCCGGTTGGGACATCGCGGTGAATGGTGCCATTGCCTCGGACGACACGTCAGGATCTTCGATCTCAGTCGCGAGGGGTGAGTTGGACGCCGCATTGGCGGCCCACACTGCGGCGGTCGGTCCGATTGACGTCATCGCATTTGATGCCTGCAACATGAGCGCCTGGGAGGTCGGGCACGTCCTCAGGTCGCATGCGTTGACCATGACGGCTTCGGCTTCCACCGTTGGGGGGGCCGGGTTGCAATACGATTTGGCGATTCCAGAGTTGCTGGCCAATCCGTCCATGGACGCGGCCGGCTTTGCCGATGCGTTGGCCTACTCCGCCGCCGGCGCCGGGTTGGAAGTGACTTTTTCGGCGGTAGACTTGGCGGAAATGGACGATTTGGCAGTCGCCATCGATGCCGTCGCGGTTCTCGCACTTGCGGATCCTGCGTCGAATGCAGCTGTGCGTTTTGCGGCCAACCAAACCGGAGGCCTCGACGGCGCCTACGAAGATTGGTGGCTGGACCTCGGTGACCTTGCCGCCAACTTATCTCTCGATCCGAAGCCTTCCCTCGCCGCCGCCGGCGACGACCTGACCGTGGCGCTGGATGAGGCGATTCTTGCGAACTACACCAACGGTCCGATGGCCTTCGCGAGCGGCTTGAGCATTTTCGGCGACCCTTGGTACAATTCCAAGTACACCCGCCTGTATGGCCGGGGAGAGGGCGCGACATGGGCTGAAGCGACGCATTGGGACGAGTTGCTCGCAGTCTGGGCCCGATAGGGTCTGTTGCGCTAGCGGGCCTGCGATTTGCCGTCTCGTCGAAACGTCACTTGCCAGTCGGAAAATCCCTGGGCGCGCCAGAACGACGTGGCCCGGGCGTCGTTCGCCAACGTCCCGACCTCAAGCGTTGGGTAACCAGCGGCGCGTGCGCCCTCGAAAAACGCCTGGACCAGGGCTGTGCCCACCCCGCTCCGTCGCTGGTCCGGGTGAACCCACAAGTCACCGATTCGGGCTGTGGGGGGGAGGGTGATGACAGGAAGGGGCTCCAAGGGAAATCCGGCGATGAATGCGTGCAAATAACCGGGTCCGTCGACCACCCAGCATCGGGGGAACGGAAGGTGCCGAAGCCAACTGTGCTGAACCCATACGCGCATGGGCTCGCGAGCGTCTGGGGCCCGAACGAATCGGGGTTCTGCGCTGGTGCCCGCGTCCACGAGTTGTTCCCACGCATCCAACAGGGCGTTCAGGTCCGACGGGACCGCGATTCGAGGCGTCATCGACGCAAGGCGGACCGGCCGGGGTACGCGGCGTCTACACCCAACTCCCGGGCGATTCGCAGGAGCTGGTTGTACTTGGCCACGCGGTCCGAACGGGCCGGGGCACCCGTCTTAATCTGTCCGCACTCGGTGGCGACGGCGAGGTCGGCAATGGTTGTGTCTTCGGTCTCGCCGGATCGGTGCGACATGACGGTGGTGTAGCCCGCCCGATGGGCAATTTGAACCGTTCGGAGCGTCTCGGTCAGCGTGCCAATTTGGTTCACCTTGATCAGCACACTGTTCGCCAGCCCATCCTTGATTCCTTCGCGCAACCGGGTCGGGTTGGTGACGAATAGGTCATCGCCGACGATTTGGATCCGCTTGCCGAGCGCGTCCGTGAGCTGTTTCCAGCCCATTCGATCGTCTTCGGCCATGCCGTCTTCGATACTCAACAGCGGCCAGGAATCCGCCAGGTGCACATACCAGGCGACGAGTTGGTCGCTGGTGAGCGCGGCGTTGTTCTCGCCGGCAAGGTGGTATTTGCCGTCGGTTCCCAGCAGTTCGGTGGCGGCCACGTCCAGGGCGAGCACGATGTCCTTCCCGGGTTCGAAGCCCGCCTGCCGAGAGGCGTGACACAATAACTCGAGCGCAGTCTCGTTGTTGGCCAGGTTTGGAGCAAACCCGCCCTCGTCGCCCACGGCGGTCACCAAACCTCGTTTCTTGAGCACACTCTTGAGCGCGTGGTAGATCTCGACGCCCATCTGCAGACCGTCGGCAAAACTCGTTGCGCCGACCGGCATGACCATGAATTCTTGGATGTCGACGTTGTTGTCGGCGTGGGCACCGCCGTTGAGAATGTTGAGCATAGGGACGGGCAACGTCGTGACGCTCGGACCGCCGACGTATCGATACAAAGGCAGACCAAGCGCCCCGGCCGCGGCCTTTGCAACAGCAAGGGAGGCGCCCAGGATGGCGTTTGCGCCGAGCCGACTCTTGTTTGGGGTCCCATCGAGCGCAACAAGGATTCGGTCTACGGCGGCCTGTTCAATCGCCGGTAAGCCCACCAAGGCATCGGCAATTTCGCCGTTGACGGCGGCGATAGCCCGGTCGACGCCTTTCCCGTTCCAACGAGGCCCACCGTCACGCAGCTCTGTGGCTTCATGGGTACCGGTGGATGCGCCAGACGGCACGGCGGCGCGCCCAACGTCACCCGTGTCCAACGTGACCTCGACCTCCACGGTGGGGTTGCCACGCGAGTCGAGGACCAACCCGCCTTCTACAGAGTAGATCGTCGGCATCCGTCGCTCCTCGCTTTTTGGTTGCGCGCGCTATCGCGGCGGTCGGGGATAGGCCGGGGTCGGAGGTTCCGATGTGGTGGGTGTTGCGCATGGCGTTGGCGAGCGAGTCGGGGTTCGATCACCAGCATACGGTGTTGAGGACCTTTCTCGACGGTGCTGTGAACGGCCTTAGCGTCAACTATGGGGTTCTAGAGACGCGGCGCACCCTGCTCACGTTGTACCTGGACGATGTGGCCTCCCTGCCGATGGTCGGTTTGAGCCACGACACGGAGGTCGCCGTTTGGGTGAACGCCTACAATGCGTGCACCGTACGGTTGGTCCTCGACCACCGACCCCTGACGTCGATTAAAGATCTGGACGGCGGCAAGACGTGGGATGTGGCGCGGTGCACGGTGGGCGGCAAAGCCTACACGTTGAACGAGATCGAGAACGACAAGCTTCGCCCCATCGTCGACGGGAGAATCCACGCGGTGCTCAACTGTGCGGCGCGCGGTTGTGCTCCGCTACCGCCGAGGCCGGTGGTGCCGCAGGACCTGAACTCCCAGTTGGATACGGCCTCCCGTCGATGGGTCGCGAGCAATGCGGTGGATCGGAGCGGCGGTCGACTTGCGTTGTCGGAGATTTTTAGGTGGTACGCTGCAGACTTCGACAGTCCAGGCGGCGTCGTACCGCTGGCGGACGCCGCGCAGTCCGGTGCGCTGCGTTTCATCGCAGCCCACGGCGACAGTGCTACGGTCACGGCGGTGCTAGCGGGAACAGTCGCGCCATCGTGGAATCCTTACGACTGGGCACTGAACGGACGATGACTCGATTCGCCTCTCCATTCGATGACGCTCTCGCTCACACCGGGCCGCCGGCGGCATTTTTATGCGACCGCGAAGGCGCGTGGAGGTTCGACGCCCAATGGACCCGGGACTTGTGGGGGCGCGTGGCCCTCCCAGTTGAATCGGGATGGCGTTGGGTTGTTTGTCGTGACCGTGGGTCGGGGTACCATTGGGTCGTATTGACGACCGGTGGTTTGTTGGACACTCATCCGAGGCTGGACGTCGCCGAAATGGCTGATCACGAACAAGCCTTGCTGTTCCTTCAACATGTCGGACAACCGCCGGTGGGGCCTTGGTCGCCCTAATCGTCACCTTAGCGTTTGCGGCAGAGCCCGAAATCGAGGTCGACACCGAGATCGTTGTGTGGGGAGATGCGGTGGACGCCGCACGTGAAGAGGTCATTACCGAACTGCTCGACGAGGGGTACACGCTCATGCGGCGAAGAGGGAACGGCAGTACGGTGTACCGGCACGAAGATAGCCCGTGGAAGGGGCGGATCATCCTTGACGACAGCGGGTGGATGTTTGTGCGTCGCGAGCCCCTGCGCGTCGAGGGGAGATCCGTGCTTCCTGGAATGGCGAGGAATTCGGCTGGCGCGTGGGCCATGTGTGTGGTCTGGCCTTTCTTGTGCGTCCGAGCAGGAGGTGCAGTCATCTCGGAGAACAAGTTCCATGCGGCCCAAACAGACCTGGTCGTCGCGACCGGACCGCTCGTCACCGCTTGGAACGATCGCATCGCGGATCGGGCGACAACCCACACGGTGGAGCAAGTACCGGAGCTCCTCGAAGCCTGTTGGAACTTGGGCCAGCCCATCAGCGGGGAAGTGCTCCTGGCAGATGCGCTGAGTCGGCGCGCGGCCATAGGCTCGTGGTGGTACACCCGCACAGACACGCCGTGGGGTGATCAAGTTCGCGACGCGATCGAAGCCTTCGTTCGCGCGGTCGTGCAACCCAGCGACGAACCCTTCACGGCCGCGGAAATCGCCGCCCTCAACGAGGGTCGTGACGGGCTGCGCCAGTTCCTCGGACAGCGCGGAGTAGGCAGTTTGCCGGTTTCGGGTGCGGTCGAACCGTGACCCTCATTGGTTTGATTTCGGCGGCGCGACCCAGGCTGCTTCCATTTGTCCTCCTGTTGGTTCTGGCTGGGTACGGGTGGGCGCATTGGGAGTCTGCGCTGCCGCTCACATCAGCCTGGGGCCTGGTGATGGTCTTGCTGTCGTGGACGGCATTACATTCGGGAACGTTGTGGTGGAATGCGGCGCGCGACCGTGACGAGGGACCCGTGCTGTTCGGCGAGCCGGGTCGCGGCGGTTCCGTTCCTGCAGCCTTGATCGCTTTGGTCACTTCCGTGTTGTTGGCGGCCAGCGTGGGTCCGTGGGCCGCTTCTTGCGCGGCCGTTTCCGCGTTGTTGGCCGTTGGTTATTCCCATTCCAAAATCGCCTGGAAGGGACACCCATTTCTGGGCCCATTGGTGAATTTCTTGGGGTACGGGCTCCTCTCCCCGGCCGTGGGCTACGCCGTGGTAGGTCCGACCGTCGGGCCGAGAACGGTGTTGATCTGGGTGTTCTCGGGCATCGGCGTGCTTTCCATGTATTTTGTGGCGCAGGCGTTTCAACAAGACGAAGATCGTTCACGAGGAGACCGCACCTTGGTCGCCACCGGCGGACCGAGGGCCGCTATCGCAGCGGCCCGGATCTGCTTGGCAGTCGCGGCAAGCGGGGGCCTCGTGTTGGTCCTGGCGGGCTGGTTACCGACGCTGCTTGGCTGTAGTGTTCCGCTGTGGTTCTGGGTGGACCGTGGGTTGCGTTCTGCCACCCATTCGCCGTCCGAGATGTGGGCAAGGGCGATGGTCTTTCGGTTGGGCGCCGCGGCGGTGGCAGCGTTGTTGTTCGCGTTGATGTCGTATGTGGCGGACAGTAGCTCGGGAGGGCCTGTTGCGGGACTTGCTACGAATGGGGGACATCCTTGACACTAGAACGGGTTCTATTAGCGTTATACTAGGCTGGAGAGGCAGGATTGGAATCGCTGAGGCGTAAGGCGAGGGCTCCAGTGGACGGGGAGTTGCTTCAAATCTTCCTGCACGACCTCAATAGCCCGCTCACGGCGATTCGAATGCTGGTTGAGCTGATGAACGGGGGCGACGATCCCGAGACGGCCCGCGATGTGTTGGACATGCGGGAGGCGTTGGACCTCGCGTCGGCCACGATTGAGGGCCTCGCAGCCTTGCGCCGGATCGACAGCGACATTGAGGACCCCACATGGTTCCCGCTGGACCTCGGTCCCATTGTGCGGGAGGCGGCATCGCGACCGGCGCTGCGGCGGGGTGTGGAGGTCCATGATTTTCCGAGCCTCCCCGCGTCCGGGGACCGGGTGGCCCTCGTGCAAGCTGTCACGGACATCTTGTTCACGGCCCGACGCATGGCGGAGCCCGGGCAGCCCGTCGTCGTGGAGGCCCAGAAGGGCGAGGACGGGGTCTTGGTTCAGGTCCATGTTCCGGGACCCGGGGTGCCTGAATCCGTTCGAGATCAGCTGTTCGAGGTGGACGGCGCAGTGGCGCTTCGGCGGATGAAACTTCCAACGACGGTGTTTGGCCTCGCAGTGGCGCGGCGGGTGCTGGTGCGGCACCGAGGAACGCTCGATGTGTCGGATGCGCCAGGCGGCGGGTTGCACATTAGTTTCCGGCTTCCGGGCAGGTAAGGGCGTCGGCAAACTGACCTGGGACCACGAGCGGGATAACGAATCGAATGGGACGTCTTCCTGCCGGCGCGACGTTTGGTGAATGGACGGTTCAGGGACTCATCGCATCGGGCGGTATGGGTGACGTGTATGCGGCGACGCATGCCCGCTACCCGCAAGGCGTAGCGCTCAAGGTGCTCCACGAGGCGCTGCACGCCGACGCAGGCTGGCGCCTCAGGTTCAACGAAGAGGGTCTGGTTGGCGAGGTATTGAAACACCCGCACGTGTTGAGCGCGAGTGCGCTTGTCGAACATGAGGGGCGGATCGCGCTGGTCCTTGACCTCGTACCCGGTGGGCAGACGGTTGAGAAAATCATCTCGCGCGACTACGGGACGGGGTTGCCTGCCGTCGCCGCGATGCGTTTGTTCATGGCGATTGTTCAAGGCGTCGAATATCTGCATGCCCGGGGCATCATTCACGGCGATCTCAAGCCCGACAATGTGCTGATCGACGGAGATGTACGCGACCCCAGTTCCTGGGTTCCGAAGGTCACAGACTTTGGGACTGTTGCGTTGATCGCGCATCCCGTGGTGCTCAATGGCCGTCCGGCCGTGGTGGCGACGCCACGCTACGCGTCTCCGGAGCACCTCGATGGAGTCGACGCGCTACGGGTACAGAGCGATATCTATTGTCTCGGATTGATCCTCCATTTCTTGTTGACAGGTCGCCACGCCTCGGACGCCCGAACGGTGTTGGATGCGATTCCTCGCGTGTCCGAGCCCCTACCTGAATTGCATCTCGTGGACCTCCCAGAATCCCTGCTCGCCATGTTTCGAAGGGCGGTTTCTGTCGCGCCCGCCGACCGTTACCAGGACTGCGCCTCGCTGACTTACGCAATTCGCGACGTGCTGGTGGACCTCGGAGCGCCAATTCTCTTGCCCGACATGACGCCAGATCTCGCGACGGAATTGACGGGTGAGCCCCGAACGCCGCCCGCTGAGACCGTAGCGGATCGAGAAGAAATGTCCGAGGACGACCCGACGGACCAGAGTGGAAGCGGATCGTTGGCAGTAGCCGACGACCTTCCCGAATTGGCGTCGGTGGACGTGGAGTCGCTTTCTGTTGTCGCGCCCGTGCCCGAGAAGACAGACGAATCGACGGTTGACATGGTTCCGCCGACGGACGTCGCTTTCGCTCCGGTGCGACCCGACGCGAGAACAGTATCCTTACATTCAGAAATACCGGCGCTCACCGACCCGGCGACGAAAACGCCAGCACCGCCGGTCGCCCCCAGTTTCACTGCAGAGCAAGACGGAAATATTCCCCTATGGTTTTGGGTTGCAGCCCTGGTGGGTGTCGCAATTGCGGGCGCATTGTTTATTCTAATGCAGTAGGCGCGCTACGGCGCCCGACGGCGGCGGCGCCCTGCGACGACAACGACGCCCAACAACGCCAGCGCAGGCGGCCCGCCCGACGTCGAGCACCCTAGTCCAAACCCGTAATCTGTGGACGACTTCGGGGGCTGAACGCTGCCATCAGAACCGTCGTTGAGGGGTTGCGGATCACGGCCATCGCTCGACCCGTCGTTGTCACTGTCGGTATCAAGATGGTCGGGAATTCCGTCGTCGTCCGTGTCGCGATTCGCCCCTTCGTCGAGTTCATCGCGGGTGGTGACGCTGTCTCCATCGTCATCCGCGTCACGGAAGTCGTAGACTCCGTCGCCGTCTGACTCCAAAGGCCATTCGGAAAGGTCGGTAAGCCCGTCGTTGTCGCTGTCGGTGTCAAGGACGTCCGGGGCGCCGTCGTCGTCGGTGTCGATGGGGGCCGCGAGTGGGTCGCCCCATTCGATTCCGTCCGAAATTCCATCCACATCGCTGTCTTGATGGAGAGGATTCGTGCCCCACGTCTCCTCGTGAACGTCGATAATGCCGTCTTCATCAGTGTCGGGCTCGGCGATACCGTCGCAATCGTTGTCGAGTCCGTCGAGTAATTCCTGTGCCCCTGGCCAGATTGCTGGATTGTTATCGTCGCAATCGGTGCCGCCGGTCAGTAGGGCGTCGAAGCCGTCGCCGTCCACGTCGGTGAGGTCGCCGCCGGCGCAGTCCTGGTCTACCCCGTCGTAGGGCACCTCTGGATTGCCCGGAAATACGTCTGCATTGTCGTCGTCGCAGTCGTCGCCGATGATGGCCTCATGGCCGTCACCGTCCACGTCGTAGTCGGACCCGCCTCCGCAATCGGTATCAAGTCCGTCGTAGGGCGCGTCGGCCGCGCCAGGGAAAATGGTGCCGTTTGCATCGTTGCAATCCGAGCCGCCCCAGGAGGATGACGTGGACCCGTCACCGTCCACATCGGCGTCGGCTAGAGCGTCGCACGACTGATTGATTCCGTCGTAAGGGATTTCCACAGATTTCGACGAAATTGTGGGGTCGCCGTCATTACAATCTTCGGGCCAGGGCACGCCGTCCCTGTCGACGTCGTCGTCTTCGCCATCGCAGTTCAGGTCCCGACCATCATAAGGCACGTCGACCGAGTCGGGGGACCATACGACGTCGCCCTCAAGGCAGTCTGACTCCGTAAAGCCATCACCGTCCACGTCCGTCGGATCCCAGGCGACACAGTCCTCGTCGATCCCGTTCCCTTTGATTTCAACTGCAAATGGGAACCGACCCGGCTCGCTATCGGAACAATCACCGGCGCCAATGCTCCACCCGTCGGCGTCCCCGTCGTCCCAGAGTCCGGCAGTAAACAGTCCCGCGCCGGCCCCTATGCCAGCGCCGTTCTGCCCGCCCAGCCAGCCGCCCAAGTGGGTGCTGGCGCTTGAGTCGAGATTTTCTACGCCGCACTTGCCGGCGTCTGACCACCCCAGAAGTAGGGGGTCGGAGTCATCGTAGTTGGAAAATATGTTGGTCCAATCTTGAACGTTGTAGATCGGAGTTCCACCCGCATTCCACAAAGCGGTGCCGTAATAGTCGACAAGCCAGGGGAATGAAGGCGCGTCCGGAGAGGTAGAAAGGACGGAATCATACTTGGTTCTGGAGACCAACACGCTTTCGGTGAATTGAAGCTCGCTGTCGTTGAGGGCGTTCGCGTCGGAATCGAATCCGTCGTGGTTGCCGTACCACATTTCGTTTCCGGCCGCCGTAATGTAGTCGAGGAAGGTCCAAGCGTCGCTCCCTACGGCCTCTCGGCCGGAATCGACGAGCGCACCTCCGTTGAAATAGGCGAAGTTTTCCTGGAATAGCGTATTGTTGAAGTAACGGGGTCCGTCATTGTTCGACAGGTGAACAGCGCCGCCGAAGGACGCAGAATTCGCGCAAAAACTCATGTGGGTTGCGCTGACGAACTCGATATTTTCTGTTGCGAGGCCGCCGCCCCAGACAGCCGAGTTGCCGTTGATCCAACTGCCATTTAGGTAGACGGAACCCTTCTGGTTGTACACGGCGCCACCGCGATTGGCAGCAACATTTTCTGTGAATGTCGTACTTTGAACGTCAAGCGACCCCGCCAAAGAGTCCACCGCCGAAGAGAAATGCAGTGCCCCTCCGTTGAAATCTGAGGAGTTTGCAGAGAGGGTGCTTGCGACGACACTGGTATACGACAACTTGTCGCCCGAACCCACCCCGCCGTTGAGGGCATGATTGAGCGTGGCAACAAGTCCGTACCAGTAGCCAGTGGAACTCTGCTCGTGGTAGAATAAGCCGCCGTTTATTCCAGTGGAATTGTCCGTCGCAGTGGCCCCGAGAACTGTGTAAAGGACGCCGTTCTCCGCGTACAGACCGCCTCCGCCCGATGTGGAAGTGTTTTTCGTGAATGTCACGTCGGTCAGAGTCGTTGAGAGTGCGTCTCCACCCAGATAGACGGCGCCCCCCTTTCCGGCGTCGTTGGAATTGAACGTGTCGTGGGTTGAGGTCCACGTTCCGCCGTCAGCGAAAATGGCGCCACCCGTCCCTCCGTAGGGGGCCACATTGGTGTCAAATAGGGTATCGCTCGTGTTCATCGTCCCAGCGTCAACCCAGATACCGGCGCCTGTCTCCAGGATGGTCGTGAAGACACCGGACGCGACGTTGCCGAGAAAATCTGAGTTGAGCAGGGTGTGCGTGCCGGCCAGGGAGTAAAACCCGCCGCCACGCTCGACCGCAAAGTTTGCGCTGAACGTGCAGTCGCGCCAAGTGGTTGTTGTGGAGACGCCCGCGACTGCAACACCACCGCCTTTGGTGCCCGCGGCATTGGAAGCGACGTCCACGTCAACAAGATTGAGAATGGCGCTGGACGCGGCATAAAGCCCGCCGCCGGCCGCGGTGGCGTAGGTGCCGACGATGCTTCCGCCGGTCCAGTTCAACAGGGTGTCCGCGCCGGTGACGTGCACACCAGCGCCTGTTGTCGCGGTCGCACCGGTAATGTTGACGTCGCGCAGGGTGGTGCCGCTGTTGACGATATGAAGTGCGCCACCGTCTACGTCTGCGTGTGTGTACTCGAGGTCGAGTCCGTACGCCTCGAAGGTGGTGTCGTCTACATGGATAGCGCCACCGTAGCCGACCGTTGCGGTCCCGTACGCACCGAAATCGACGAGCGTGACCGTGCTGCTGTCTGCCCACAATGCCGCGCCGTCAACGGTCGCCTCGTTCACGCCAAGGACGTCTACGTCGATGGCGGTCAGAGTCCCCGTGGCGACGGCGATGCCGCCATTGGTGCCGCTATGCGCGAGCGTCAGGCCTCGCAACTCCAGGTTTCCGTCCACATGGACGGCGCGTGCACCGCTGTTGGCGCACGTGAGCGAAGTGACCGCCGCGCCGCCCGTAGACACCACGCGGATCGTCTCCACGTTGCCGACGAATAGACAGCCGGTGTACGACCCGGGTGGCACGATGACCGTCCCGTTCGCACCAACGGCGTCCACTGCGAGTTGGAGGTCGGTCCCTGGCGTCGCGGTGACCACGAGGCCAGCGCGCGCAACACTGGGAATGACGAGGGCGATTAGGATCACGAAGGGCCGGACCATCGGGCGTCTCTCGGCGTCAGTTTAGCGCGCAGTGCTACCGCGTGGGCGGTTTGTACCGAATGCGGTGCGGTTGATCTGCGTTGTGCCCGAGCCGCTTGCGCCGGTCCCGCTCGTACTCTTCATAGTTGCCTTCGAACCAGACGACTCGGCTGTCCCCCTCAAATGCGAGGATGTGGGTGGCAATGCGGTCGAGAAACCAACGATCGTGGCTGATGACAACGACGCAACCTGCGAAGGACAGGAGCGCCTCTTCGAGCGCGCGCAGGGTGTCCACGTCGAGGTCGTTGGTGGGCTCGTCGAGCAACAATAGGTTGCCGCCGGTCTGTAACAAACGGGCAAGGTGCACGCGATTGCGTTCTCCTCCCGAAAGTGTCCCGACTTTTTGCTGCTGACGCGTGCCTTTGAACCCGAATGCGGCGCAATAGGCGCGGCTATTCATTTCGTGTTTGCCAACGCGGAGGAGGTCGGTACCGCCCGTAATATTCTCCCACACCGACTTCTCGGCTTTGAGGTCATCGCGATTCTGGTCCACGTACGACAGTTGCACGGTATCGCCCACCGAGAGTTCGCCACCGTCCGAGACTTCGGAGCCATTGACGAGACGGAAGAGCGTGGTCTTTCCTGCGCCGTTGGGTCCAATCACGCCGACGATTCCGCCCTTTGGGAGGTCGAACTTCAGGTCGTCAAAGAGGACCTTGTCGTCGTAGGATTTCTTGACGCCAATTGCGCGTACGACCAAGTCTCCGAGACGGGGCCCGGGGGGAATTCGAATCTCGGCTTTGCCCGCTTCGGATCCGTCGTCGTCCACCTGCTGCAGCAAGGATTCGTATTGGGTCAACCGAGCCTTTGTCCGGTCCCGCCGTTTCCCTTGCCCGAGTTTGACCCACTCGAGTTCCTGCATGAGCGCCCGGCTCTTACTGGCCTTTCGATCGGCTTCCGCGTCGCCTTTGAGTTTCTGCTCAAGCCAAGAAGTGTAGTTTCCTTCCCACGGGATCCCTTTGCCGTCGACCATTTCCAAAATCCAGCCGGCGACATTGTCGAGGAAGTATCGGTCATGGGTCACGGCCACTACCGTGCCCGGATACTCTCGCAAGAACCGTTCCAACCACGCCACGCTCTCGGCATCGAGGTGGTTGGTTGGCTCGTCGAGCAACAACATGTCGGGTCGGGAGAGCACCAAACGGCACAACGCCACACGTCGACGTTCACCACCTGACAGGGTCGCGACACTCTGGTCGCCAGGTGGCACGCGGAGAGCGTCCATCGCAATGTCTACGGTACGATCGAGATCCCACGCGCCGGCCGCTTCTATTTTGTCTTGCAAGTCGGCTTGCTCGGTAAGCAACGCGTCCATTTCGTCGTCGCTAATGTCCTCGCCCATTCGATTGGACACGTCCTCGAATCGGGTGAGCAAAGCGCGCGTTGCGGCGACGCCGAGTTCGATATTCCCCCGGACATCGAGCGTTGCGTCGAGATCCGGTTCCTGCGCCAAGTAGCCGACACGCACGGAGGGGTCGATCCAGATGTCGCCGAGCACATCCGTATCTACGCCGGCCATGACCTTGAGGACGCTGGACTTACCGGCGCCGTTTGCGCCGATTACGCCAATCTTCGCGCCTGGATAGAAGGAAAGCCAGATTCCTTTGAGGATTTCTGTTCCGTCGCCCAGGATCTTTCGCAGACCCTGCATTTGATAAATGTACTGGTGCGCCATGGCGTGTCTCGAATCTCGCTTGCCGAATTAGTATTCGGCGTGTCCAGGTGTTCTAGGGAAGGGAATGGTGTCGCGGATGTTGCTGACGCCGGTCAGCCACATGAGTAGGCGTTCGAAGCCGAGGCCGAAACCGCCGTGGGGAACGGTTCCCCACCGCCTCAAGTCAAGGTACCAATCGAGGTGAGCGGGATCCATGCCTCGGCGCACCATTTGGGTGACGAGTTCGTCTAGCCGCTCCTCCCGCTGACTTCCGCCGATAATCTCGCCGACGCCGGGAACAAGCAGATCGGTGGCTGCAACAGTGCGTTGGTCCTCGTCGAGACGCATGTAGAACGCTTTTTGTTCGACGGGGTAATGGGTGACAAATACGGGTCCGCCGAAATGTACTTCCGCCAAGTATCGTTCGTGCTCCGATTGTAGGGCCGTGCCCCAACCGATGGGGTATTCGAACGTTCGGCCCGACGATTTAAGGATTTCTTGAGCTTGTTCGTAAGTGACCTGAGCAAAGGGCGCTGCCAACGCCTTTCGCACCATCCCCAATTGGCCTGGGGCGACGAACTTGTCAAGGAACACGAAATCGTCTGCACATTGTTCCAGCGTGCCGACGCCGACCGTGCGAACAAACTCCTCCGCAAGCGAAATAACATCTGTCAGGTCAGCAAACGCGATTTCTGGCTCGATCATCCAGAATTCGGCTGCGTGGCGCGGCGTATTGCTGTTTTCGGCGCGAAATGTCGGGCCAAAGGTATAAACGTCGGTATGAGACTGAGCGAAACACTCCACTTGAAGTTGGCCTGACACGGTGAGAAAGGTGCGGCGGTTGAAGAAGGATTCCGGTGTTTCCCCCGCAGAAACCGTAAACAATTCGCCGGCACCTTCGGCATCGGAGCCGCTGATAATCGGCGTGTGAATCCAAGTGAAGCCGCGTGTTTGAAAAAACTGGTGAATCTGCCAAGCCATCGCGTTGCGAATACGAACCAAGGCTTGATGGGTATTGGTCCGGGACCGGAGGTGGGCGATGGTTCGCAGGTGTTCGAGGCTTGTCCGCTTTTTCTGCAAGGGGTAGGTGGCGGGGTCGGAATCTCCGACGATGTCGATGTGGTCGACCGCGACCTCAAAGGCCTGCTCTGCGCCAACACTGCGCACCCAGGACCCTGTTGCCCGCACCGCGGCCCCAATTCCGAGACGGGATACGAGGTGGTCGTCCGGCTGCTTCAGAACGAGTTGAAGTGTCGCCGGTGTGCTGCCGTCTCCGACGTGGACAAACCCGACGTTCTTTGAGAATCGCGAGGTGCGCACCCAGCCGGTCACCTCCACGCGGGTTCCCTCGGCGGCTTGAGAGTTCAGGACACGAATTGCCGTTCGGCGGCTCGTTCCGCGGCCCATTTGACCCTCCGGAGCTCGAATTGCGGGGTCAATCCGAGCGGGCGGCGCTGTAACGCAGGGATGCGGTCGCGGGCGCGAGCGCGGAGGCCGCGTCGAGGCGTGGGTCGTTCGGAAAGTGTGCGGCGAGCGCCCAATGATGGCGCGCAGTGTGGGCGACGGGCACAGCAAGGCCAGAGATCAGGGGTGCGACGCGGGGAACGAAGGCGGCGAGGTACAGAGCGGAGACGAGGGAGGAAGGGTCCTTCAGGCTTTGATCGAGCAGGTCAGGGACGGCGGAAACGACGGCCGCCGCACAGCGCCCCGTCGGCTCGTCACCTTCCTTGAGGTAGGCACGAACGAGGGCCTCAGCGACTGCCGGTTCGCTTCCGAGTCCTGCTGCGAGAATCGCGCAGTCTTCGTCGTGCGCCAGGCTTGCAAGCAGGGCAGGGGCGTGCGCTGGGCGGAGTCCACGACGCGCTTCGGAAAATCGAATCCTGTCGTAACTGCCGCTTCGGTTCAACACGTCGCGGACTGGGTCGTCGGACGGACGGTACAACGCGAGCCAGGCCGCTGAGGCGACAAAGCCGACGGCGAGGTTGCGAGCTGCTGCGGCGCGCAGGAGGGCAGCGGCAGGTCCTGGCGTGTCGGCGAGCAGCGCGCGGACCCACGCAGAAACTTGGTGCCGCAGGGCGCCGTGAGCGTGAATGCGAAGCGGGGGCAGGGCGGCGCCGGCGGCAGACGCGCCGTGTTGTGCTGAGACTTCGGGCGAGGGTCGGCCCTCACGCACGGTAAAGTGGGGAACCCCGAGCAGCTGAAGTACAGCGCCGAGGTCCTGGTCGAGGTCGAGACCCGACGCCACGTCGGCCGCCGCGGAATCGAGACGACCTACCTGCTCGGCGTACTTGAGCACGACCGGCGCTGCCAAGGCGGGGTCGGCGCCTGGCGCCACTGCGGCTTGAAGCGCCCGAACCGTGATGGGGGCAAAACTCGCCAGCGCCAGCGCCAGGCCCGCGTCGTCTGGACTGCTGCCGATGGCGTCGTTCATGAATCGGCTAAGCGGCTCCATGTCTGCCGGAAGCAGGCCCAGTCGGGGCAGCGCAATCGCGGCGAGTACCGCGTCTGGATGGCGCTTCTCAGTGCCTTGGACAACAAGCTGCACAAGGTCGTCGCCCCCCGCGTGCAGGACGACGGCGCGCAACTCGTCGTGCGAAGGGAGCACGGCCGGACCGCCGGCCAAGCGTCTCCAGACTGCTGTGATTTCGCGATCCATGGGAGCGAGCTATCCGACCTTGGGGTGACCAACATGCTCTACTTCCGCCAGCTCAAGGGCGGCCGCGACTTCGCGGCTGGAGACCGAGTCGCCACGATGATGGACAACTTTGTGTACCTGATCGGCGATTCGGAAACCGGGGAAGCGGTCGCCGTCGATCCAGCGTGGGACATCGACGGCCTGCTCAACGTCGCTGCTGCCGACGGGATGAGGGTGGTTGGGGCGTTGTGTTCTCATTGGCATCCAGACCATGTTGGGGGCCCGATGTATGGGCACGACGTGCAGGGCATCGCGCTTCTGTTGGAACGCACCTCAGGCTGTCGCGTTTGGGTGCACCGGGAGGACGCCGCCTGGGTGGCTGAACTCACCGGCGTTGCGCCTTCGGCGCTGACCTTGGTGGACCACGGCACCGAGATCTCAGTCGGATCGGTGCAGATCGAGTGTTTGCACACACCTGGGCATACGAAGGGGAGCCAATGTTTTCGGTGCCGGAACGCACTTATCAGCGGCGACACCGTGTTTCTCCAGGGCTGTGGTCGGGTAGATCTGCCCGGGGGCGACGTTGATGAGATGTATCGAACGCTGACCGAACGGCTTGCGGCGCTGCCAGGAGATCTCGTGTTGTACCCCGGCCATGACTACGGAAACAAGCCGAGCGCCCCGTTGGCTGAGGTACGCAGATCGAACCCGCTGATGGGTGCCAATAGCTACGAAGCGTTTCGGGCGTTGCGCGGATAGCCACTGCGACCTCGCGGGTCGTTTTCGCGCATGTGGGTTTTCCTCCTTCGCCTGGGCGTTGCGGTAGCGTCGCCAATGGAAGACGCCCAAGCGGAAGCGGTCCGGCTCAGCCAGGAGATCGAAAAGCTGGCCCAGCGCAACGCTTGGGCCGGGGTCGAGCGCATGTTCAAGGCGTTGGAAGCGACGGGCGTGGAACCCTCGTTCGACACCTGGGTAGCCGGCGCACATTCCGCACGGGCTTCAGGTGACGTTTCTTCTGCTAGGAACCGCTTGGCGTCTGCGTTGACCCAGCAAGAAGACAGGCAGGTCGTTGATTGGTTGTCGGATATCGACGTACACTTCGGCCGCGTGTCCTTGGCGTGCGATCCAACCCTTGACGCGAGCCTGGACATCGAGGCGCTGCCGTTCCACCCGGAGCAGCGGCGCTCCATTGAGTTCGCGGCCTCAGTGCTGGGCGCCACCTGCTTATTTGACGGGTTGTTGCCAGGCGGGCACTACTCGCTCGTATGGGGCAGCTATCGAGCCTCGTTTGAGGTGAAACCTCAGGTGAGCTCCGTACGGCTCGACCTCCGTGGCATGGACCCCCGGCTCGCGAAGAAGAAGGGCAAACAGAAAAGGCGGGAGGCAGCGCCGGAGGCAGTACCTGAAGGTACGGAAGTCGAACCCATTTTGTGATCAGCGAGTCCACCGGACCGGATACCGGAGCGCGTCGCCGTCGGGCAAATCGTGCACTGGCATGGGTGTGTGTCGCAGAACGTTCGCAACGCAATTCCCCTGCGCTTGTGGCCAACGACCGCCCACGACCACGGCGGAGTCCACGACGCCGTCGCAACCCACCACCAATTCGACGACGATTTCCCCTTCCGGGGGTTCGGCGTCCGGGTCGGCGCATCGGAGCGTGTGGCCCACGAATGCATCGAGCGCGCGATCCGCTGCGCCGGCGTCTAGCCCTTGACTGACGGCGATTCCTTCGTCCGCCAGGCCGTCGGCGGTGGGGGCCGCCAAGCAGGGACGCGCAGTTGGCATCATCAAGGCCTCGTCCACGCCGGGACCGGCTGAAACCGCGGCAGGTCGACGTGTGCGACCCTGTCGAGGCGATGGACCGTTACCCGGAATCAACCGAAGAACCTGGCCGACCTCAATGACATCGGTGGAAAGTCCGTTCCACGTTTGTAGCTCCACGACAGTGACGTTGTGCGCGCGCGCCAACTTGCCCAGGGTGTCCCCGCGTACGACGATGACTTCTACAAAGGGCTGAGCGGGTGGGGCGACGGTTCCGCAAGCCAACCACAACAACCACATCATCGGGAGACGTCTAGCGCGCGCGACACGGCTGCCTCGACTTCCTCCCACTGTGCGTCGCCGCGTTTTGTAACCGTAACGAAGTCCTCGGCCATGAACACCGACGCGACCATCGGCAGACCGTCAAGCGCGGTACCCACCCGAATTCCCGGGCGAAGGGTGAATTTTTTCGCGGCGGGATTGGGCGTCGATTCCACTTTGACGACTGCGGGCGCGGGCGGGTCGAGCCAATCGAGCCATCGGAGTAGCAACGGTCGAATGCGCGGGCGAAGGCGGTCTCGGATCACGCCGCGGGCCTAACAGGACGCGCGCGCGACGATCGGCTAGGAGAGCGACGTCGAGGAAGGGATGATCACGCTGGCCGATGCGCTGAAGGAGCCCCACCGTCGGCGGGCCGCGGCAAAGGCGGGCGCGAAATTGGTGGACGACGAAGTCCACGCGAAAGGCGGAGTGACGGGCCTCGCCCTCCGTGCCGCCTTGCGTGCCTTGCGCTCCGTGCGTCCCGACTTCGTGGAGTCCGCGTTGGAGGCGTTGTTGCCTCATTTCGCTCCCGCATTGGACCCGTTGTGGGTCGAGGCGAATATCGACGGGAAACCCGACGCTTGGTTTCGAAAAAACGCGGGACGCGTCGCAGACGCCTTGCTTGCTGTGACTGACGCACGCGCCGAGCGATCATCGCAACCCACCACAGTTCGTGCGTACCGCGGCCTTCGAGCAACGGCCCGTCCTCATGTGGAGGCCGTAGTGCCCCGCTTGCCGGCGTTCATCCGAGCACATACTCAAGCGTCTGTTTGACGAGGGTCGACTATGGAACCGTTTCGCGTTTGGATTCGCCACGATAAGGACAAGGGTTCATTCGACCTTCGTTTCGAAATGAAAGAAGGGCTCGGAGGCTTCGTTCTGCGGCGTACGGGCCAGAAGGACAATGAGCCGACTCACCATGGCGAGGAGGAACAACTGGCCTTGGACCTGCTGCGCGCCGGTCGATTCGTTCACCAGTTGTCCTCCGGCCAGAAGCACCAGTATGCGTTTGCGCGGATTCCGGCCGACTCAGACCTGCGGTTGGGCGGTGATTGGACCGATCTGGTCGCGCTCACGGAGCAAGGGTTTCGCTATTTGATCGTTCCTGACGCGGACATGACGCCATCCAAAGTCGCTGCGGTGCAGGTTGGCCGTTCAACCGTGGGCACGCAGGCTGCTACGACGGGCCGTTTGCCGACCCTTCCGCCAGGCGCCGCGGCTGGTTCGCCCAACGTGGCCGGAGCATTGCCACGCGAGAAGGCCGCTGAGGCGCTGGTGCGGGCGCTGTTGGACGTTCAACAGAGAATCACCGAGCTGGAAGGCGCCTTGGTGGCGACGCGGGCGCGGGAACAACAACTCATGGGGCTACTACAGCAGGCCTCGGGTCGGTGACGGCCCTCGAAGCCGTCATTCTTGGACTCGTCGAGGGATTCACCGAGTACTTACCGGTGTCGTCGACGGGGCATCTGCTCGTCGTGGAGCACCTCCTGGGGATGGAGGGTACAGCGGCGACTTCGTACGCCATCGTCATTCAGGCGGGCGCGATTCTCGCAGTGCTTGGGGCCTATGGGGATCGCTGGCGCACAATCCTGACGGGAGGGGCCGCGGGCCGCCAGTTGTTCGTCCGTTTGATGGTGGCGTTTGTCCCGGCTGGCATGATCGGTTTCTTGTTTGACGACGTGGTGGAGAGCATGCTCGGCGGCCTTTGGCCGGTCGTCGTCGCCTGGGCGATCGGGGCCGTCGCAATTCTGGTGCTCGACGGGCGCCACGGCGACGACCAGGTGGACACCATGAGCAACCGACAGGCTTTGGTCATCGGGCTCGCGCAATGTCTCGCCCTGTGGCCCGGCACGTCTCGGAGCCTTGCCACAATTCTTGCCGGCCAGTTGACCGGACTTGGCAAGGCGGCTTCCGTTGAGTTCAGCTTTCTCCTCGGATTTGTCACGCTCGGCGCTGCGACGACGTGGTCTGGCGTCAAACATGGCGACGAGTTGCTCGCCGCTTACGGGCTCCAGCCGATTCTGATTGGCCTCGTCGTTTCTTGGGCCAGCGCGTCGTTGGCCGTGCGTGGCCTCGTGGCTTGGTTGGATGGACACGGCCTTCGCATCTTTGCGGTGTGGCGACTCCTGATCGCATTGGCCGTAACGATAGGGCTCCTGACGACCGAGTGTTAGCAGCGGCGCCCGGAGGTCGCCTTGGCCGTGGTCGTTCGACAGGACTGGAAACACGAGGAGGTCCGCGCGCTGCATGATCTGCCGCTGCTCGACCTCGTGTACCGCGCAGCAACCGTGCACCGCTCCGTGTTTGGGGACCACGCGGTTCAGCTTTGTTCGTTGTTGTCCATCAAGACGGGCGGGTGTCCGGAGGACTGCGCGTATTGTCCCCAAAGTGCGCGTCACGGCAAGGTCGAATCCGTCCCCCTCATGGAAGTCGACGAGGTCCTCGCCGCTGCGACATGTGCGCGCGACGCGGGTGCGACGCGATTCTGTATGGGCGCCGCTTGGCGCGGCCCGAAGGACGGTCGCAGCTTCGACCGGGTGTTGGACATGGTGCGAGGCGTTCGCGCGCTCGGATTGGAAGCCTGCGCGACGCTCGGCATGGTGACCGGCGAGCAGGCGCGGCGTCTCGCGGACGCAGGGCTGACGGCCTACAACCACAACTTGGACACGGGCCCCGACGCCTACGGTGACATCATCACCACGCGATCCTACCAGGATCGGCTGGACACGCTCGCCCACGTGCGGGCAGCGGGTGTGTCCGTGTGTTGTGGCGGGATCATCGGGATGGGGGAGTCGATCGACGATCGGGTGGCGTTGTTGATGACGCTGGCGAACCTGCCGGAGCAACCAGAGTCGGTGCCTGTGAATGCGCTCGTTCCTGTCGAAGGCACGCCGCTACAGAATCGGCCACCTTGCGACATCGTAGACATGGTCAGGGCCATCGCTGTGGCTCGCATGTTGATGCCCTACGCGCGTGTACGATTGTCGGCAGGGCGCGAACGGATGAGCGAAGAGGGGCAGTTGTTGTGCATGATGGCCGGCGCGAATTCCATTTTTTACGGCGAACGATTGCTGACGACTGGCAATCCTTCGGTCGAAGCGGATCAGCGATTGCTTGATCGCGCTGGGCTGCGTAGGCTCGACGCCTTTGAAGCGAGACCGGCGTCCGACTAGCCCGACTAGCCCTTAAACAAGCGCAGCCGTTAGCTATTAGCCGTTAGCTATTAGCCTGGCACCTAGACAATTCGCCGCGGCAGCGTAGTCGAGCGCTTCACCTGAAAGCGCACACCACGTCCAGTCGCGCAGTCCATTGGGACGGTTCGTTCGA
>CAMASI010000061.1 GCA_945861065.1 Klebsiella pneumoniae | reverse complement strand
CCGCGTCGGCGTCCAACCCACGAAGCAACATTCGTTGCGCAGGCGCCAGCGGACCGTCTATTTCAAGGATGTCGCGACGCAGGGTGTTAGCTCCGGGCATTAGGTGTACAATGGCGCCACGCAGTGCGCCCGCACTCTATGGAGGTCTCATGTTGAATCCGTTCCGTTGGCTGCTCATCGCCGGAGGCTTAGCCGCTTGCAACGAGAACGAGTTCAAACCGCAGGTTGACGATGTAGGCGACGTGGCTCCGAACATCGTCGTCAGCCCTCCCGAAATCAACTTTGGAGATCACCCGGTCGGTACGATGCTGACGGAAACGCTGACCGTCACCAATGACGGAAGCGCCGTGCTCGACATCACGAGCATCTTCATGGGCGCGAGCCCAGTGTTCGACTTCGTCGAGGACATCCCCGATTTCGGCTTGGAGCCCGATGAATCCACGATCATCCAAGTCACCTACGTGGCGACCAACGTGGTGGACACAAGCACGATCACCATCGTCAGCACCGATGGCGACACGCCCGAGGTCGTGGTCCCGCTGACCGGAGGCGCTCTGCTTCCGATGTTGGAGATCGCCCCGGATCCATATGAATTCGGCGCGGTGACCCGGACCTGCGAAGACGTCGGCCAGCTCACGCTCACCAACGTCGGCAAAGACGATCTGGTCATCGATGGTGTCGTCGTGTCCGGCGGCGCCTTTTCGTACGACGACTCCGAACCCATGCCTGTCACGCTTCCCCCCGGTGACTCCACTTGGGTGGATGTGCGATTCGCGCCTGGGTTGACCGAGTTCTACGAAGGCGAACTCCAGGTTTCCAGCAATGACCCGCGCGGGGTCCAATCGGCTTCGCTCGAAGGCGCCGGCGAACGCCTCCCCACGCAGACCGACATCTTCGAGCAGATTCTGACCGATTGGACCTTGGCGGACATCTTCTTCTACATCGACCAGTCTTGCTCCATGGTCGACGATCAGGCGCTCCTGGGCGAAAACTGGGACCTGTTCACGACCTTCCTGCTCGCCGGGGGCATCGACTACCAGGTCATGGTCTCGACACAGGACAATGGCTGCCACAACGGCCCGATCATCACCCCGACCACGCCCAACGCACACGACGTCTTCGTAGACGCGGTATCCGGCGCCTACGGCGTCTTTACAGAGGCCGGCCTCACCATCATGCTCAACGCGATGGACCAAATCGATCCCGGCGAATGCAATGAGGGTTTCCTCCGCCCCTACGTAAACCCAATCTTCGTCCTCATTTCAGACGAAGTGGAACAGTCGGCCAACAGCTGGGATTGGTACGTGTCCCGCGTGTTGCAGATCGCGCCCGCCGGTCGAATCGATGTGGTCGTGACCCTTGTGCCCTGCGGCGACGGCAGCGTTGGCGACGGGTACTTCGAGGCTGCTCAAGCCACCGGCGGAGCCATCCTCGACATCTGTGACGACGATTGGGCCGACAAGTTCTCCACCATCGTGCAGGTTGAGCAGCCGCTGGACACCTTCTATCTCACCCAAGAACCGGTCGTTGAGACGATTGACGTGCTGGTCAACGACGTACCGTCGTACGACTGGGCCTACGACGCTGAGTTCAACAGCATCGTGTTCTTCGACATCGCGTTGCCCCCTCCCGCCGCAATCATCCAGGTGACCTATGAGGTCGAGGCGGAGTGCGACGGCATCGGAGGCACTGGCACCGCCGAGTAGGGCATGACCGAAGCGGCCGAAATCTCGGGCCGCTACCTCCAAGGGATGAGCGGCTCAGTGCCATTGGCGGTGGCCCTCGTGGCGGCTGGCGCCATCGCCATGCGCTCGAGCGCGCCCCGTTTGCGAATGTGGGTGCTCGTCGCGACCACGGCATTCGGCGCTTGGGCCGCCATTCAGCACCTGTCCTTGGTCGACGACGCCTTCATTTCGTTCCGCTATGCGGACCGGTTGCTCGCTGGGAAGGGCCTCACATTCAATGACGGCGAAGCCGTGCTCGGCATCACCAATGTGGGGTGGACATTGGCGGTCGCCGGTGTCTCCGCGTTGACCCCGCTAGACATCCCGCAAGCGGCGCTCCTCCTTGGCGGCGTGGCTTGGGTGGCGCTGCTACTAGGCACCGAGCAACTGGCGAGGTCGTATTCCGAGCGACCCGCGCTCCCGGCCGTCGCGATGGTCGCCACGCAGTTCGCCGTCGTTACGTTTGCGAGCACAGGGCTTGAAACGCTGGCGTCTGCGGCGTGTGTGACCTGGGGGTACGCCACGCTTCTCAGGGCACGCGACGCACCCGCCGCCGGCCGGGCTGGCCTCATCCTTGCCCTCGGCGGTTTCGTCCGATTCGATCACCTGATTTTCCACACCGTCGGTGCCTTGGCCTTGCGGCCGCGCTGGTGGGCTGCGTACTTTGCGCCGACCCTCCTCTTCGAAGCGTTCGCCGCTTGGATGGTGTGGCGGTACGGCGATCCCATTCCCAACGTGTGGTACGCCGCCACCCCCTTTGGGACTCGTCTTGGGCAAGGCGCGCTTGTGCTTGGAAGCTTCTGGTTGTCTGCGGGCCTTCTGCTTTGGCTTCCGTTGGCTGCCGCCGGTTTGTCCTGGAAGAAGCTTCCGGAAGCAACGTCACTGACCCGCCTGGCCGTGCCCGCCCTGGTCGTTTGGCACCTCTACATTTTGGCCAGCGGCGGGGACATTATTTTTGGTCGGAGTCTTGTCGTGTGTTTGCCGTTCGTGGCCGTCGCCGCTGAGCGTGGGCTCGTGGCGCTCAGCGCACGGGGCTTCGGCCCTTTGGCCGGTGCCGCGTTCGGTTTGGGACTGCTGTCAATCCCCGTGGTTGCACCCAAAGACCTGAGCCAAGCGCTGGTGGACGAGGGGTCCTTTTACCCGGTGACGTCGGTGTTCCCAGTGCGCATCGGTCACCATGCCTTCGTCACCGGAACACAGCTATACGACCTATTCGCCAATCGAGGCCTCCGCGTCACACTCGCCACCCACAGTTCGGGTCTGGTCGGGTTTTATAGCAAGGCAGAAGTCATCGACACCCTTGGGACGACGGACCGAACGGTTGCCCGCTCGACGGCCGGGAGCGGCAATTCGGCCCCTCGAAGTTACCTTCGAGCTCGCGAGGTCCAAATTTCACGCCAGCCGCCCTTCGCCAATCGCGAAGGCGTGACACGGATCCGCCTTCCGACGCTGCCCGAATCCCCTTTGAACGACTGGCACCTGTACCGCTACGACCCCGATTTCGTGGAGACGGTACGGCTCTGGGTTCCCGAACTCAAACTCCCTGACGGAGTCGCATGGGTCCGCCGTCAACGCGCCCGACTCGCCGACATGCCACCGGCCGAAGCCGCCGACCTTCTTCGATTCCTCGACGCCTGGTATTTCCCCGACAACCCTGACCCGGCACTGCGGGAAGAAGTCCAACTCCGGGCAGCGGCCACCTCGCCGCCCACCCCGCCGCATTAGACGCCCGCCCCATGCGGTGCGACCTCGCCGTGCTCGGCGGCCACGTCCTCCTGCCAGGCGCACCCAGCCTCGACGCCTGGGTGCGCCTGGATCGCTGCAGGCTCAGTGAGGCCTCGCCCGGCCGCCTGCCCGCCCCACCACGGGCGCCGCACACACGCGGCGGCTGGATCGACGACGTTCCGCTGGATCCAGACGTCGACCCCGACCTCGATCCGCTGTTTCACTTAGTCGTCGGTGTCGCCCGGGGCGCACTCGCGGGCAAGGAGGTCGCGATAGGTCGCACGGGCCTCGTCGTCGCCAACCTCGCCCTGCCCACGTCCGGCTCGGTGCGCGCCACCTCGGCGCCCCTCCTGCACGCGCTTGGCTTGACCCACCCGTGGTTTGACGGTGCCATGGCCGCCGACCGCCCCTCGGCCTCCGCACCTGCCCGCCTGACCGCCCGAGTGCTCGGACTCGGTGGCCCGGTCCTGTCGCTCGACGCCGCCTGCGCGTCAGGCTTGTACGCCGTTGCCGTCGCCGCCGATTGGTTGCGCAGCGGCGCTTGCGACGCCGTCATCGCCGTAGGCGCCTGCCGCGCGGACCCCTGGTACCTGCTGTCCGGTTTTCATGCCCTACGCGCCCTGTCGCCCTCGGGCCGATCCCGACCCTTTGCAGCTGACGCCGACGGTCTGTGCGTCGGGGAAGGCGCTGCTGCCGCCCTGCTCGTTCGCGCCGAGAACGCCCAAGACGCCCTGGCCAGGGTGCACTCGGTGGTCGTGGGTTGCGACGGTCGACGCGGCAACCCCCTCGCGCCCGACGCCGACGGCCAGCTCCGCATCCTGCGCGAAGCGTGGAAAGACGCCGACGCCAACGACGCCGCCTACTTCGAGTGCCACGCCACCGGCACCCAAGGAGGCGACCGCGCCGAGGTGGCGGCATTGGCGGCACTGCGCGAAGGCGCGCCCCACGCCGCCGTCCTGTCGAGTGCCAAGGCGCTCATCGGACATCCGATCACCGCCGCTGGCATCGCTGGACTGTTGCGCGCCGCAGCGTCTCTGCATCGCCGGGTCCTGCAACCGATGCCCAACGTCACCACGCCCCTCGCGCTCCGGCCAAACTGCCGCCTGCTTTCGGCTCCCGGGACCTGGGAGGGTGCCCCGTGGGCCGGCGTGTCTGCCTTCGGTTTTGGCGGAACCCTGGCGCACGCCGTACTGACCGAGGCAACTGGCCCCACCCGAGCCGCGGTCCGAACCCCTGCACGTCTCGCCGTGGTTGCGGCGGCAGCCCGGATCGGAGTCCTTGGCCCGGCGCCAGCCACCGCTCACCGCGGCCTGCTCGGCGCCACAACCGGCACCTACCTGTCGGAAGTGGAAGTCACAGAAGGGCGCTGGCGCATCCCGCCGACCGAACTGGCGTGCTGGTTGCCCCAGCAAGCGCTCGCCTTGGACGTGTCCGGCGACGTCGCCAGCGGCATGGACCCGGCACGAACCGCGGTCATCGTCGGCATGGAAATCGACCCTCTCGTCGGCGACCACGTGCTCGACGGCGCACTTGCGCACATCGGCACCCCAGTCGCCAACCTCGCGCCGCCATTGACCGCCGACCGCGTACTCGGCAGCCTGCCCAACCTCGTCGCCAACCGCCTGTCCAATCAACTCGGTTCGGTTGGGCCCGCCCACGCTGTTGCCTGCGGCGCCGGCTCGTTCGGCGCGGCACTCGAACGCGCATCCGCGTTGTTGGGGGCTGGCGTCGTGGACGACGTGGTCGTCGGGATCGCCGACGTTGCTGGTCACCTTGGCGTTCCTCATGCCGTGGAAGGCGCCCTCATGTTGCGCGTCAAGCGCGCCGAAGACGCTGATCCCGACGACGTCGTCGCCTTTATCAACCCGCCAGTGTGGACCGGCGGGGACGAGGATGGCCCCCCGCTTCCCACCGGGTTCGTCGACGCCCTGTTGGCCGGAGACGGAACGGCTGAACTCGGCGGCTGGACCGCGTCTTGGTCGGCGGGACCTAGGCGCGCCCTGGCCCGCCGAGGCACCACCGGCAGCGTTCTCGTCACAGGCGGACCCGTGATCGCCCCGCCGACCTGGTCCGGCCCCTGGGGCGGCGACACCGTTCCCACGGCCCTTCCGGCCCGAGGTCCCCTGCCCGTCGTTCGATTTGAAGGCGATGTAGTCGCCGATCTGAGCCCGCTGCCATGGCCGGATCTGACGCCAAGTTCGCCGCTCACAGCACCCTCCTCCGACCTCACCGAGGCCTATTTCCGCCACCGCCTCGCCGTGACCTACGCGCACGGCCGTTTCCTCGAAGGCCGGGCCCGTGCCGGCGACGCCTTGCGGGCCCTGTTTTCGCCCGGCACCGACACCGCGCCCCCCCCGACAATCCCCCGAACCCTCGACCGCGCAGCGCTGCTCGCCCATGCGACCGGCCCGCTGTCGGCCGCCTTCGGCCCAGCGTACGCCGACCTCGACGCCATCCGCCCGCGCGTCCGCATGCCCGCGCCGCCGCTCCTGCTCGCGCATCGTGTGTTGGACATCCAGGGCACGCCACGCCAGCTCGGGCCGGCGTCGATGGTCACCGAATACGATGTGCCCGACGACCCCACCTGGACCGACGGTCGGCCACCCGCCTGTGTCGTCGTCGAATCCGGCCAGGCCGACCTGCTGCTCGTGAGCTGGCTCGGCGTCGACGCGATCACCGGTGGCCGTGCCGTGTACCGTCTGCTCGATTGCGACCTTGCCTTTCACGACGTGCGCCCCGCACCCGGTCAGACGATTCGCCACGCCATCCGCATCCATCGTTTCACGCGTCTCGGCGACACGCTGCTCTTCTGGTTCGAATACGACGCCACGGTCAACGGAACGCCCGTCCTCACCATGCGCGACGGCTGCGCGGGCTTCTTCCCACCGGCGGAGCTTAAGAAACCACAAGGTGTCGACGACCGTCCGTCCGAAGGCACCGCCGAACCCATCGTGCCCTGGGTCTCAGGCGCCCCCGATCACCTCGACGACGCTGCGCTCGACGCCCTCGCCCTCGGCCACGGCCTCAAACTCGCCGGCAAACCGTGGCGCATGGGGAATCGGGTGACGGCGTTGTCGCTCGTTGGCGGTCCCCACGGCCTCGGAAGGGTGCGGATCGAGCAGGACCTGCGAGACGACGATTGGTTCAACCCCGTCCACTTCGTGAACGACCCATGTATGCCCGGCACCCTGATGCTCGAAGGCTGCCTCCAGGCACTCCACGTGTGGCTGCTCGCTGCAGGCGCCGCCACCGCATTCGCCGACGCCCGCTTCGAGCCGCTCGTGGACCGCCCCATCCGCCTTCGCTGCCGCGGCCAAGTCGCGCCCGGCCACAAGAACCTCGTGTACGACGCACGTATCCGTGAGGTCTCGCTGACCGGCGACGCCCCCTACGTCGTCGCCGACGTGGTCCTGTACGTCGACGGTACGCCGGTCGTGCGCGCCACCGACGTCGGCGCCCGCATCGTCGGCAAGCGCGCCGTGGACGCCCGCACCCCCGCCTCCGTGCTCGAATTCGCCGTGGGCTCGGCCAGCGCCGGGATGGGACGGCACTACGCGGCTTGGGACGCACCCGCCCGCTGCGCCCGAATGGCGGGTCCTCCCATCGCCCAGATCGGCCGGATCGAACACGTAGACTGCCCGCCAGGCGTGGTTCGCGCCCCGGCCGTGGTCCGTACGACGACCTCCTTACGCCACACCGACGCCCTGCTCCGCGCCGACCCCGGCCCCATCCCGCTCGGCATCCTGTTGGAGACGCTGCTTCAACCGTGCGGCTGGCTAACGGCCTGGCAGGGCGCAGGCCTTCAGGCCGGTCGCGTCAGTTGCTTCCGCAACCTCGACGGCGAGGGCGTCTTACACCGCGTCGCGTGGCCCGGTGACGTGACCGTGATTGCCACCCAGCAGACCTCCGCCGCGTCAGGCGGCGTGCGCATCCACGTCTTTGCCACCGTCCTGTCAGATGCGACCGGGCCGCTTTACGAAGCCACCACGCGCTTCGGCTACTTTGGCGTAGACGCACTCGCCCGCCAAGCCGGCCTGTCGTTGCCCGACGAAGGGCGACGATCCGCCGATCGCGCTTCAGGCGCCGTGAGCGAAGACCTCCGCGCCCACCCCGCGTTGCCCCGCGCCGACGCCACCTTCATTCACCGGCTCGTGGCCCGCTACGACGGGCGTTTCTACGCCGCGACGGCCGCCGTGGACCCTGCGGCGTGGTTCTTCGAGGCCCATTTCTACCAAGACCCCGTCATGCCCGGGTCGCTCGGACTTGACGGTCTCGCTCAGCTTGCGCGCGTCGCCTGGTTTGAGCGAACCGGACGGGTAGGCGCGTGGCTGCCCGGCCCTCACAAATGGACCTACCGCGGGCAGGTGTTGCGCACCGCGACCGTCGTTCAGTTCGAGATCGACGTCGTAGACGAACCCGAGGACCACATCGTGTGCAACGGCGTCGTGCGCGTCGACGGCCTCGCGATCTACCGGCTCGACGGGCTACGAATCGGCGACCCGGGCAAGGCACCGGCGAAACCGACGCCACACGAACGGCGCGACCTGCTCGACGCATTCACCGTGACGGGCGACCGCGGCACCGGCCACCTGCAGCTCGATCCCACGGACCAGCCGTGGTTGGACGACCACCGTCCCACCCGAGGGCCCGCCGCCGTGCCGCTCGCGGTGACGGTCGCCATTGCAGCCGAGGCCGCGGTTCGGATGCGGCCAGGTGCGACAGTGGGTGGTGTTCCCTCCGCGGAAGCGCTGCGATGGATCGCGGTAGGCACTGAAGCCGTCCGGCTCGACGTGTCCGCGACCAGGGACGGTGACGACGTTCGCGTCGTGTTCTCCGTCGCAGGAAAGCCAGCAGCGCGCGCCCACATTCGGCTCGGCCCACCCAGCGTCGTGGCGGCCATCGAGCCAGGCGTTGTAGACGCCGTGGACGTCCACGCCTTCGCCGCCGGTGGCCACACGTTCCACGGTCCCAGCCTTTCCCGCGTCACGGCACTCGCCTTCGGTGAAGAGGGTGCAACTGCCACCGTGTTGCCCGGGCCTCTGCCCGGCCCGCTCGACGCCCATCTTCTCGACGGCGCGACGTGGCCGATGGCGTCGGCAAACCCGGAGCGGTGGGGAACGGTCCCCGGGCTCGCCTACCCCGTCCGGCTCGATGACCTCGTGGTGCTTGGACCGCGACCCACGGGCCCAACCCAGGTGCTCTTACGGCGGTCAGCAGCACGCGGGCGGCGTCTCGTCTTCGATGTTTCGCTGGTTGGACCCGAGGGACCGTGGATCCGCTACCGTTGGACCGAGACGGTCGTAGACCCCGGTTCCGTGCTCGGTGCGCCGGCAGCGCTGCGACGCGCCTTTCTTTGGGAACGGCAACCGGTGGACGTCCACATTGGGCGGGCCGTAGGGGAAACCTGGGAGGTGCGTCCCGAGGACCTGCATGAACCCATGTCGGGAACGCTGTTGTGGCATTGGCGGCATCCGGGTGACGATGCGATCGAGCTGACCGCCCTGCTTGCCGCGAAAGAACTGGTTCGAACGCGGTTGGCCACCCATCCGTCGGCCGTCAGGCTCGTTCAGCTGAGCGACGGAATCGCCGTGGCGGCCGTGGACGATAACGAAGTCGGAGATTTCCTCCGAGCCGTAGGTCCTCGGACATGGAGAATTCGTGTGGAGGGGGGTGTAGCGGCTTGGGCCCGGGCCGGCGTGCGCGCGCCGACCGCCTGACCACGACGCGGTTGTCCCGTCCCAAGTTGAGCGCCAGTGCCGACCCAGCAACGAACAGCGTCGGCTTCCTGGCACGCGATTTGCTCAAGACTCAAGAGGAGGTTCCCTTGATTCTCGCCATTTTGGTTGCCGCCTTGTGGGCCCCAGAACCAGCCGCAGCATGTTCCTGCTTTTTCTCAGAGGAGACATGGGCGCTGCGTGTGCTGGAAATCACCGCATCCGACCCCGAAGCCGACATTGAAGCGATGGGGGCTCGGCTCGCCGATCTGGAGGTCTCGGGCTCCCGACTCCACAACGGTGACGAGTCGTTCGGCGACCTGTTGGCGTGCCAATGACCCGCGCAATCGCCTGCTTCGCAGGCTTGGCCCTGCCCGGCTGCTACGTTCCGTGGGGGTGCGACTGTGCTGATCTCGAACCGATCCCGGTCGAACACGGCCCGTGCACCGCAAGTTTGTTGGACGAGGAAAGCAGCGAAGGCGTGTGGGAGGTGATCGACGGGCTCCCCACATTGTTCTGGGTAGACGGCGCCGGTGTGAGTTGGTCGGTCGTGTTCGAGGTCGTCGACGGTTAGGGCAAGCGCCTACCCAAGCGCTGTTCGCGCTCGGATGGAGGTCACCGATGCCAAGCTCAGCCTACGCCCGACCCGCCACCGAAGCCCCGGCACCGCTCACGCCCCAAGTAACGCCCGACGAAAGCGGTCTGAGCGCGCTTGGCAACCAAGCAGCGGTGGACCAACTGCTCAGCTCTGGCCCTGAGACCTCGCCTGCCGTCGCGCTTCCATCGGGACTTGACCTTCAGTCGGCGGGCCTCAGTTTTCGCCTCCCGGGCGGGGTCGCGCTCACAGCAGACTGGAATCAACTCCAAACCACGGCGCCGACGTCCGTGTGGATCACACTCACAGCCTCCTCGCTGACAGCGTCGTTCTCGCCGCCCCTCGAAGTGGATGCGCAGTGGCCAGCCTCCAACGTCGCCTGGTCGGGCTTCACCTGGGATTTCGCGAGTGCCAGCCTCACGCGTGTCGGTGTCGAAAGCACCCAGCTTGGTTTCTCCGTCACCGGAACCGTAAGGGACGCCGTCGCCGCCTTTGTCCAAGGAATCGTGACGGGCTCACCCTTGGCGCGTCCCCACTACGATCCCCGCACCGACACCGACCTCTCCGGTACCTTGGCCTCTTTACAGGAGGGCTTCCTGGCGGACCAAACCCAACCGGCCGGTGACTTGACCCCCGCCCAAGTCGATGGCTTTGGACTTCATGCCACGCTGCAGGCCACGACACCCTTCACGTCTGGAACGGACGAAGGCCGCGTCACGCTCGGCGCAGGCGCTACGTTGGGACTTGATGCGCGGGTCGTCGGCACGGGTGCCACCGTGCTGGCTTCCGCTCCCTCGATTTCGTCGCTGCACGTGACCAGCTCCGACCTGGTTGTTTCGGCCGGCGGAAAGCCGGTCGCGCGCCTACGCAGCCTACGAATCGACCGAGGCGGCGCCGTCGATGTCACCGATTTCGAGCCCCTCGGAACCATGGCGGAACTGGGCGCGGGAGAGTCGCTTTTGCGCCTGTTCGTCGCCGTCGTCGCGCTCCAAGGCGGAGACCGGCGGGCACTCGGGGCCAACCTTCAGCCAGAACTGATCAATGGGCTGACCGAGGCGCAGTTGGAACAAAATCTAACGGCAGCCGTCATCGCACTCATCCACGCAAACCACGCGGCAATTCCAGGCCTGGATCTGCGCACTGTGCTCGGTGTTGCACCGGATTCGAGTTCTAGCGGCCAAGCGTCGCCGCCAGACTAGGCCTCCTCACACGGCGCAGGTTCTCGCGATCACGGCGTGAGCAGCCCGGCGACTGCTTCATACCGGGTGCGCAGGTCCGGGCAGGCCAGCGTCGACGAGAACAGGTCGCATCCTGCCACGCGCTCAGAACGGTAGGTGTAGCCTTCGCTCACAGTCATTCGACTTGCAACCTCCCCCGTGGCGCGGTCGACTTCCATGATCTCAGCGACGCCGAACATCGTGGCCGCCGTGATCAGCACCCGATCGTTCGGCAACCAGTCGATGTCGCCTAAATAGTCTTCTTGCCATCCCGTTTCGTCCCAATACCAGATGCGCTGGGCCGTCTTCGTCTCCCCGTCGATGATCCACTCCGACGCAGAACTCTTCGCGCGCGCCTGGGCGTTGTCGTACACGAGCACATGGTCGCCATCGACTTCGAGCCCATGTTGGCATTGCGGCAGCGCATCCTCTGACAGCGGGTCGCCCAATTCATCCAACACAGTCCACCCAAGGTCACGCCCCAGCACCCAATCTGCCTCGTGCGTTGCCACGTCGATTCCGACGATCTGCCAAGACAGGCACAGGCTGACATAGACTTTTTCTCCGTCATCCGTATCCTGCCAGTCCATCCAATTCGCGTGCCATGGGTCGCTGACAAATCCGCCGCCAGGCTCGAGAGCCCCAGCATCAACGAGGCCCTGGGAATTGAAGTCGAAATCGATAATCCCAGTGGCCGGGTCATGAATCCGAATCCCAAAACCGTCGAAATTATCGCCGCCGCCATGGTTCTCGCGAATTTCGAGACTCATCAACCGGCCGTCACTTATTTGTTTGCCGTCGTGGTGGAAGTCCTCGGATTCCCATCCCGGTGGCGCCCATACATAAGAAAGCCCATCAAACAGGTCAAGCTGGTGAAGGCGTCCGTTCTCGTCCATGCCACCGCCCCAGGTGAGCAACTCGGTCACCGGGTCCCAGCGGGCCTCGATCCACATCCCCACCCCAGGATCCGCGGGCCACCACCACCGCAGACGCCCGTCCGGGCCGTAGATCGTAATCCAAGTCTCATAGGCAAAGATGTTCTGCGTATAAGGCAGGATGGTCCAATATCCCTCCATGCCCATCGCCGGATCAATCTCCACATCCATCGGGCGCAGGTCGCTCGGAGGCAGGCCCGTCACATAAACAAATGGCGATGCCTGCCCCTGGGCCGCAGGACACAACGCTGCGGCCGAGCAGGTGTACGAGGTGGACGCAGTAAGGCCTGACAAACGTACGACGTGTTCCGTGTCAGACAACGTCGTTTCTGCGAAAAACGTATCCGACGGGTCCACATCGTTCGTGCATTGCACGGCCACCGTCGCGGCATCAGCGGTGGTCACGGCCACCTCCAGTAACGTCGAGAACTGACCCGCCGTCGGCGTCACGGCGAGCACGGCCTGCGTGGGTGTCGCTGCACAGGGGTCGCCTCCAGTTCCACCGCTGGCTCCAGCGCCGCCGCTGCCACCCGTTCCGCCCGAGCCCCCGGTAGCGCCCGAGCCCCCGGTTCCACCACTACCTCCTGTTCCGCCAGAGGCTCCGCTCCCACCAACGCCGGCCGTGCCGCCCGCACCACCATTGCCAGCGGGGCCTCCGGTGCCGCCAGTCCCGGCCACCGGTGGGTCGTCCGTCGATCCCGCCGACCTGCCTTCGCAGCCCGCTATGAGCAGGACAGTCGTGATGTGCCCACTGAGTCGAATCATGGCACTTCCTACCTGGTGAATCTATTCGAAATTGCCGTGGCCGCTGTCAGGCGCCTGTGGATTCGCCGCAACACAGAAATTGGGACCTGCAAACACAATGGCGAATGAAACGGCGCGTGGTACGTCCACCCGACCATGCACAAGACTGTATTGACGTTCACCTCGTTTTTGACCCTGACCGGCTGCCACGCCAAGTTCAAGAAATACGCGCCTACGCTCGGTGAGGTCCGATCCGAGGTCGTGGACACCGGCGTGCCCTACGTGCAACTCGGATCCGTCTACGTCGCTACCAATGCACCGACCCTCAATCTCGCCGCGGCCGTCATCAACACGGTCCAAGCGGTCAAGTCGGTCGACCAAACCCAACGAGTTGCCAAGGCCGTCAACGGTGCGGAAGTGGCCGAGGCGCTGGTTCAAGGCGTCGCAGAAACGCTGCGCCAGGGGCCACCTTTTGCAATCACGGAAGTCGAAACGTCCCCCTTGTTGCAAGTGCGAGTGGAAAGTTACGGTTTGTCCGTGCCGTATTTAGGCGCAGCCGGGGTGTTTACGTACGACATGCGCGCGGACATCTACCTGGCGAACGGCGAGCGGGTGTACACGAACCACGTGCATTGCGCCACAGATGCGATGCGCGACGACCCCGTTTCCGAGGTACTCGGGGCGGTGAACAATGTGCGCAAACTCGACCAGATGAGCGACGAAGAGATCAATGCGGCGTTTGTCGACATCGGACGCTTCTGCGGCGCCCAACTCGTCATTGAAATGCGGAAACACGCTAGCTGATCTCGGTCGGCCAGGGAACGCACCCGCGCCACCGGCAGTCCGGCGCTCACCGAATTCGTCCCAACGAATCCACGATCTCCTTCAGTTCTTCGTCATCCATGAAGACCTCATCGACGGCAGGACACTCGATCAGCACCCCCGACAACGCAGAAATCAGGCTCTTTGACGTGAGGCCGTTCAGGGCACCAGCCACGTAGCGCACCACGTCCTCCGGCAGAGCGCCTGGCACAAGGACCAACGCCTTGGCGTCAAGCAAGCGGGCGACCAAGGCGGCCGAAAAACTCAGCAGAAAGGGGGTGGACAGGCGCAGCCTCCGCAACCACAGGGTAGTCTGCTCGCGGGGACGCGACGATGGGCACCACTGCCACAGAGCGACTCATCGAAACCATCCGGAACGGAATCATCGGCGACGACAACGCCATTGACGGCCCATTCGGTCAGCGAAGGCTGACCTACGCCGACTACACGGCGTCCGGCCGCAGCCTGTCCTTCATCGAAGACTTCATTCGGCAGCACGTGTTGCCCCACTACGCAAACACGCACACTGAAACGAGCGGAACGGGGCTACAAACCAGTCGGTTTCGTGAGGAAGCTCGCCGAATCATTCACCAGGCGGTGGGCGGCGGCCCCGACGACGTGGTCATCTTCTGCGGATCAGGCGCCACGGCCGCCATCCACAAGCTGATCGACGTCCTGAATCTTCGCGTCCCGAGTGACCTCGACCAACGCTACAACCTCGTCGCAAATATCCCCGTCTCCGAACGTCCGGTCGTGTTCATCGGGCCCTACGAACACCATAGCAACGAACTCCCATGGCGGGAATCGATCGCAGACCTCGTCGTCATCGCGGAAGACCAGGACGGTCTTATCGATCTGCAAATGCTCGAGGCGGAGCTTCTCAGGTACGCGGAGCGACCCCTCAAAATAGGGAGTTTTTCGGCCGCGAGCAACGTCACCGGAATCGGGAGCCGCACCCGCGAAACTGCGGCGCTACTCCACCGCCATGGGGCCTTGGTCTTCTGGGATTTTGCCGCGGCCGGTCCGTATGTAAAACTCGAAATGAACATGACAGACGACGAACCGGAGGGAAATCTCGTCTACAAGGACGCCATCTTCCTGTCACCCCACAAATTCATCGGGGGCCCAGGAACGCCGGGAATTCTCGTCGCAAAACGGCACCTGTTCCACAACCGCGTGCCAAGCATGCCTGGCGGCGGTACAGTCTCCTACGTCACCTCCAGCCGACACGATTACGTTCTAGATATTGTTCGTCGGGAGGAGGGCGGCACGCCTGGAATCATCGAGTCCATTCGTGCCGGCCTGGTATTTCAACTCAAAGAATCCGTAGGCGCCGAGCACATCCGCACGCGTGAGCATGACTTTATCCGTAGAGCCATCGCCACCTGGGAAAGCGAGCCCGATCTGCACGTGCTCGGGAATCGGTCCGCATGGCGCCTCAGCATCGTCAGTTTCATGATCACGCATGGGCGCCGCTACGTGCATCACAACTTCGTCGTTGCGCTTCTCAATGACCTGTTCGGCATTCAGGCGCGCGGTGGCTGCTCCTGCGCCGGGCCCTACGCCCACCGTTTGCTCGGGATCGACGCAGAAGGAGAAGACGCCTTCGCGTGCGCGATCCACTCCGGCCACGGGGGCCTACGTCCAGGCTGGGTACGGATCAATTTCAATTATTTCATCAGTGAAATAACGTTTGATTATATTGTCTCTGCCGTGGCGCTCGTAGCGCGGAACGGCTGGAAGTTACTCCCACTCTACCGCTTCGATGCCGAAACGGGCAACTGGCGTCACCGAGATTTTAGGCCCGAAGCCGTAATGAAATTGAGCGACGTGTGCTACGGCAGTGGCCGGATGGAGTTTCGGAGCCGGCACGCTACCGAACCCGAGACGTCGCTGGCCTCGTACCTCGAGGAGGCCCATCACATCATTGCACGCGCCGAGGCGGAGTTCTGCCTTCCAGAATCCTCCATCGAGGAGGTGCCCATGCTGCCGGAACTAGAAGCGCTGCGTTGGTTCCCGCTCCCAAGCGAAATCGTCGCCGAGTTGCAGGGCTGCTGCGCGCCGACACCACACTTCGACCTGCCGATTCACCCCCGTGCCTGACGCATCTGCAATCGGGTCGGTCATGAGCTCGGAAGTCCCGATGGGGCTGTGGTGCACGCTGTGGGTGCCCGTGTTCAGCGTCATCGCCTGGGGAGTAGGCCGAATGTGGCGCAACGAGGCTAGGTCCTCTACAGAAGACCCTCGCTGACGAACCAAGCGCATTCACCGATGCAGAAGGACTGCCCCCCCGTCACGGTAAGGCAATCAAAACCGGCCGGACAGTCGGCCTCTTCGTTGCACGACGGAAAACAAAACGCATTCCCGTCATAGTCCACGAGGAAACATTCCTCACGCGCGGTAGCACAATCCGTACTTGTACGGCACTCGCCACACATGTCACCTACCGACTGACATTCGCCGACGTCTGTGTTGCAGAGCAAGCCAACATCGCAGTCCACTTCGGTGTCCGAACAGAAAGGGGTCACGCATTGGTTCGCCGCACTGTCACAGGTATCTCCACCCAGACAGTCCTCCTCCACCTCGCAGCCTTCGACGCACACATGGGTATCCGCCGAACAATACGACTCCAGCGCGCAAACGTCCGACGAAACACATTCCACGCGTGCGCACGAGCCGGTCAGGCAGAGTTCGCCCTCCTCGCACTCCCCATGGTCGATACACTCGACCTCGTCAGAGTCGCCAAGGCCGCTTCCGCAAGCCGCCATCCACAAAAGCAGGGTGCGCATCAGACCCCCTCGTCCGGGCAGAATTCCGACGCCTCGCCGACACCTTGGTAATAGCTCACCAGAACTGTGGCGCCCGATGGCGGGAGTTCGCTGTGATTGAACACGATGGCCGGCACATCCTCCGCACCCCCTTCCGGATCCTCTACACGCTCAAAGGTGTAACGGCCGGAAGAACAGGGAACCTCCACGCCGTCTACCTCCACCAACAAAGTGGATGTATCCGGCTCCTTGGACAGGTAAAAAGTGTCCTGAAGGCGCGCAGCTTTCAACGACAGCTCCGTTATTTTCGCCGAGTAATCATCCGCACAAATGTCCGCCGTGACGCCCTTGGTCTCGCCGATCATTTCCAGGTAGCGCGAGCCCACGTGCGCAAAATTGGCCTGTTCGCCAAGACATTTGTCCACCGAAGTGACGACGAAACCAGACGCATTGAAGGAGCCTCGGATGGCCGGGTCTTTCACCTGGGTCTGAAAACCGTTGAGGTAGGTGTGGACCGCCGAGGGCGAACTGTCCTGCTCATCAGAAACATAAAGAACGGAGAGCATCGCGCTCTCCCGGAGGAACCCCGCATTCGCGCCGTCGGCTTTCTCGGTCAGCGCCACCCAGGACGCCTCCAGCCCCATTTCGGAACCGGAACCGCAGGTACCTACACTCACGAGCTCCGCGAACACCTCGTCCGCTTTGGGCGTGTCCGCCGTCAAGACGACGCCCTGGACCAGCTCGCCGACCGGTGGAATGGCGTCGATCTGAGCCTGAGGGCACACGCCGGGAACCGCGACGCTCGGTGCGACGGCCGTCGTGACCACGCCGATCTGGTAGTTGACCTTGGCCTCGGTGAAGAAAGACACGAAGCCGTCGAATTCCGACGCGAGTTTCTCCTGGAACGGCGCCATCGAGCAACTGTTGTCCACGACCAGGAGCACGTCCACTTCGGCGGGTGGGTCCTGGTAGAACACGTCGACCCCGTCGAACTTGGCGAGGTCGTATTCACTGCAGGCGAGGAGACCGAGCAGAGGAGTACAGCGGAACAAGGTTGCCTCCGTGGCGCAGTCGCCTAGCGCGGACACCCTGCGCCTTCCACTCGTCCGTACGCGCCCTCGATCACCCGCTCTCGATCACCCGCCCTCCTTCAACCGGGTCGGTCGGTCGACAAAAGGCGGAAGTTCACCCCGCGCAACTGGGTCGAGCCCCGAAAAAGGTGTCGCTGTGTCGACCCTACGGACGTCCAGATACTGCGAAAGAGTCGACAACCCGTGGCCTACGTAATCAATTCTGATCTTGTTCAGGTCGAGCTCATATTTGATTCCACCCCGGACTTTCTCTGGACGCGCCACGTGGTAGCTATCGGTGGGGTCAAACTGCATCACTTCAAGAAAGCGAATCGCCTCTTCCGTTGCTCGCTTGTATTTTTCCTTCCGATCCGGTGCGAATTTCGTCGCAATTGCGTACGCGGCCGCCGTGCCCTCGGAATAGCAGAATGTCTGCATCGCCGGGAGCTCCTCAGGCATTTTGTAATAACCGCCGACATAATCTGGGAACGGCGCCTTGTCGGACGACCACTGGTATTTGTCAATCATCCAATCCGCGACTTCCAAACCAAATCGTGCCGCCCTCTCGTCTCCGGTTAGGAAATAATACTGCCGACTGGCCATAACCGACCAAGGCCCGAACTGAACGAGGTCTAGCCGCGTTTGGTTGTCATAGGTATCATGCGGCCACCGTCCAAAAGGGTTGACTTTCGCGGCGCGTTCTCGAAACCAAGGTTCGTAGAAGTCCATGAATGCTACGAATCCCTCGTCCCATTCTTTCTCATTGAAATACTCAGCGACGACGCCCATAGCCAACGCGGCCTCACCCGGCACAATGTCGTTCTTTTCGTCATCGTAGGCGTGCCCCTCAGGCACATGGTACGCCGTGTACTTACCGGAAGTCTCCTGCATCGACCTTACAAACCGTGCCATTTGGCGGATATGCTCGTCCTCCGCGTGACTGTCCGCCGCTTTCGCCCACTCCACCCAGGCCAACAGCGCCACGGCCACCGTGCCGAGTTTCTGGTTGGGCGGGTCCCCGCGTTGCTTGCTGTCTGCGAATGACGGGAACCGAAAAAGCAACGCGTCTTTCGGGGGATGGGGGAGCCTGCCGTCGACGGGATCCGTGCCCTTAACCGCATACCGCCACAACCAATCCATTCCAAGCCGCGCGCTGTCGAGGTACCGCTGATCTCGGCGATAACGCCACGTGTCAGCTAGGTCCCGCGGCCCCAAGATATGGCGCACTTCGTTGTAATCGTCGGAACGACGATTCTGCTCTGGCCAATATTTGTATTCATAGGAACCATCTGGGTATTGATTGGCAACCCACCACTCGGCGCCGGCAATCAACATCTCCTGCACGTTCCGATCCGTGACGTGATCCATCCCCACCTCGGGAAGCCCACGCACAAGGCGCACCGCAGCGCCTCCACCCCGCTCACCCTCCATGAAGTGTTGCGTTCGAATCAGATCGAGGCGGGTTTTTGGGTCCTCCCAAGGTCGCTCGTCGTGCCAACCGCCCTGATCCACGCCGAAACGAAGGAAACCGTCCGCCGTATCGAGCGATCGCGTGACTGATTCGGAACCTGGCAGGTACGTAAACTTCTCTTCTTTTGCGCCCTCCCGCTGACGGAACATCATTCCGTCAATTCCGACCTCCCAAAAATCAAATATGGACCACCGATCCCGGGCTTCCACCGCCGCGCGCTCCATCACGACGTGGACCTCGATGCGCACATCCTCCAGGCGGTCACGAAGGAGACCGTGCCCCGCCGGTTCTGCATCGCGTTCCCAGCGCCGGGTGAGTTCGGCCGCCAATTCATCCAGGGCGCGTTCGAGATCTTCGCCCACCGCATGTCGGAGCACCAGCTGACTTCCTTGGGTTCGAAGTCCGCCCAGCAAGCGCACTGTTTCGGGCCGCCAACCCACAGGTTGAGGCGTGGTTCCCTCTAGGCGGGCACGCAACCCCTTGAGCAGGGCGTCGCCGGTGGTGAGCGGCACACGAACGGGACTCGCGCGCACCGTATAGAGCAACACGTCAGACGCGGCGTACCGCAGTTGGAACCATTCCAGATGGTCGTGTTGGGCGAGGCGGGACAGCACACCCGCGTCACGGTCCAACGCGCCGTTGAGATCCCGGGCGATCACCACACCGCGAAACCCAGCGTCCCGAACCGCTTTCGCTGCGGCCGCCTCGTTCGTTCCCAGCAGCGGCCCCATCAATCCGGGCTCTTGCGTCAGCCGACGGATGGTGACATCCTTGACGGTCAGCGGCACCGTGGAAAGCACAGGTGTCTCCTTCACCTCCATCAATTCTGCGGTCAGTCCCTTCGACAAGACGGGGACGGGCAGGGTGCCCAAGCAGGTAGCGACGCGTTCCTCAACGCTTCCCGACACCGATCGGCAGGCCAGGACGCGCGGCGGGACCATCGCCGAAGGTGGCTTTTCCACAGCAGGCGTGCCGCCTTGCGGCTGCCTCTCACCGCGCAAAATAACAAACGCTATGACGGCCGCGACGGTCCCTACGATAGGGATCCAGCTCTTCCAGTCCATCGGCGCTCCGTGAGGGCCCGCGGCCTAACAGGGCGGACCTCCGGTGCCGCCCTCCGCTTGACACGGGGCGGTCGCGCGATACCCGGCCGGGCCCGGAGACGATCATGGCGAAGACGAGCACAATAAACCGGCAGAAGAAACGCGAGAAGATGGTTCGCCGGTTTGCCGCTCGACGCGAAGAACTCAAGCGCCGCAGCTCCGATATGTCGCTCAAAGCAGAAGAACGTCAGGATGCCCGCTCGAAGCTGGCGAAGATGCCGCGCGACGCCTCGCCGGTCCGCCTCAAATCTCGGTGCGTCGTCACCGGTCGCCCTCGCGCAGTGTACAAGAAGTTTGGCCTATCACGCATCGCATTCCGTGAACTGGCGCTCGCCGGCCACCTGCCGGGCGTGCACAAGGCGAGTTGGTAGCCGTTCAGGCCGGGCGACTGACGCCGTAGACGCCCGAAACCCGCTCCCACAGATGACCGAGTAGGTCTTCCACCGCGTCTCGCTCTCCCACGGCGCGCCGCACGACGTCTGGCGCATCCACAAGATGCCCCTGGGCGTGCACGTGCGTGCGCAACCACCCGAGCACGCTGCTGAATTCACCGCGCCCGACCTGATCCCACAGGTCCGGGATCGCTTCTTCGATCCCACGACGGAGGCTCGCGCTGTACAGGTTCCCAAGCGTATAGGACGGGAAATACCCGAAGGCGCCGACCGACCAGTGCACGTCTTGTAAGACACCCTCGGCGTCACGCCCGGGGCGGGCCCCGACGGTCGCCTCCATCGCCTGGTCCCATGCGTACGGGAGATCATCGACGTCGATCGCGCCGTCGAACAGCGCGGCTTCCAGTTCGAAGCGCACGAGCACATGCAGGTTGTAGGTGACCTCGTCGGCGTCGACCCGAATCAGGCCGCGCTCCACGCGGTTGAGGGCCCCATACAGACGCTCGGCGTCGATCCCGGCAGTCGGAAAGGCGTCTGCGAGTTGGGGTGCAAGCCAACGTGCAAACGGGCGACTGCGACCGATGACGTTTTCCCAAAAGCGCGATTGACTCTCGTGCAGGCCCATCGACGCAGCCCTGGCCACAAGATCGGAGCCGAGCTGGTGTGGAAGCCCCAACTCGTACAGTGCATGCCCACATTCGTGGATTGTCGAAAAAATGCCCTGCAACAGGTCATCGTCGTACAGATGGGTCGTGACGCGAACATCGCGACGCCCACAACTCGTGCTGAACGGATGTTCGGAATCGTCCAGGCGGCCCGCCAAGCGCTCGTACCCTAGTGCCGTCAGCAGTGAGTCCGACACCCGCCGCTGGGCCAGGCGGTCAAAGGGACCGACGAGCGCGCTAGGACCCGGTTGGCCTTCAATCCCGTCGAGGAGCTCGACGAGGCCGACGCGCAAGCGCGCAAACAAGGGACGCAGCCAAGCGGTGGTGGCGCCCGGCTCAAAAGCCGCAAGCAACACATCGTACGGGGGCGCCGCTGAATCGATCGCCGCGGCTTGTTCCCGCTGCAACGCCACCATGCGACGCAGACTGGGCGCAAAGGCACGGAAGTCGCTCGTGGCCTTCGCCCCCACCCACGCCTCAAACCCCTCGGACTCAGCGCGCGCCAGCGCTTCCACGAGGGCGCCCGGCAGTTTTGTCTTCCGATCCCAATCCCGACGGAGGTTGCGAACAGCCCCTTTCCGAACCGGGTCGTCCGTCGGCGTTTGTTCAAGCGTCGCCAACCAGTCACCGACCCGTGGATCCGTAAACCGCTCATGCGACAACCGTGCGACCAACGCGCATTGCGCAGCACGCTCGGGGCCAGCTTCTTTTGGCATTCCCGTCTGCTGGTCCCAGCCCAACAGCGCAGAAATCCCCCCTAACAACCGGATCTCTTCCAACCAGTCGTTGAGCGCAATCCAGCTGTCCATCAGCCCTCCACACCCAATTTGTCGAGAAACTCGCGCCGCTCGCGGGCCGCCAGCCCACTGCCAGCCAGGAGCGCTTTCAAGGGCTCACCGCGCGCCAAACCTTGGACGACACCGAGTTCTGCTCGCGACAGAACCGCGCCCGAAAGACGGTAGTCCACGAAAGCTTCCCAAGCATGGGGAACCCAATCGGCGACCATCTGCCCAATGATGTCGGCATAGCGACGAATCTCGAGCTGCGCATGCGGATCCGCACGCAATGAAATAAAATGGAATAAGTTATGTAGGTCGATTTTCCAATACCACTGCGTGTACGTGCCCAAGCCAAGGTTCATCCTCGCGAGTTCTCGAGCGAGTTGTGGCGCGGACGCATCAACGGGCTTGCCGTCACCGTGATCATTTAGCAGCGTCTCATACGTGGAAAATGCGGTCGACGCGTCCCGCCGCAACAAATCCAACACGCCGGCCGCCTCATCCGCCGAAAGAACCGCACCGCGACCCTGCCGGTTCGAACTCGACTGTGCGGCGAGATCTGCGGGCGCCGGGAGATAAAATTCACGATCGAGAATCGAATACCGGGCGCTGATCTCATTGACGTTGGCGGTGCGATGCCGAATCCACTGCCGCGCGACGAAGATGGGCAGCTTCACGTGGAACTTGATTTCGCACATCTCGATGGGCGTCGTATGCCGATGCCGAACCAAGTACCGTATCAATCCGCGGTCATCCCTGACGGCTCGGGTCCCCGCACCGTAGGAAACCCGCGCGGCCTGGACGATAGCGGCGTCATCCCCCATATAGTCCACGACCCTGACAAAGCCGTGGTCCAATACGGGCTCGATACGGAATAAACGCTCTTCCAGGGCCAGTACTGTAGGGCGTCTTGTCGGAACCGGCGCTCGCACCAGCAGGTCATCGAGCTGGGCGCGGTCATCGTGGTCCATAGGCATCCCGGCGGGGTCGCCGCACTAACGCGAAGGGGACCGCGAGGGGCTGCGCCGAAAGTGGTCCAAAAGAGGAAAAATAGGGAACCAAGTTTTGACGACAGGCCACTCATTGTTATGTACGATGTCCCCTGGCTGAAGAGTCAGTCCTCCGCCCCCCCTCCGGAGCTCCCCATGACCCATGTCCCACTGACGAGCGACATCATCGTCGCGCCGCTTCGGCGATCCTTTGCCCACATCCTGTCCTTCGGACTGTTCGTGGGAGGCTGGTTTGTGCTCGCAGCCTTCGGCGGCCACCCCTAGGCGTCTCCCTCGGCTTCCCCCGGTGCCCACGACACCGCGCCCTTCGGTACGCGGTAAAAGGTCCAGTGCACGGTTCGGTCCGCAGTCCTGCCCCATTTGAACACCCGGAAGTGCAGGAAGACGAGGTCTGGTCCCACTTCGGCGAGCAGAGCTGGAAGCGACGTTCCGCGTCCATCAATTCCGTCGAAGTTCACCAGATCGAGGGCAATGCCGTCCTCCATTGGCTCACTGGTCACAGACGCGTCTTCCATCGACTCGTCGGATCGAAAGCGCAATTCCACCGTGATCGCTTCTGTGTCCTCCATGTCGAGCACGAGGCGCAACGGGTGACCCCCGAAGGTCGTCGTTTCACCACTGCCTACGATCGAGGCTGGGCCTGATTCACAGCGCACTGACAGGGGGTCCTCCGTTGACGAACGGCCCCCACACTCGTAACCTCACGGGACCCGGGAGTGCAGGATGGCGCGCGTAGCAGACAATCAGGGCCGGCCCCATTCAGGTCTGATGCCGTACGCCGTGATCGGCATCGTGACCGACAACGTCGACCCGGAGCGCCTCGGCCGAATCCGCGTGAAGTTCCCCACACTCGACGGGGACCCGACCTCCTTCTGGCTCCGGCAACTCTCGCCAAACGCGGGAATCGAACGAGGGCTCTATGCGCTGCCGGAAATCGACGACGAGGTGCTGGTGATGTTCTTGCAGGGCAGCCATGACGAAGGAATCATCGTCGGCCAGTTGTGGAACGGCGTGGACAAGCCACCCACGGAGGCCATGGACGGCATGCCGGGTTCCGCACAGTCCACCATTTCAGGCGCGCAGAAATCGACCGCCACCTTCGCCGACGGGTCCACCGACATCGACGAGAACGATCGACGCTTCTGGCGGTCGCGTTCGGGCCACCTGCTCGTGTTCGACGACACCAGCGGCAAGGAGACCGTGCAAATCTGGGACGGCAGCCACGCCCTCGGGTTGATTTTCGACACGGCAAACAAACGAATCATCCTGTGCAACAACGAAGGCGACTTGCATATCCGCACGGCCAACGACCTGTACCTGGAGGCCGGCAACAACCTGATCTGGCACGCCGGCGCCAACATCGATGGGGAGTCCGTGCAAAAGACGCTCCACAAGGCTGGCACTGAATACAGTTTTGAGTCCGGTACGTCGTCGGAGATGACCGCAGGAACCAGCTTCGCCATCTCGGCTGGAACGGACTTTTCCGCGAAGGCCAACGTCGGCGCAACCGTTCAAGGCTCCGTCAGTTTTACCGGCAAGGGCGGGGCGACCGCAACGTTGGAAGGCGGGGGTTCCACGATCGTGCGCGGAGGTACGGTGCTGATCAACTGATCCTGCAGCGGTGAGAAGTCAGGTTCAGGCTAGCAGCGGTGGCGAGCACCGCCAGGGAGCGGGCCTTGTTGCCCGTGACCGATGCGCGCAGCCCCGCAACAACGGATCAACCTAGGGGCCCGAATTCACTTTTTTCGCACCGCCGCTTGCGCCCTAGCCGCTGTTCGTTTACCCTACAGTTGGCGATAGGAAGCGATGCGAATCCGGCTACCGGCTACCGGCTACCGGCTGCCGGCTACGGGCGATTCTTGCCCATAGCCGGACACCGGATCGGACTCCTTTCGACGGCGTTGCGCCGCCATCCATCGTTGTGCGTCCGCATCCCGCGGCCGCGAGGGGCACCTGAACGCCCCTCGCACCGGGGGGTTGTGGAGACAGCACATGAGCACCACCGACAAGATCGTCCTCGTCAAGTTGATCGAGAACGAGCGCTTCCAGAGCCAGGGCGGTTCGGGCCAACCCACCGAGTACCGGGAGTTCCAGCTCGGCCGCGTGGCGACCGACGGGCCCAGGCTGTTGGGCGTCCGCGTGTACGCCGTGGTCAAGGGGTTGAGCGGCAACGCCCAGCTCAAGATCGTGCACTACTGGAGCAACGACGGTGGGTCCTGGTCGGCTGCCACCGACCTGTGCCCCTGGATCACCGCCAACGGCCAATCCATCCAGACCGAGTACACCGACACGACCACCTTCGGCCTCAGGCTCAAGGTCTCGGCGGCCTTCGGGGCATCGGCCGGCACGGGTGCCGACTCGCTGATCGCATCGGTCTGGCTTGCGCTCCGCTACCAGAGCTGACGCCCATGCCAAACGCCTACATCGAGATTCAACACGAGGGCGTGGCGCGACGGGCACTCGTGTCGCTCCCCATCGACTGGATGCTCTTCGCGCCGCTTCCGCTCATCATCGTCTTCGCGCCGGAAGACGCCATCACCACGCTGAACCGACAGTTCAGCTTCTGGCGGCTGTGGGAGAAGGAGAGCATCGCCCGTGGCCGGGGCATCACGAGCGAAAAGACGGTCGATGCGGTTCCCTTCAACTACGACCGTGGTTCAGGCGCGTGGGTACCCGCCAGCCCCGATCCCATCGCACATGGGCGCGCCATCATCCTCACGGTCGAGGCGCTGCCCATGATGTTCGGGGGGACCAGCGACGACGGTTCCACCCGGCTCAACGCCAAGTGGAATGTGGGCCCGTGGATCGGCGAGTCCGGCGTGGCGCTATCGGCCGACGACTTCGGCGCCACCGGCGAACTGGTTCTGGCGCTGGAGGTGCGAACGGCGGCTGCGCTGCAAGCAGCCGAGGTCCTCGACGCCGCCGGGAACCCTAAGCTGATTCCCATAGACTTGTGCCGCATCTATGCCTGTGGCTACTCCTCGGGTGGCTGTATGGCGCTGCTTGTCGGGAGCTTTGGCTATTTGATGTCGCGAATTCCCGAACCTGCACGGGTGGTCCTTGAAGCGGCAGGCCTTGTCGCGGCAGACGACATCGATCGCACCTACAACATCGCCGCTGTTGCGGCCCGCGCCGGCACGATCGGCGGCCGGCTGTATTGGGGCAAGGTTCCGGGCGCGCTGGTGCCCATAGACGTGACCACGGTTCCGCAGCTGGTATGCCCGGACGTTCAGAACACACCGAACTCTGGCGCCAAGACGCCGGTGATGTTCATCCAGGGAACCCGGGACAGTTCTGTCGCCGACTTGTGGCTCGACGAACTGCTCGGCTTCTACGCGCACCCCATCGACGCCACCGGTTCCGTTGCGCGAAGCGAGGTCGACCGGGGGCTGCAGAGCCTGGCTCAGTGGCCGCAGCAGAACCGGTGGGTCCCCAACGCGGAGGCCGCCGAGAGCGACACCGCCTATGCGGCGGCCCGCTTCGACTACAGCCTCTTCTATGCGGTGGAGACGTGGATCGGGTCCTTCGGGGCGGTCGGCCCGACCGCCGACGCCCTGCATACCGATTTCATCGACGATGTGTTGGACCACATCGACGTACCGGAATTCTGGCTGGTTGCCGGCGACGTAAGCGAGGTGCAGTGGAACGTCGTTGGCGGCGACGGCGTCACCCGCACCTGGCTTCGCTGTGTCTACCTCACCGATTGGACCCATGAGTTCGAGAGCGATTCAGCGGTCTTCGACGTGGCCGCCGAGGTGTGGAGGTTCTTCATCCAACACAATTCCTGCGGCGATCCTGATACCGGCGATCCGGTCGACGGCGTGTTGGCGAAGTCGGTAGGGGATTCCCGAAGGTCGCCCAATCCGCGTCGCGGTCATCGCCAATGAACGCCCAGCCACAGCACCCACTGAGGCCTGGGGCCATTTTCCTCTGCCTCGCCGCTTGCGCCGAGGCGACCAAACCGAAGGATAGCGCCACACCGACCGTCACGACCCAGCCCATTCCTTCGTCGACGCCGCCCACTGCCGGCAAACCGTCGGATTCCTCCACCCACACAGAAACAGGCCATACCGATTCGCTGCTCCCCACCGATACTGGCACCGCACCCCCCATCGACAGCGGCACCACCACCACACCCCCCATCAGCGGGCTTCGCTGGCTCGACGGCACCTACGATGCCTTCTTCGACGCCACCTGGAGGATGCATGGCACCGACACTCATAGCTTTCTCGGCAACGGTGGCGTGGCCGGCTGGGCCTCGAAGGAGGGCTACCGAATGGTCATCGGTGACGCGGACCATCGCCCCCCCCTCCTCTATGTATTCGATCCGGCGACCTTGGCCCACGGAACGATCACCTCAGACCATGCACTCTCTACGCTTGCTGAAGACGAAACCTATGATACATCCTTTGATTTCGTGACCTCGGTGGGCGACTTCGACGGGGACGGCTCAGACGAACTGTGTGTCAGCCACTACGAACACATTGTTTACGAGCCTCAACTCGTCCTCATCGACGAGCCGATCGCCACCGGCGCGTGGATGTTCAACGAATACGCCTGGCTCGACTCCCTGCCGACCGTCATCTACAATGTGGGCTACTCGGAGACGCAGGGCGTCGTGCAGGTCACCGACGACGGCCTCGCCGACCTGGTGATAAAACATGCGACAATCAGTGCGATTGGCGGAACGGGCCCGATGCGAGTCTTCGAGCCAGGCGCGGTCCCGGAGGGCACTGAAGTCGACGGACCGACGGCCGTGTCTATTCTGTTCGATGACACTGACGAAAGCGTCCCTCCGGGAAGCGCACAAGCCCCTGAGAGCGGCTGGTATCTGCTCGACGACCTCAACGGCGACGGCCTCGCGGACTTCGTCAGAACCCTCACCGACGACCAAACGTTCGGCGGCGACCTGCACTTCTTCGACTCGCCCGTGCCCAACGGGACCTTCGACCACCGCGACGCCAACCGCACGTGGTCCACCACCGGCATCGACGACCTGCTCGGCCATGTGGACAGCGGGGATCTGAACGGCGACGGACTTGCCGACCTCGCCGGCAGTTGGGTGATAGGCGACACCACATCCGTGTGGGTCACCCACGACGCCGCATCGACCGAACCGGAATTGCTCGACGTCGTCGACGCCACGGTCGAGGGTGTCGATCACAATCCCATCAACACATATAAGGGCCCCGACCTGCCGGACCTGGACGGCGACGGTCGACCGGACCTGATGTACAGCTACGCGACCTACCCAGACGATCCGGCCGATGCGTGGCTTGTGGTCCGTTACGACGATCTGAGCGGGGCCTCGCTCGCCACCGAATGGGATGCCGGAATCCATTGGTCCAACTGGCATGTCCAGCCCTTCACCGACATCGACGGCGACGGCCTGCTCGACGTCGTGATCGCCCGCTACTTCGACAGCGTGCTCGCCACCTCCGGGGGGTCCATCTACGCCTTCGCGTCCAGCGCCTTCTGATTCGAATCCGGCCACCGGCTCCGGGCGATTCATGTCCATAGTTAGACCCCGAAGGGTCGGCTCAGCACGGCGAGCTTGCCGTGCGCCACAGGCCGTCGACATCCACTAGTGCGACGGTCCGGAGGTCCTTCCCCAGTTAGCCGTTAGCGATTAGCCGTTAGCCGTTAGCACGGACGGACCGACCAGATGCGTGACTTCCGAGACCTGCAGGTCTGGCAGAAGGCTCACCGCCTGACGCTCGATGTCTACCGGGTGACCAAGGATTTCCCCAGCGATGAGCGGTTCGGCCTGATCGCTCAGCTTCGGCGCTCGG
>CAMASI010000060.1 GCA_945861065.1 Klebsiella pneumoniae | reverse complement strand
TGACCTACCTCCGAACGCCAGCCGGGTGGTTGTACCTCGCCGCAGTGATGGACCTGTTCTCGCGGCGCATCGTCGGCTGGGCAATCTCACCGTACAACGACCGGAAATTGGCCAAGGCGGGCCTCTCCGACGCGCTCCGACGCCGTCGGTCTGGCCCCGGCTACCTCCACCACACGGACCGCGGAAGCCCCGACACGAGCGACGACTACCAACGGTTGCTCAATGATAGCGGCGCGCTCGGCTCCATGAGCCGGAAGGGCACCTGCCTCGACAACGCAGCAATGGAGAGCTGGTTCGCGACGCTCAAGGCGGAACTCGGCGAAACATTCGTGAGCTTCACGGACGCGAGGCGGCAACTGTTCGACTTCATCGAGGTTTTCTACAACAGGCAGCGCCGTCACTCGTCCTTGGGGTACCGCTCGCCGGCCGAGTTCGAGGCGGTCGGCGCCCCATGATCACGCATCCACAGCCATTCCACAGGTTATCCGCAGGTTTTGAGTCTCCCCCCTGGACCCCCCTCAAGGTAGCACTACGTGCTACTGGGATCGGCCGGCCGGCAACAACAACGAACGCACGTCAAACCGTCCACGGAAACGGATCAGGCCCACACGCGCTTCACCGGCTGGGGATCGTACGTCCGCGCCCGTAGTTCCTCACGGAACTCCGTCAGGAACGCCGTCGCGCCGCCCTCCGCGCTGACGATCTGGTCGATCGTCACGCCATCGACGCCCGGGGTCCTGCTGCCATTGCTGGCAGCCACCGTGGCGTACGCCGTCTCCAGCACGTCCACCCTGAGCAGGTGGCCGTAGAGCGCATAGAACCGGAACTCCGGCTCCTGTTTGGCCTTCGGCCGGGTCTCGCAGACCGAGCTTGAACCGCAGAGCGGCGAGTTTAGGGGCACAGCTCTACGGGGGTTCTTGCGGGCCTCGTCGAACAGCACTCCTTGTACCGTAGTGGGATCTTCTCGATCCAATCGGAACTCCTCTCTTTGTTTCATGCAAATGTCCGGCAGGGCCCCTTCGCTCCACGGTCGTTACCCGCTTCGCCACTACTACGAGCCCCGCCGACTTCCGCCGTCGCCGCTTGCCGGTTGCCCGGGGCGTTGGGTTCCACCCACGACGACGGATCTCCCAGGTTCCTTGACTGATCTTTCGGCGCGCGCTGCCCCCATCCACCCCGGAAAGCCCGGCTGTTGCACGTCTCGCTGTCTTCACAGCCGGTGGCAGGCCGCCCATTCTCTGGGAGGAAGGCCACTTCCAACGTTCGTAACGAGGCCGAATCGGGTTCAAATGCTTGCGACCCGCGCCTCCGACCCCCGCCTTTCGGCGAGCGACCACCTCGCGGTGGTCCTCCGCGGCTCCCACGGGGAGGTTGCCCTCGTCCATGGCGCGGCGGTCTTCATGTCGAGCGAGTGATTTACATGGTCAACACCTCACAGTTGACGAGATCAGCCAGGCTTGGCCTGGCGCACCAGAGAGCGCAGAGATGTTGGCTCAGGTCAGGTCACGCAGGAACCGGCGTTTGGCCGCGATGCTTCCAGAGATCTCCAAGACCTGATCGCCGCGACGATGCGCTCCGAGCCCACCTGGTGGCATCGGTACACGGTGCCGAAGCCGCCTTCGCCGAGTTGGTGGACAAACCCACTGCTCGATTCGCTCGCCAGGCCGAATGGATCGAGTCTACCCTACGGGTTGCCTGACGGCCCCGCGTAGACTGTGCGACCGCCGCCCCAAAGCGTTTCACAGGCGTACGCGGACCGTCACCACGCGGAAAGTACTCGCCCGCTCCGCGAGGGCGCCGTGCTGAACCCCGTTTTCTGGCTCGACTTTGCCTTGGCCGCCGACCCCGCGCCCCGCACAGGAATCGTGCAGGGCCAAGTCAACGATGCCGACGGCTTGCCCTTCCCCAACGCGCTGGTGAGCGTGCCCGGCGTGGGGTCGACCCGAACCGACGCGGCGGGCCGCTTCATGCTTCGATTGCCGTCGGGCGAGGTCATCCTTGTCTGCGAAGCACCCCATTTCGTCACGGCACACGCCGAGGTTCTGGTCGGCGTTGCCCCCGTCGACGTCCAACTGGTGCTCATTCCCGAGCAGGCCGCGGACTTCGAGATCGTCGTTTATGCAAAGGAGGTTGTGGGTGGGATCTCCGAGTCGATTGACGAGCGCCGAGAGGCCTCGGTCGTGGCCGACGTGCTCGGCGCCGAGCAGATGGCAAAGTCGGGCGACGGCAACGCAGCGGCGGCCCTCGGCCGGGTGACGGGCCTGACCCTCGTGGACGACCGCTTCGTGTACGTGCGGGGACTCGGCGACCGGTACAGCAGCACGCTGATGAACGGCAGCACGCTGCCGAGCCCGGAACCGGAGCGCCGCGTCGTGCCACTCGACCTGTTCCCCACAGGTCTGTTGGACCGAATCGTTGTGCAGAAGACGTGGTCTCCCGACATGCCGGGGGAGTTCGGGGGCGGCGTGGTGTCGATGGTGACCCGCGGCATCCCGAACGCACCGCTCCAGCGCGTGCTGTTGACGGCTGGCTATGCCTCGGGGGCTACCGGAACGCTGGCCACATCGGGCATTCGCGGCCCGACCGATTGGCTGGGCTTCGGCAACGGCGCCCGTAAGCTGTCCCAGGAGCTGCAAGACGCAAGCGACGCCAGCGCGCTGACCGAGCGCGACCTGTTCAGCGACCGCGGCTACACGGCAGAGGAACTGGAGGCGCTCGGCGAGAGCGTCGACCCAATGCGATGGGCGCTGCAAACGGTCCGTGTGATGCCGGACCTGGGCGCCCAGCTGTCGTTCGCGCGGAGGCTGGACCTCGGGCGAAACGCCCTAGGTGTGCTCTGTGGCCTGAGTCTGAACAACACGTGGAATGTCGACAGCTACGACCAGACGTTCTTTGTGCTCGGCTCGGGCGGCGCATTGGAGGCGGGCAACGAGTACGCCTTCGAGACGTTCACGAACAAGGTGCACCTGGGTGCGGTGCTCGACGTCGGTGCCGACCTGGGCGAGAACCACGAGATTCGAAACACGCTGATCGTGAACCGGTCGAGTGAGATGGAAACGCGGACCTACGGTGGATTCAACCGAGACCTCGACGGCGACATCGCGCTGTCGCGCAACCGGTGGGTGGAGCGCCAACTCGTGTTTCAGCAGGTGCGCGGCAGGCACCGCGCTCCGACCCTCGGGGATTTCGGCGTGGACTGGCGCTACGCGGTGTCCCTCGCCGATCGACTCGAGCCGGACACGCGCGAGTGGCGCTACGACTACGAGAATACGCTCGACACCTACTTGCTGTCGGACCGGCCGGAGGGAAACTCCATCCTCTCCTCGGACCTGGGCGACGTCAACCACGACGCTGGGGCGGACGTCTCGCTTCCATTCGGTGCCGACGGAATCGGCAAGGTCCAGGCCGGCGCGGCCTTCGTGGAGCGACGTCGCGGCGTGGACACCCGTCGATACAGTTTTCTGCAAGCGGGCAGCGGCGCCTCCGACGTCGCGGTGCGGGAGCTGAGCCCCGATCAGCTCTTCACCGCCGACCAGATCGCGCCCGACCTGTACCAGCTCGGCGAGATCACCCGCCAGACGGACAACTACACCGCCGAGCAGCACATCCGTGCGGGGTACGCGCTTGTCGATCTGCCCTTCGCCGTGTGGACGCAAGACGCCTGGGGACTGTCTGACCTGTCCATCCTCGGCGGCATGCGGGTGGAGTCCAGCGACCAGGTCGTGCGGACCTTTGAGCTGTTCAACCCCGACGCCGTTCCGGTAGAAGCGTCGCTCGATACGGTGGACGCGCTGCCGAGCGTCACGCTCACACAGGGCCTGGTCGACGGCAGCAAGGAGGGCGCAGGAGCGATGCAGCTGCGCGCGGCATGGGCACGAACGGTGTCCCGACCGGACTTTCGCGAGTTGTCCCCCGCAACCTACACCGACGTCACCGGTGGCCGCGAGGTGTTCGGCAACCCAGCGCTGGATCGCGCCCGAATCGATCACGTCGATCTGCGATGGGAGCTGTACCCGGCGCCCGGCGAACTCGTCAGCGTCGGGGCGTTCGGAAAGGTATTTCGGGATCCCATCGAGGAGATCATCGTGTTGGGAGCGCAGCACGCCGTCACCTGGGAGAACGCGCGCGGCGCCACCAACGTGGGCATCGAGGTCGAAGCGCGCAAGAGCCTCGCATTCGTCGCGCCCCTGCTGCGGCATGTGGCTGTGGCGGGCAACGGCGCGCTGGTCGCCTCAAGGGTCGACTTGAGCGAGACGAACGGCGCGCAGACGGGGGATGCCCGGCCCCTACAGGGTCAGTCCCCCTGGGTCGGCAACGTCCAGTTGATCTGGGACGACAGCGATCATCGCCGGTCGGTCACACTGACGCTCCAAGCGGTCGGACCGCGCGTGGCCTCCGTGGGCGCCCTTGGAGCACCCGATACGATCGAGCATCCCGCGCCGCGTTTGGACTTCGCGCTGAACCACGGACTCAGTGACCATTCCGGTATTGTCGTTCGCGGCCGCAACCTGCTCGACCTGCCCGATCGCTGGACGCAGGGCGATCAGACCCTCACGGAGGTCCGTGCAGGTTGGACGCTGTCGTCGTCGTTGGAGTGGAAGCCGTAGCGGCTAATTGCTGGCGTCGAACCGATAGCCGACCCCGCGGACGGTTCGCAGGTGAAGGGCGGCTGCGCCCAGTTTGTGGCGCAGCCGTTTGACGTGGGTGTCGACCGCGCGAATCGTGATGTGGTGTGCCGTGCCCCAAACGCCTTCCATCAGCGCGTCCCGCGTCATGGTGCGTCCGGCCCATTGGATGAGGACCAGGAGCATGCGGAACTCGATGGGTGTCAGCTCTACCGGCGCTTCGTGAACGAAGGCCGAATGGGACTGAGGTTCGATCCGTAGGCCAGCGCGCTCGAAGTGGATGGGTCGGCCCGACGATGTATCGACCTCCCGACGACGGAGCTTTGCCCGCATGCGCAGCACCAACTCGCGAAGGTTGAAGGGCTTGGTGACGTAGTCGTCGGCGCCGACCTCGAAGGCCACGACGCGGTCGATCTCGTCGTCAAGCGCCGACACCACGATGATGATGGGCTGGCGGTCTGGGTCGCCCCGTCGCACCCGCCGACACAGTTCCGTGCCGGAAATGTCGGGCAGCATCAGGTCGAGAAGCACGACGTCGGGCCACGCTCGAGTGATCCACTCCAGCGCATCCGCTCCCTTCGCTATGCCAGTCACCTCAAACCCCTCTCGCCGCAGCGTCGACTCCAGCAGCGTCCGAAGATCCGGCTCGTCCTCCACGACCAGGATGCGCGATGGCATTGCCCCTCCACCCGAAGGCGCAGCACATGACTCGGCGCTCGTGACGATCGTGCGTCGGCCCTATGACGATAGTTGCCCAAAAAAGGGTCGTCGCAACGGCTCTGTGGCGCAGGGCAGGCGCCGGAACTCAGCGGAAGACGGCGCCCGGAGCGGGTGCAGCGCCCGCGGGACCCCTCCCGACATGTGACGATGGCCGTGTGTAGCGCCGCCAATTGTCACACGCGCCTCGCGAGGCCGTCACGGGCTGGCTCATAGTCGGTGGGCGACCGGAACACCGGTGGGAGGCAATATGACGAACGTACTGTGGCTTGCGTGTGTCGCGGGGCTCATCGCCTGTGGGAACGGACGCGATGAAGCCGACAGCGGCGAAGTTGGCGCCGCGGGATCCGGCGGTGGCGGCGGCGGTGGCGGCGGCGGCGCGGGTGGCACGGGTGGCACGACACTCCCCACGACCGGGGAGGTGGATTGCGAGGGCGGCGTCTGCGTGATCAGCGGGGCGGTTGTCGAGGACCTGACGCTCACGGCCGACAAGCAGTGGCTTCTGCGCGGCGGGGTCTTCATCGGTACGGAGGACATCTCGACCACGCTCACCATCGAGCCGGGCACCACAGTGTACGGCGAGACCAGCACCAAGGGCATGCTGGTGATTCACCGGGGGTCCAAGATCATCGCCGACGGCTCAAAGACAGCCCCGATCGTGTTCACGTCGTCGCAGGCGCCGGGCAGCCGGTCGGCGGGTGATTGGGGTGGGCTGATCATCAACGGTCGGGCGCCCGTCAACAACTGCCCCGCGGTGCTTGACGGCGAACCGTGTGAGCAATTCGGCGAGGGAGGTACGGGCTTCTTCGGCGGCGACGACCCCGGCGACGATTCCGGCGTCCTGCGCTACGTCCGCGTCGAATTCGCCGGCATCCTGATCTCGCCCGAGAATGAGCTCAACGGAATCGCGTTCCAAGGCGTCGGGACGGGCACCACGGTGGAATACCTTCAGGTGCACCGCAACGATGACGACGGCGTCGAGTTCTTTGGCGGCACGGTGAACTGGAAGTATATCCTCGTGACCGGTGTGTCCGACGACATGCTCGATTTCACCGACGGCTGGACGGGCAAGGGCCAGTTCTTCGTGGGCCAACAGTGGGCCGACGCGGGGGACCAGGGCATGGAGTCCGACAACAATGCCGAGGACAATGACGCCCAGCCGCGGACGATGCCGTGGGTGAGCCATGTGACGCTGATCGGCTCGCCCAACGCCCCGACGTCCGACCTGGGACTCCTGCTGCGCGAAGGCGTTGCTGGCCATTTCTCGAACTACGTGGTGGCCGGCTTCAACGAGGCCTGCATCGATGTGGACCATGACGCGACCTTCGCGCAGGCGACCGCTGGAGACTTGACGCTCGAGCACACGGTGCTCGACTGCGCGACGGACTTCATCGAAGACGAGGGCGAGCCCAGCGTTGCAGATTGGTTTCTGGCGGGTGCCGGCAACAGTACCGTCGCCTCTGGCCTCGAAGATCCCTTCAACCAGGCAACCCCCGACTTCCGCCCCGCCGCCGGTTCCGCGGCCGCAAGCGGAGCTTCGACGCCGGCCGACCCGTTCTTCAGCACGGTGGTCTTCCGCGGCGGTGTGGACCCCGCCAGCGACTGGACCGAGGGCTGGACGACGTCGGCAGAGAACTGAACGACGCCCTATTGGGGGAGGGGGCGGTAGGGACGCCCATTGCTGGGCGCCCCCCGCACAGATCCGGGCGAGCGGAACTACCGCATCCGGACGTCACTACGGATCCGGAACCGTACACTCGCCGGGCCATAACCACCCGCGAGCCGAGGTCGGGCCGGGCACGGGTGGCGTCGCCCGACTCCAGGCCCGTGCATTCCTGAATAGCCACCCGTCAGGAGGCAAACGTGCGCGTCGCAGTCGCGATGTCGGGCGGGGTGGACTCGTCGGTCGCAGCGGCGCTTCTCGTCGCCCAGGGTCACGACGTCGTCGGCCTGCACATGAAGCTACACGACGCGCCTCCCGGCTCGGCGTCTTGCTGTGGGCTGGACGATGCACTGGATGCCGCCGCCGTCGCCGACCGCCTCCAGATCCCATACTTTGCCTTCGATCTTCGTGAGGTCTTTCACGCTCGCGTCGTGGACGACCTTGTCAACGAGCGCATCGCAGGCCGCACACCCATCCCTTGCGTGCAGTGCAACGGCCAGGTCAAGTTCCCAGAGTTGCTCAACCATGCCACGGCGCTTGGCTGCGAGGCCCTCGCGACCGGGCACTACGCGCGGCTCATCGACGTCGACGGCGCCCCGACCCTGCACACCGCCGCAGATCCCTCCCGCGACCAGTCTTACTTCTTGTGGTCCGTGGACCCGGCGTTGTGGGCGCGTGTGCTTTTTCCGCTCGGCGACGTCGAGAAGACCACGGTGCGTGAGGAAGCCCGCCGGCTCGGCCTGCCCGTCGCCGACAAGCCCGATAGTCAGGAGGTTTGTTTCGTACCCGACGGGGACCACGGCGCCTTCGTCAGCCGTACTCTCCCGGAGTTGAGCGGGGTTGGCCGCGTGCTCGACGAATCCGGCGCAGTGGTCGGCAAACACGACGCTTACTGGCGATTCACCCCGGGCCAGCGGAGAGGCGTCGGCGTGGCGTTGGGCGCACCGGCCTTCGTCGAACAGATCGACCCATTGACCCACGACATTCATTTGACGACCGACCCGAAACGCCTGCTGTCGACCCAGTTCTTCGCCCGTCGGGCCGTGTGGCACGGACCCGTGGTCGGCGATGACTTGACCGTCCGCGTGCGGCACCGAGGACGCCGCATCCCCTGTGCCGTTCGCCAGACCGACCCCGTGGAATGCACGCTGCTCGCCCCCGAACGTGCGGTGGCCGCCGGCCAATCTGCCGTTTGGTACCGGGGCGAACGGGTCGTCGGCGGTGCGCTGATCAGCAAGACGGTGGCAGCCTGGTCATGACCGTCGATGACCTGCGTCGCCTCATACCGGCCGACCGCCGCCACCTCGTGGACGTCGCACTCACCCATCCATCCTTCGCCAACGAAGCAGGCGGCCCCGACCAAGGGCGCCTGGAGTTCCTCGGCGACGCCGTCCTCAAACTCGCCCTGTCACAGCTCCTCTACGAACGATTTCCCGAAGAATCCGAAGCCGACCTCACGCTGCGAAGAATCGCAATCGAAAACGGCGTGACCCTCGCCGCGCTCGGCAAACAACTGGGCGTGCAAGAAGCCATCCGCACCGGCAAAGGAGAACGCAGCAACGTTGCCGCCGATAAGCGCGTGGAGGACACCGTGGAGGCGCTCATCGGTGCGCTGTACCTGGGCGCCGGATTCGGACCGGTGCGACCGCTCGTCTCGGACTGGTTCGGACATCTGATAGACCAAGGCAACAAAGGGCCGCTCAAGGGACCCAAGAACCTGCTGCAAGAGTACGCCGCTGCCCACAAATTGCCTGAGCCTGTTTACACGACGTTGGATCAGGTGGGGCCGGGGCATCAACTCACCCACCATTGCCGCGTGCAGGTCGGCGAAATCCACGCGACCGCGGTGGGCTCCAAGAAAAAGGAAGCCGAAGCGAATGCCGCACGACTTCTGCTCGCACTGTTGACGGGCGCCGAATGAGAGCCATCGCCGTCGCCCCCGTCGTGTTTGGTTGTTGCCCTGGCACACCCCGTTGTGTGTTGTGCGCACCCGCACCCGCGCTCCCTTCGCCCGACACCGTCGCGGCCCTGCTCGCCGCAACCCGTCGCGATCGCGCAGACCCGGTCACCGTCGGCTTTTTCGGCGGGCCGCCCCCCAGCGACGATCTGCTCGACGCCATTGGGGACGCACCCTTCACCGTGCGGGTCCGCCCCGACTTGTTGGAACCGAAACGCGCTCGGGCGCTCGCAGACCGCGGATGCGTGGGCATCGAGGTCGACGCCCTGTCCTTCGACGATCAGGCCCTCAAAGCGTGCCGTCGCCCCTACCGTGCCCCGCGCGTGCTCCGCATGTTGGACGCCCTGGCCGCACTCCCGCTCCGTCTCGGCCTCGTCCTCGCGCCCGGCCTGCCCCACGCGTCGTCCACCTCCGCCATCCGCGACGCCCACATCGCAGCACCCCTGGTTCGCGCCGTGCGAATCCACCCCGTGCTTGTGTTTCGCGGCAGCCAACTGCACGACAACCACGCCGCCGGCCTCTTCGAACCCATGACGCTCAACGAGGCCGTCGCGACTTGTCGGGCCATGGTGGACGTCTTCGATGCAGCGGGCGTCGAGGTCGTACGCATCGGCGTCCAGTCGTTGTCCGACGGACTCGGTGAAGCGGTCGCAGGCCCACGCCACCCGAGCCTCCGTGAACTCGTCGAAGCCCACCGGGCGCTCGACCACCTCACCACCCACATCCGCGACGATCACCGCGGCCGTTCGGTGGTCGTATTCTGCGCACCCTGCGACGAAACCCGCGCCCGCGGACCGCTCAACTGCAATGTGCGCGACTTGCGCGCCCGCCACGGGCTGACCGACTTGCGAATTGTGCCGGACCCCGACCTGACCCGCGGGCTGTTTCGAGTGGAGGTCGCATGAGCCATCGAATGGGCACGGTGGCGCTGTTGGGCGCTCCCAATGCCGGCAAGAGTACGCTGCTCAACGGCATCCTCGGCCAACGCCTCGCGATTACGTCGAGCAAACCCCAGACCACGCGCGATCGAATCGTCGGCATCCACAATGGGCCCGACGCACAGATGGTGCTGATCGATACGCCCGGCATCCACACGGCCCGTTCAGAGCTGAACAAACTCATGGTCCAGCGTGCACTGGGCGCGTTGGGCGAAGCCGACGTCACCCTATGGGTCGTAGACGGAATCACCCTTGCCAAACGTGTAGAAGCGGGAAAACCGCCCTTGGAGTCGGCACTCGACCCGATCGCGTCGATGCTGGTGGACGCTGGGCATCCCGTCGTCGTCGCCCTCAACAAGATCGACGTCGTCCCACGACCGCTTCTGCTCCCCGTCATCGACGCGCTGTCCAAGCGTCTGACCGCTGAAATCGTGCCCGTCAGCGGGTTGACCGGCGACGGTGTGCCCGGCCTACTGTCCGTAGTTGCCGAGCACCTCCCCCTCGGCGACCCGAGATTCGACGCCGAAGCGTGGACGCCCTTGTCCGAACGGTTCCTCGCCGCGGAAGTCATCCGAGAAAAGGTGTTTCACCACACCGAGCAAGAAGTTCCTTACGCCTGTTGCGTCGTTCTCAACGTGTTTGACGAAGCCGAACGCGCCAACGGCCGCATCCGAGTTCAGGCCGACATCGTGCTGGAACGCGACAGCCAGAAAGGCATCGTCATCGGCAAAGGGGGCGAGATGCTCAAGCGCATCGGTACCGCCGCCCGCAAGGACCTCAACACCATGCTCGACACACGGGTACACCTCGAGTTGTTTGTGAAAGTCGAAAAGGATTGGACGCGCAGCGAACGCGGTCTGCGTCGGTTGGGGCTGTACGACCGATGACCGTGTTTGAGACGGACGTTGCCCTGCCACGAAATGCATTCGGCCCCCGCGACACCGCGCGGGCAGCGGATTTGTGGAGAGCCGCTCAGGACGTCGCCGTCGCCGCTTCGACCGACCGCGGTTGGCCGCCATCCCGCTACCGCGACACCTCAACCGCCTTCGTCGTTCGCGCTGGAGTGGGCATTCACCACCGCGAAGTTCGTTTTGGCGAGCCGCTGCACGCACGCAGTTGGGTCAGCGATTTCCGTCGCGACACATTCAGCGCGCGCCAGGTCCAAGTATTCGGAACGCATGGGCTCATCTTCGACGTGCTCCAAGAATGGGTCCACGTACAAATGCCTGACGGCAGAATGTGCAGGGCCTCCCCCGAGTTGCGGGCGAGCTTCGAGGTCGCAAGGCTCGAGCCCTTGCCCGAGTTGCCGGAAACCCAGCTCGACCCAGTCCCTGACGAAGGCTTCAAACACACCGTCTTTCACGTCGCGATGGACCCCCTCGGACACGTCAACCACCCGGCCACCTTGGACCTCGCAGAAGAGTGTGTGGCCCGTTGGTTCGTCGCACGAGGCGGTGATCCGCAAGCGGTCGAAGCGCTGGGCGAACGGATCGTGTGGAAGCTCCCGATTCACGCCGAACCCATCCATGTCGTTGTCGTGGGCCATCGGGACGGTGTCTTCGCCGTAGAAGTCAGGCTCGCGGACGGCCGGGTCGCCGCCGACGTCGTGCTCCACAGGCGTCTCATCGCGCACAGCACACCATCGGGCTAAACGCCGGTCGATGCGCCTCCTCCTCGCGTTGTTTCCCGCTTGCGGCGGACTGTCCGCCCACGCCGTCTACGTTTCGAACGACCCCGTGTCTGACAGCGCGGCGCCCGAAGGAGACGCAGATACCGATGCCGACTCGGATTCCGACGCCGATGGCGACACGGACCCCGACCCTAGCGGCAACGGCCTCATCATCAGCGAAGTGTGCGACTACGCCGACGATGACAACGCACGTTTCATCGAGTTGTGGAACGCAGGAACCGATCGATCGTTGCTGGGTCTTGCGGTCCGGCGCTACAGCAACGGCAGCAGCACCTTCGCAGAAGCGGCCATGCCCGACCTTCCTGTCGCTGCCGACGGTCGCTTCGTCATCGCCTACAACCAAACCGGCTTCGTCGGCGCGTTCGGCGTGGACGCCTCGGCCTACTCTGGCGTGGTCAGCGGCAACGGGAACGACGTCTATGAACTCGTCGTGATCGATCCCCCCTCCGTCGTAGACGTGTACGGGGTCGTGGCCGTGGACGGCACCGGGGAGGCCTGGGAATACACCGACGCCGACGCCCAACGAAACGGTGGAATCACGTCCGGCGCAGCAACTTTCGACGTCGGGCAGTGGACAATTACCCCCGGTACGGCCGCCGCCACGCCGGGCAGCTGAGCGCTCGCCCACATGGGAACCGTCGCCGGCCGCTTTCAGCCCCATGCGGCCGAAACGCTTCGTTTGGCCATTCGCGAAGCCGGCGGCGTGGAGGTTTATGCGGTCGGAGACGTTGTAGACGCCGAGGTCGTCACCATCGTCGTGCACGCCCGCGGCACGCCCGACGCCGTCCCAGCACCGCACCGCGCCAAGCCCGGCCAGATCGTGGTCCACAACCACCCTTCGGGCAACCTCCGCCCCTCGCCGCCAGACCTGCAACTGGCCGCGCGTTTCGGCGACGACGGCGTGGGCTTCATCATCGTCGACAACGACGTCACGCGCGCCAACTGGGTCGTCGAGCCTGCGGGTCGCCGCATTGTGGGCGTAGATCCATCGGCCATTCGCCAGTTCTTCGAAGAAGGGTTGCCGTCAGCCCTTCCGGGTTGGGAGAGCCGACCGCAACAGCTGGAGATGGCGCTCGCGGTGGCCGAAAGCCTGTCCGACGCCCGTCCGCTGGTGGTGGAAGCGGGCACGGGCACCGGCAAGTCGCTCGCCTACCTGGTTCCGGCAGCCCTGTGGGCGAATGCCAACGACGGCAAGGTCATCGTCGCAACACACACCTTGTCGCTGCAAAGCCAACTGGTTCGTTCCGACCTGCCCTTGTTGCCCAAGGGTGGGATCGACGTGACGTGGGCCGTGTTGGTAGGCAGGAACAACTACCCATGCCGCCGCAGACTCGACATCGCCAAGGACCTGGGCGGCGAGGACGCCCCGACCGTGGAAGCGTTGGTTCGGTGGTCCAACTCGGGCAGGGCCGTCCAACGCGCCGACCTGCCTTTCCCCGTCGAACCAGACCTGTGGGACCGGGTGTTGTCCGACGGCGACCTGACGCTATCGGTCCGTTGCCCGACCTACGGAAGTTGTCACTACTACACGGCACGACGCGACGCCGCGGCCGCCCGCATCGTCGTCGCCAACCAGGCCCTATTACTGGCGGACCTCGCCATCCGCGCCGACGCCGACAGCGGCGTATTGCCCGCTTTTGATCGGCTCATCATCGACGAGGCACATCACCTCGAAGACTCCGCCACAGGCACGCTCGCCTGCCGCGTCACGGCGCGCGCCATCCAGCGCGCCTTGGGCCCCACCGTGGATACCCCCAAACGGCCGGGAGCCCTGACGCTGATGGGGGTTTCGGTGCCAGCGTTGAAGGCCCGAACCGACGCGGCGCAAGAGGCCGCTTGGCTCGTGTGGGAGGCCGCAGATGCCGCCTTGGCGACCGAAGCACCGCCCTCACCCGAACGCCGTGAAATCCGGACACAACGGATGGACTGGAACGAGGTAAAGGGCCAATTGGGTGTGCTGGTCGACCAACTGGATGTCGTCGTTCGAGCGCTCACGTCCATTACCGACGACGCGCCTCCGCCCGAAGCCAGCCAAGCCCAGCCCCTTCTCGACCTGAAACGAGCGAGCCGCCGACTCAGCGAACAGGCCGCCGTCGTCGGTTCGTACCGTGCAGGCCCCGACGACGGTCGATGCCGATGGACTGAAGCCGCAACGCGCACCCCGACCGACGGCGTGGCCGTCTGCGACGCACCCATCGACGTTTCCGAGACCCTGCGCCGGGTGTTGTGGACCCCGTTTCCTGGCTCCGTCGCCACATCGGCAACGTTGACGGTAGCCGGCCGATTCCAAAGTTGGATCGATCGCGTTGGCCCCGACGGCGATCCCAACACACGACTCATCGACAGCCCCTTTGACCACGCCACCCAGGCGATGCTCGGTTTGCCCCGAGATCTGCCCGTGCCCGACGCCGCCGACTGGCCGACCGCCTCTGCAACCGCCATCGTCGAGGCCGTTTCCGCGTCGCGAGGCGGCGCGTTCGTCCTGTGCACGTCCTACGCAGCCGTGCGCGCGTACAGCGCTGCTTTGCGGTCCAGCTTACCGGGCACCGTCGTCTTGGCGCAAGGCGAAGGTGGACGCCCCCAGCTTCTCGAACGTTTCAAACACAACGGTTCGGCGGTCCTGGTGGGCACCGACTCCTTCTGGGAGGGGGTCAGCGTGCCAGGCGACGGCCTCCGCCTCGTCGTCATTCCGCGTCTGCCCTTCCGCGTGCCCGACGACCCGCTGCACCTCGCCCGTGCCGAACGTGTCACCGCGCTTGGCCTCGACCCGTTCCGCGTCCTCACCTTGCCCGATGCGGTGCTCAAACTTCGGCAGGGCTACGGGCGCCTCATTCGAACCTGCACCGACCGCGGCGCCGTCGTGCTTCTCGACCGTCGTTTGCACGACCGCAGTTATGGTCGTGTCCTGCTCGCCTCCCTGCCTCCAGCCCGGCGAGTCACCGGACCTTGGCGCGCCGTCCGGGAGCAACTGGTGGCGCTGTACCGCACTGCCGGGGTATCCTAGGGCGGAGGTGGAACGTGTGGTTGTGGTGGTCCCTCGCGTGTTCGGATGGCGCGCAACCGGGAACGGATCCGGTTGACACCGACACCAGCGCCGAAACCGAGCCGCCGGTTGAAACTGACAACGACGCCGACGGAGACGGTTTCGCGCCTCCGGAAGATTGTGACGACGCCGATGTGAGCGTGTTCCCCGGCGCTACCGACGTCTGGTACGACGGCATTGATTCCGACTGCGCAGGAAATTCCGACTTCGACCAGGATGGTGACGGCGACAACCAGCCCGCTGGTGGCGGCCTGGACTGTGACGACACCGACGCAGCCATCGCTTCCACCCTGATCGTCAACAGTGACATGGGTCCGTTGGGCGTTCCCGTGCCCAATCCGTCGCTGTTGGACACGCCCTTTCCGAAGAGCCCGTTGACTGTCGTTTCGGATGAGCCCTCCACCGACAATCAGCACCACACCACGGTGAGTTGGGGGGAGGACGGAAACTTCGTAGCCGCGTGGCAACACGGTTCGGGCTCAACCTATGTCACGTTGGTCGGTCTTTTTGACGATTCCGGCGCTAGAATGCCCGATTTTCCCATCAAAATCAGCGACAACGACACCAACGGCGGCAAACCCGACGTCGAGGCGTTTCCGGGCGGCTACATCGTGGCCTACGAAGGAGGCGGCGACCTCATCTTCCTGCGTCCACTCGGCCTCGACGCCATTCCAACCGGGCCGACCCAATTGGTATTTTCGGATTCGGACGCTGGGGTGGTGTCTTCCACGCCGGACCTCGCCTTGTTCGACGACGGGTCGGGCGTCATCGTGTGGGAGTCCGACGGGGGGAGCCACGGCGAAGGTGTGCACTACGTGCAGCGATTCTCCGCCAACCTCGATTTCGTCGGCGAACCGATTTTCGTCAAAGCAGCGGGCAGGACCGCGGCCGACGTTGCCGCACTCCCTGGAACGCCCGGCGGCTTCGTCGTGACCGGCACCTACAAGGACTCGGTGACCGACATCATGCAGGTGTACGCCGTGAAGTTCGGCGCAGACGGGTGCCAGCAAGAGATTCGCATCGACCAGGGGGAAAGCGACGCGCCTTCACGGCCCGCTATTGCGATCGACGCGCTCGGGCGGATGGCCGTCACCTGGCGTAGCAAGGTGGAGATGGGCTTAGGCGAAGGGTCGTACGGACGTTTCTTCGAGGCCTCCGGGCTCGCTCGAACCGATGCTTTCGCCCTCGCTAGGGCAGAAGAAGACGGCAACCGGTCGGTCGTCGCGTTTTGGGGCAATCGGGTCGTGTTCGCCTGGCAGGGAATCGTCGAAGGGACCTTAGAAGACGTCGCGGTCAGTGTGTGGGACATCGACGCCCGCAACCAAGTATTCGCCGAAGACATCTTCAACGACCGAGGAACCGACCCGGAAGTGGATGCGCACCGGCCATCGATCTCGATCAAACCGGACCCGGGTTCCAACGACGCTACCCTCGTGGTCACCTGGGAGGAAGAACTCAACCCCCCGACCTCGGTGTTCAACCGGATCGTGACGCTCGTCGCGCCCTAAGGACCCACGCCGCGAGGCCCCACGACCAGTAGGTGCCGGGGGCACTCCCACAGCGTTTCGCCGGCGCAAACACCGTTTCGGTCACCTCGATGGTCGCGCTCAACAACCGCGTGCCATCGTCAATGATGACGGTGTGGGCGCCTAGAGGGGCCCCGCCGCTGACCGCGAGTTCCGCGCTGACGACGTCGTGAGCCGAGGTGGGCGTTCCTGTCACGACGATATGTTCATCCGTCGCTAGCGCCACCACCGCACCGAGCGGAACGTTGACGGTGAAATTCACCACGACGCTCTTCCCCTGCGCGACGGTCGGCGGTTGTACGTCGACCACGGCCGGAACAGGTTCGTCGCTGTCCACCACGAAAGCGTCGGGAAAGAGGAAGGTCCCCCAGACGCCAGTCAGCGTCAGGGTGCGCTGACCATCGTCCGCATCGGGCGCCACGGCCACGGTCAGCCTCGCGCGGTTGACGTCGATCACGTCCATGGTTTCCACCACCACGCCCGCGCCCAGGTCCGCGGTGGACGACTCGAACAGACCCAGCGACTCGCCGACGATTTCTACGTAGGGCTGGGCCCCCAACGCCACACGGTCGGGCGTGACCGAGATCAAGGAAGGCACGGAAACGTCGATTGTGACGGGCTCGCTGAAGTCTCCCACCCCTTCTGCAAACACACCGGCCACGTCCAGTACCGAGCCACCGAAATCGAGGGCCAACAAAGCTGGAGACTCTGCCACCTGCCCCACAACTGCACCATCGAGCCGAACCTGGTAGGCCAGGGGCACAGCATCGGTCGCTGGGGCTGTGAACGCCAGGGACAAGTTCTGCACCACCGCGCGCCCCTCGGGGAGCGTCACAACCACGTCGGTTGGCGGCGGCAAGAACAGGCGAAAACTGGACTCGCCTTCCGCTGGAAGTCGTCCGATGTTTTCGCCGTCGGTCGCTTCCGCGTGCCAACTGACGACCGTTCCCGGAGGACCGCCCGGTGCCAACTCGCCGGCCCAACGCCCTGGGCTGATTTCTTCGGCCACGACGTCGCCAAGCGTAGACCGAACGGTCACCGCTATGACACCCACGTCATCCACCGCATCCACCACCACGACGTAGGGCCCATCGAGGTCGTCCGTATCGGTAGGCGCCGAAACCAATAAAAGCTGCGGCGCCGCCGCGTCACCATCGACCAACCACGCGCCGTCGATCGTCAACCCTGCGGCAACGCCGACCGCATCGGTGCGAAGCAACAGGCGAACGCTGGGGGTCGACCCGAAGCCCGCCAGCGAAAACACGGCGTCCGCAAAGTCGGCTTCGCCCGCGAATCCCGCCGCAGACGGGTAGCCATAGACGGGATCGAGCCGCGTCCAACCGGAGCCTGGGTCCACTTCGACCACAACAGAGTCCCCGTCAAGGATGGACATCCACAGGTGAAAGCGGATCGCAGGCGCCAACAGCCCGGACACCTCCAACGGGGGTAGTGTCAGCGTCGAATCACTCTCGTGAAGGTACGGTCCATCCAGGCGGGTTCCCCACCCGACCACGCCCACAGGCCCGTCGACCGCAACTCCCCATTCCCATTGCACAGGACTACCGGCGGAGGAAAAGCCCCCGTCAGCGGCAGCCAAGTTGAAGTCCACGACCACCGAGGCCATCAGGGGACCTCGACCACGTACGTGACCACGATCTCGGCGCCAGGACCTGGTGGGGCATCGAAGCGGACCACGCCCTCAGCGACCGTCCAACCGTCGGCCACCGCGACGTCGTCCACGATGACCACCACCAGCCCTGCCGGCACATGCGACAACGGAAATTCCGTCGCCCATACCGCGGTTGAGGCCCCCAGTGCCGCGACAAATGGGGCGACGTCGGGCTCACATACCGAGGACAGCCCGCCACCCGACTGGGTGACCACGTCTACGTACCGAGTTCCAGCAACCGCACTCCCGTCAGGGCCCGAACAGCCGAGCGGGGCGTCGCCTACGACCGCCCAGGCCACCGCGGGCAGACCGTTGTTTCCCTCGTCGGCCAGCGCAGACAAGAACCCCGCCACAGGGTCCCCCTCGAAGACCGTGTCGCTGGCATCGTCGGCGTCAGAAACGAAGAGCACGTGCAACGCGGCGCTGTCGCGTCGGAATCCCTCATTTGGCCCGCCAGGGCCGGCCAACTCGAGCGCCAGGAGCGCAGCGCCCAAGCCTGCTTCCGGTCCGGTCCCTGCTGTGCCCAACGACGGCAGTCCCACCGAAACAGACGGGCTGAGAATCCACGGGTTCCCCAGCAGCCAGCCCGCATCTTCACGCACCACATCCATCGACGTCAGGCCGATCTGCCAGTCTACGCCGACCTCGTCGAGCGCCGACACGAGGTCATCGAAGGCCTCGGCCAGGGCCTCCTGCTCTTGGGCCATCGACGCCGTGTCATCCACGACGATCAACACGTCCACCGCAGGCGGATTGGCTTGCACGAAACGATCGGTCACAGTGGTTCGCACAACCGGGGATGTGTCGGATTCGATCGGGTCGAAACCGAATTCCGGCCCACAAGCGATCATGGACCACAGGAGCAATCCCATGCCCGCATGGTGCCCTATTTGAGGCGAACGCACAAGTGGCATCGGGCGCGCCATCCTTGACCGCGCCATCCGAAACCCCCATCGGGTTTGGCCAGTTCGCACCCATTAGGAACAGGAACGTGGCAACATCACGGCCCGCCGCCCGTCGCGAACGGATTCGTGCTCCGCAGGCCTGGGAACCGCGAGAAGTCTCTGTCAGCTGTATACAACTCAGCGACACCGTGGCTCTCGCAGATGGCGGCGATTCGCGCATCGTGGATGGCAGCGCCCCGCACGGGCGCGCGCTCGACCAGGCCCTCAAGGCAGCGCCACGTCTCGTCGGTCTCCGCGAGTAGACTCACACTCGGCGACCCTACCCACGCGCCGATCTGGCGAAGCGCTTGAGCCGGTGTGGACGCTGCGCCCTGCCACAGGCGCGCATGGGTCACCACCGCGTAGAACTCGGCAACGCAGGGCCACGGAATTCCCCACCGCTCGGGTCTGCTCGCCAGACCAGCGACCAATAAGCGGGCACGCTCGTGGTGCGGCATCTCCTTTCGATGCGCATACACCAGGATGTTCGTGTCGACGGCGATCAAGAGGACTCCTCGCCGTAGATCACGTCGCGCACTTCGCGCCAGTCGAGCCCGGCGAGCGGGTTGAAGCCGCCGGATTCCCCCACGGCGCAATCCGGCATCCGGTAGCCGCCTGCGGCGTTGGGCGCGGCCAACACGCGCATCAGGCCGTCCTCGACCAGTGCCCGAAGGGTCGTACCTTGCTGCGACGCATACGCGCGCGCGCGCCGGGCCAATGGGTCGGCGATGACAATCGTGGTTTTCATGTAGTACGCCTAATGCGTAGCCTGTGATACGGCAATGCCGTACGGCAACGCAACCCCAACGTGTTGGGGATGCGGCAGGCGATGCGTGGCCCACCGGAGGAAATGAAGGGCCTCGAAACACGGATTTCCGATGGTCAGATGCTCCAGCTCATCCGCATGTTCCTGCGAGCGCCTATCCAGGACGGCAAGAAGCCGCCGACGCGACCGGGAGGCGGGGTTCGACCCGGAGCCAACGCCCCAGGGATCACGCATCGCGCCCGGTGGCGTGGCGCTCGGTGCACACCGTTACCCGGCTACCCCAACCAACATGGGCCGATCTGTGGGCGCCGGCGCATCTGGGTGCTCATCGATGAGTTGGTGCGCGTAGCGCAGCGCCGCCAACGTGCTCGAATTGCGCGTGTTCGCCTCTAAGAACAGGGGCCCATGCCGCTGCGCAATCCCTGCCAACTCAAGCGCTCCCCCAATATCGGGCCGAACGCCACAGAGCAGCACCCGAACACCCCTGGCCTGCATACGGTCCATGAACTCTGCGAGCATGTGCAAGCAGACGGCGTCGGGATTGCGCACCCGCTTGACCCGCAACACGACGACCTGAACCAGGCCATTGATTCGGCCTTCAATTGCGTCGAAATGAGACTCGAGATCGGCCGAGGAGCCAAAAAAGAACTCACCCTCCAACCCGAAAATCCACAGTTTTGGGTCCACCGGCTCGCGCGCGTGGCGATCGTGAACCACGCCTTCACCAGTCACCACAAACTCCGTCAGGAGCAGGCGCCCTGCCCTGCGAACCGCCAACAGGAACGACATGCCGATGCCGATCAGAACGCAAAACTCAATCGAGATGAATACCGCTGAGAACGCTGTAGCGGCCACGATAGCTGCGTCGAATCGTGTCGTCCTCACGTGGTACGCAAGCGCACCCCAATCCACCATTCGAACCGAAGACACCAACAAGATGCCTGCGAGCGCCGCCTTTGGAATGGTCCTCGCAAATGGCGCAAAAGCGACGATGATCGCTGCGACAGCCACGGCCGAGACCACCCCCGCCCACTGCGTGCGACCTCCGGCCTGTTGGTTGATCGCTGAGCGCGTCAGCGAGCCAGAGCCCGGAATCGCCTGAAAACACGACGCCGCCAAGTTCGCCATCGCTTCGCTCAAACACTGCTGATTGACGTCGAGACGTTGGCGCGTCACCGCCGCAATCGCCTTCGCCATCGCGACAGCCTCCAACAAGCCCAGCAATCCGATGGCAAATGCCGACGACGACAAATCCCGTACGAGATTCCAATCTATCAGCGGCACCGAGAAACTTGGGAGCTGGCGCGGAATATCCCCAACGACTCGAACGCCGCTCGCCTCCAGCCCCAACCACGACGTTGCAGCCGCCATCGCAACGACGGCGAGCAACAATTCAGGCAGAAGCGGCATGCCCACCCACCGCTTGAACGACCGTAGCCCTACAATCAAAACAATTGTACCGACCCCGACCGCGAGTGTGGCGCCATGCACACTGCCACCGTACAACATCGTCTGCGCAAACCGCCACATGAATGGATCATGCGGGTCGCCCATCGCCTTGAGCCCCAACAAGTTCTTGAGCTGATCGAACACGAGCAACGAACCCGCGCCTAGCGTGAAGCCGACCACGACGGAGTGGCTGATGTACCGAGACAAATCGCCCAATCGAAGCAAGGTGATCAGCAGCTGCCAGCCGCCAATCATTAGCGCCAGGAGCACGGCGCCCTCCAGGTGGCGCTCCGGTGGCACGAGTGCGAGCGCACTGAGTACGGCGATGCTGATGGCATTTGTCGGCCCATTGATGAGCTGACGGCTAGAGTCCAACAGCGCCCCGACCGTGGTCATCACGATGGCCGTGTACAGTGCGTGTTCCGGGCGCACGCCGGCCACAAGCCCGTAGGCCATCGCTTGGGGAACCGCGACCGTGGCGACCGTGAGGCCGCCGATCAGGTCGCCGCGCAGGTCCGCGGCACTGTACCTGGACAGACTCCCAAGAGCCGGAATCAGTCGGTACAGCCGCGGGTCGTTCGCTTCTGTGGAAGACATGCGTCGGCCCCCGCAGCAGCGTAGCACCCAACCGCGCGGCTCCGTTCACCGATCTGTCGCCGTTTTTCCATGCTTTCATGGATTTCCCATGAACCGCGAGATACGCCCCGCGGCCGTTAGGGGGGGGGGTGACCATGGATTTGTGGCGCGCCGTCGCACAGGGAACCCGGATTGACGACATTGTGGAGGTCATTCGAAGCGGGCTAGGCCTGTCCTTCGTTGTCGTTCAGCGTTGGGATGAAGTGCGCGAGTCGCTGCAACTCGTCGCCGCGGTCGGTCGCCTGCCAGATCACCGCCCGCCGCGTCAATCGCTGACCTCGCCCCGCACCCGAGAACTCCGCGCCTGGGCTCACCGCGGGCGCCCCCAAGCGTGGCCCAATCGATCCCATGCCGCGTTGGCACGTCTGCTGGTTCCCGAGGGTACCGACGGTATGTTCACGGCCATCGGCCTGACCCAGCGCGGCAGGCTCATCGGCACGCTTTCCGTAGACGGCGACCGAGCTGACGTCGCACTACGACTCGCTGAACCCATCGCCACGGCCCTCGTCAACCAAATTCGGCAGGTAGACACCGCACGCCGTTGTGCTGCTGCAGAGGCCGACCGTGAGGCCCTGCTCGGTCGCCTCGGTCGCACCGACATCGCCGAAGCGATGGTGGGCGCCAACGGCGGTCTTTCCGCCGTGCTCGTTCGCGTGACCCAAGTCGCACGCACCGACCTGCCCGTCTGGCTGTTCGGTGAGCCCGGGACCGGCAAAGAAGTTGTGGCGCGTGAGGTTCACCGCCGTTCGCTCCGTGCCACCGGGCCCTTCGTCCGCTTTGACTGCAAAAACGTGCCGAATGCGCTGCTCGACGACCAGTTGTTTGGCGCCGCCCCTGGCCCGGCCGGGGCTTTCGACCGCGCGGAGGGCGGAACACTCTATCTGGACGAAATCGACTCCCTGCCTCCTGAAACCCAGTCGCGTTTGTTGCCGGGCGTGCGCGACGCGTTGATCCATCGGGTCGGCGACGGCGCACCGCACGGCGTTGATGTCAGGCTGATCGTAGGTACGCAGCGCGACCTGCGCGAAGCCGTACGCGATCGACAATTCCGGCAGGACCTGTGGTACGCCGTCAGCGAGTTTCCGATCGCGATTCCACCGCTTCGCTCCCACCTGACCGACATGCCCAACCTCGCCCGTCATTTCGCCGAGCGCGCGGGAAGGCGCCATTACGGCAGGCCCCTCGCACCCTCCACCGCCGACATCCAGTTGCTGACCGCCCACCGGTGGCCGGGCAACGTTCGTGAACTCGCGGCCGTCCTTGAGTGCGCCGCCATTTTGGGCGCAGGCGACGGGCTCGACCTCGTCGGGGCGCTGGGTCGCGATGTGGACCCAAAACACCCCGATCCTACCGACCTGGAGGCGGTTCTGTCCCGTTGCCTCGGTCGAATCGAAGGGCCGTTTGGGGCCGCAAAAGCGCTGGGTCAACATCCGGCCACGCTGCGATCACGCCTGCGAAGACTTGGGATCGCTTGGGACGTTTACCGGTCCTGAGACGCCGCGTCTGCCGGGTGCGCACCCACGACAGGCTCCGTCAGCGCAGAAGCCGCGGGCGCCGAAAGCGCGTACTTGAGCAGGCTCGCATCCGGATGCTCCGCAAACTGTGCAGACACGGGTCGCACCGGGGAGCCGCCGAGCGAGTCGATAGCGTGCTGCGCGTAGCTTTGCAGGCGGCGCAACATCCAATCATAACGACCCGACAGCATCACCGGCATGTCTTGGGTGAACCGCATGTACATCCGGAGTTCGTCCAACTCTCGGTGAAAGGCCTCCACCCAAACCAGGGCGGCCTCGTCCAAGTGCATCAAATCGGCCATCGACAGGGTTCGCCAACGCACGTGCATCGTATCCAGAAACGGCCCACGATCCCGGTGTAAGCTCCACATCTGAATCAAGAAGTCTCGACGCGCTTCCAGATCCTCGACGACCCGGGTGATCTCCATCGCCACAATCCCGCGCAGCCTCCGGGCAAGTCCTGCGTCGTCGTATTCGGGCGGGATCATCCGTTGCTCTCTTGGCCGGCAGCTAACGCCGCTTGGTACACGTCGCGCCGAGGCACTCCAAAGGTCGCCGCCAACGCGTCTCGAACGACCGACGGCGCAACGCCTGCGCGCCCCAACGCAGCGGCCGCAGACAACACCTGGTCGCGTTCTTTTGCGCCAGGTTCGCCCTCAAAACCCGCGACCACCACCGTCGCCTCGCCACGAATCGTGTCCTCATCCGCCATCAGTTCGGCGCGGACCTCTGCCAACGTGCCCCGATGCCACCGTTCGTACGTTTTGGTCAGCTCAAAGGCCACCGCGACGCGGCGGTCCCCCAACGCCGCATGGAGCGCGTCCAGGCCCTCCAACAACCGCCGGGGCGACTCGTAGAAAACCAACGTCGCTGTTTCGTAGGCAAGCGCCTCCGCCGCGGCCAATCGCGGTCCTGGGTCCCGCGGCAAAAAGCCGCAGAAGCGCCAAGCATCAGGGGGAAGTCCACTCGCCACCAACGCCACCACAGCAGCACAGGGGCCGGGCACCGGCACCACCCGAATGTCCGCAGCTAGCGCGGCCCGCACCACGACAAACCCCGGGTCGCTCACCAAGGGCGTGCCTGCATCCGACACCAGGGCCCACGACTGGCCATCGAGCAACTTCCCGACGATCTCGCCAGCCCGACCCCGTTCGTTGTGGTCGTGGCAGCTCACTAGCCGTTTCGGCCACGCTCCGAGACCGCGCAGCAGCTGCTCGGTGACCCGGGTGTCCTCCGCAGCCACACCCTCCGCGGCAATCAGGACCCGCCGCGCCCGCGGGGACAGGTCGTCCGGATCACCGATCGGCGTTGCGACCAACCACAACGTGCCCAAGTCCGGCCGTTTCAATCCGGGATGAGCGGGTTGCTGCCGTCTTCGACCTCGTCGCCGTCGTTCGCCCCATCGCCATCCGTGTCGGGGTCCAACGGGTCCGTGTTGAACACGAAACTCTCCTCACCATCGTCGAGCCCGTCTCCATCAGAGTCCGCGAGTACAGGGTTCGTTCCATTACGAATCTCATCGTAGTCGTCGATGTCGTCGCCATCGGTATCGACATTCGTAGGGTCCGTGAACCAGTCATGAACCTCCTCGCCGTCGAGCAGACCGTCACCGTCGGTGTCACTATCGATCGGATTGCTCCCCAGCGCGGCTTCATCCCCATCGCTCAAGCCGTCCAGATCGGTGTCCGCCCGATTGGGAAGCAGGCCCCCGTTCGCCTCGACACCATCGGCCAAGCCGTCGTCGTCGCTGTCGTCATCCAGCGGGTCGGTCTCCCAGACAAAAATCTCGTCGTAGTCGTTGAGCCCATCACTGTCGGTGTCGGCCTCGTTGGGATCGGTGCCATGACCCTCCTCTTGGCCATCAAACACGCCGTCGTCGTCGCTGTCGCTGTCAAACGGGTCGGTGAACCGTTCCAGTTCCTCCCCGTCGCTCACGCCGTCGCCGTCTACGTCTTTGTCCGTCGGATCCGTCCCGAGGTCCACTTCTTCGCCATCCTCGAGGCCATCCTCATCCGTGTCGGTAGACCGCGGATCTGTGCCAATAGAATCGACCTCTTCGAAGTCCGACAACAAGTCGCCGTCGGTGTCGGTATCGGTCGGGTCCGTCTCGTAGACGTTCACCTCGTCGCCGTCGGTCAGGCCATCGCCATCGGAGTCAGGGTTTTTGGGATCGCTATCCCAAACATTGATCTCCTCGATGTCAGGAACGCCGTCATTGTCGGTGTCGAGATTGGGATCGAGCGCTTCGCTTGTCGCCGTCAGCGTGGTGACGATGGGAGCGGGCGATTCGCAAGCGACGAATGCGAGAAGGGCGAACAAATTGACGCGGAACACATGCGCCTCGGGACGCCTCCCCGTAGCACGTCAGCGAGCCCACTCGCGTGGCTTGCGCAACACCTCGACCAACCGTTCTTCGTCGGTGCCCGCCCGAGGCACCACGTCCACATCCCACCGACAGAGCGGCGGCATCGACATCAACACGCTTTCCACTCGCGCATCGGTCTTGAGGCCAAACGTCGTGCCCCGGTCATAGACGAGGTTGAATTCTGCGTAGCGACTGCGACGGCGAAGCTGCCACAGGCGGTCGGCCTCGTCGGTGGGCACGTTCCTCCGACGCTCGGCGATCGGCAGCCACGCCGCGACAACGCTGCGGGCACAATCCGCGACGAATCCGAAGGACCTGTCGAAGTCACCCTCCAAATCGTCGAAGAAGATTCCGCCCACACCGCGCGTCTCGCCGCGATGGGCCAAGTGAAAGTAACGATCGCAGGTCGCCTTGAAGGTCGGGTAAAACCCTACATCGTGTCGGTCGCAGGTCGATTTCCACACGCTATGAAAGTGGGTGGCGTCGGCCTCGTCGTACAGCCACGGGGTGAGATCCGCGCCGCCGCCAAACCACCAACCTCCGCCACTCACGTCCAGGTACCGAAAGTTCGCGTGCACGGTGGGAACGCGCGGGCTGCGAGGATGCAGCACCAAGCTGATTCCTGTCGCAAAAAAGACAGGCTCGGGCGGCAACTCCGTCCGCCGAACCCGCATCGCTTTGGCCGCTTCCGGGGGCAACACGCCGTGCACCGCGCTCACGTTGACGCCCCCCTTCTCGATGATGGGTCCGCCCTCCAGCACCCGCGACCAACCACCACCGCCGCCAGGCCGTTCCCAAACGTCTTCGCGAAACTGGCTCCCATCAAGCGCCGTCACCGCCGCGCAGACCTCGTTCTGAACGGCGTGCACGAGCTCGGACATCCGCTTCCGGCGACCCTGTTCTTCGCCCATGACTTCCACCCCCCAAGCACTGCGCGGTCCCGCTGTTAGCATGGCCCGGGAGGCAGCCATGATGCTCGCCTGGATCCTCGGTTGCAACACCGACATCGCCGTCGATCAGTCCTCCAACCGCTCGCCGGCCGCGATCATCAACAGTCCATTTGACGGCACCGTGCTCGAACAGGGGCAAATCGCCGAGTTCGTCGGCACCGTGACCGACCCCGAGGGCCTGGGCGATTTGGCATCGGTGACGTGGATCTCGTCGATCGACGGGGAACTGTCGTCGCCGGAGTTGGTCGCGCCCGACGGCTCCGGCGTGACCCGCGCCACCGCCGTGCTCAATCCAGGCGCCCATGTCGTCATCCTGCGCGCTGTGGACTTCGAGGGCCTGATCGGCGAAGCTTCCATCCACGTGGACGTCGGCGCGCAGGCGCAAGCACCCACCGCGCAAATCACGCGACCCGACAACTTCGCTGAGACCGTACCCGGCGTTGCCGTGGAGCTGGAGGGCCTCGCCACCGACGGACAGGATCTCGCCGTGGAGCTGGTCGCGAGTTGGACGGCCGTGCCGGAAGGCGGTGGCTCCTCAGAGCTGATCGCTCAGACCGCGCCCGACACGAGCGGCCTCAGCATCGTCGCGTGGACGCCCGGCGACGTGCTGGGGAACTTCATCATTGGCCTCGCGATCGAAGACAGCGACGGCAACGTCACGACGGACGAAATTCTCCTGCGGGTCGTCGATCCGCTCGACGCCGATCAAGACAAAGACCACTGGTCACCACGGGCCGGGGACTGCAACGATCTCGACCCGCTGATGAATCCCGAGATGATCGAAGTGTGCGGCAATGCGAAGGACGACGACTGCAACGGCCGGGTCGACGACAAAGACTCCGACAACGACGACCACATCGACGAGTTGTGCGTCAATTACGACGGCACCGAGTTTCTCGTGGACGACTGCGACGACGAGGATCCGTACACCTTCGCAGGCGCAGTGGAGTTGGTGGACGGCCTGGACAACGACTGCGACGACGCCATCGATAACGGCGGACCGGGCTACGACGACGACGGCGACTGCTTTTGCGAAGTCGAACCGTGCGTCGGCGGCATCGTCGCTTGCGTGACGTTCGTGGGCGGCGACTGCGACGACGAGGTGTTCGACGTGAACCCCGGCGTCGAAGACCACCCCGAGCCCAGCTACTTCGACGCCAACTGCGACAACATCGATGGCGACCGGCTGAACTCAGCATTCGTAGACCCCATCAACGGCAATGACGGGTGGGACGGGCTGACCGATACGGGCCCGGTCCGAACCTTGGACCGCGGTTTTCAAGTGGCCCTGGCGAATGGGCGCGAATGGGTCTTGATCGCCGACGGCGTCAACGTCGTGCTCGTGGGCCCGGCTTACCAAGGCGCCTCGATTGCCGGCGGTTACGATGCGAACGCCGCTTGGTCACGCAACGGTGGGATCCTGCCCCGAATCCCGGTGGCGTCATCCGGCCTCAAAGTGACCGGTTGGTTCATCCCGACCGAGTGGCATCAAGTGCTCATCGAAGCTGACGACAACGCCTCCACAGGCGGGAGCAGCATCGCCGTGATCGTGGACAACACTGAAGGGCTCACGCTCGTAGACGTCACCTTGGCTGCTGGCAACGCAGGTCCGGGCGTGGACGCGGCCGACCAAGTGCAGGCGGCGACCGGCAGCGCGGGCGCCGTGGGCGGCGATGGCTGCGAAGACAGCAGCCTGTTCTGCGGCGACTGCAGCACGCCTGGCGGCGGTGCAGGTGGGGCAAGCGCCTGCGGCAACAACGGCGGCAAGGGCGGCGCGCCCGGCAAGTCGGGCGGCGGCAGCGCCGGTGTGGACGGGACCGGTCCAGGCGGGGCACCGGGCGCTGGCGGCGCGAGTTGTGGGTCTGACGCGACCAACGCGGCAGTCGGCGACGTGGGAGCCAATGGCGCGAACGGCCTTGGAGGCGCCTCGGTCGGTTCCTGGTCAGCCGGCGGCTACGTCGTGTCGAACGGGACCAGCGGCGTCGGTGCCGCGACGGGCGGAGGCGGCGGTGGCGGCGGCGGTGGCGGCGGCGGCGGATGCTCCTTCGGCGACTGCGACTCGTACGGCGGCGCGGGCGGCGGAGGGGGAGGCGGCGGCTGCGGCGGCCCAGGCGCGGCGGCGGGCACGGGCGCCGGCACGAGCACCGCACTTCTCATCGTCTCCAGCAACGTGCTGATGCTCGGTGGCACCCTCCAGAGCGCCGACGGCGGCGACGCGGGCGACGGCGGCGAGGGCGGTGAAGGTGGCAACGGCGGCACGGGCGCAAGGGGCGGCTATGACGCCGCGTTCCTCGGGCTAGGCGAAGCCTCCGGCGAAGGCGGCTACGGCGGCGTCGGTGGCAAAGGCGGCTACGGCGGCCACGGTGGCGGTGGTGGCGGCGGACCGTCGGTCGGCGCCGCGTGCGTCTCCAGCACCTTCATCAGCACCGACGTCAACTACGACATCGGGAAGGGCGGCAAGGGCGGCAGCAGCGCAGGCGCCCCGGGTGTCGCTGGCGCCGAGGCGAACACGCAAGGGTGTTAGGGCCCGCCGCGAAATAAACAGTGCGAGATCGCGTGTGGATGCGCCCGCTGGGCGAGGAACGGGGCGCAGCCTGACCGAGGAGTACCCAGCGTACTTCGCAGGGAAGGCGGGGTCCCCGTGACGAAGCCCAGCGGGATGCAGCCCC
>CAMASI010000059.1 GCA_945861065.1 Klebsiella pneumoniae | reverse complement strand
AGTTGTCGCATCGAGGGCTCGGTGGCGCCCGCCGCGCAAGGCGCGGGGTGAAGCCGAGCCGAGGAGTACCTCGCGTACTTTGCAGGCTCGGCGGGGCCCCCGCAACGCAGCGCCGCGGGATGCCAACGAGTCCGAATGCGCAAGTTATTCTGATGCGGGCCCTCAATTGACCTCCTCAAATACCGCGATGCTACGCCCCATGACCTCGTAGGCGCCGCTGACCGGCACCGGCGCTGCCACGAATAGATTGGCGCTCGACAGGGGGTCCGCGTCGGTGTTCTCGTCGAACCAGCCGGTGGGTTCGCCCGTTGTGCCAGGCAGGTCGTACCAGGATTGGGTGTCGATCACGAGGGCCCAGGACGTGCCTGACGGAAGGGAAAAACTCCTGGCGTCTACCGCCCCGTTGATTGCTACAAACAACTCCGGCTCGGCCCCGCCGGCGTCGGAATAATGCTGGCCGATGGCGCGACCCGCCCAGGTGTCCGACGTCGCGTCCGCGCCGCTCGGGTCCTTCCAACTCAGAGGCATCCCGCCGTCGTAGGTGCTTGGGGACAGCGCTGCGGTGTGGTCGAGCCGGAAACGCACGAGTCCGGCCACGAAATCGAACATCCGGTGGCGGAACACATTGTTGTGGTTCGTGCTCGTCCATTCCCCCCACCGGTACCAAGCCCACTCGTTGTCTGCGAGCGTAGAATACGCGTTGTTGTTGCCGTATTGGGTGCGCATCCACTCGTCCCCGCCGAGCAGCATCGGTGTACCGTGGCTGAACAGCAAGCCCACATAGGCGTTGCGCATCATCTGGCGCTTCTCCCACGCATTTGCCCAATTGCGACTGTGGTTATTCGACTCCCCAGAAATCGCATCGCACCACGACGAGCACGCGTCTTCGCAACAAATCGGATTGAGGGGGCCACAACCGTTTTGTTTTTCGTCATAACTGAACAGGTCAAACATCGTGAATCCGTCATGCGACGTGATGAAATTCACGCTGTGGTAGGGCCTCCGTCCGTCGTCGTACCGGGCCGCCGATGCGGTCAGCACACCACCCCCATCCACCGCCCCCTGCGCCGTATTGAGAGCGGATGCGTCGTCGTTGAGGAACACACGCCACCAGTCCCGAAAATTGCCATTCCATTCGCCGAACGCCACGCCGTCGGCTACGGTAGACGCTGGGTAGTTTGTGCTGGCGTCGTACGCGAGGCCCCAGGGTTCCGCGATAAGCCGGGTATTGTGGGCCAGTAGCACGGGGTCGTCGGCGATCTCTTGCAATACCGTCCCGGCAGCGTCTGTCCAATATTGACTTGCGGCACCGTCAGGCTCACCGAGCACGGCGGCAAGGTCGAATCGATACCCGTCTACGTGCAGTTCTTCCACGCCGTACCGCAACGAATCCAGGATGAGCCGACGCATGGGTGTGTGGTTGGCCCGGGTTTGGTTTCCGACGCCGGTGGATCCGTCCCAATAGCCTTGATTCGCGTTTTCCAAAACATAATAGGCGGGACTGTCGATCCCACGAAAGCTCAGCAGACTCGCGACTTCTTGGCTGTCAAGGTTGGCCGCTGCCGCGGGATCACACAAGAAATCCCCGTCGGGATCGTCGAAAAACAACTTCGTCCGCCACAGGCCGCCTTCGCCGGTGTGGTTGAAAACCACATCGAGCAGGACCTCGACACCAGCCTGGTGGAGCGCATCTACCATGCCTTTGAATTCGTCAATCGTCGCGACCGGCGGCTCGCCGTTGAGCCAGGCGGCGCTGTAGGTCACCTCCTTGGCGAAAAACGACAGGTTGTTGTACCCCCAGTACCCGCCTTCCAGGCTCTTCTCATGGGTGGGCAACAACTCTACCGCAGTCACGCCCAGCGCGGTCAGGTAGCTCGCACCTTCGCCGAGGCCCGCGAACGTGCCGAAATGTTCCACGCCCCACTGGTTGCTGGCGGCGTCCATGGTCAGGCCTTTTAGCTGGGCTTCGTACACGATGAGATCATTCCAATCGTGGCCCGGGTGGTCTCCCGATGCCCGCAGCGCCATCCAGTCGGATTCGTGGTCGGACCACACGTATTCCGAGCTTGTGACAACCGATTTGGCTGCCGCTGCCCACGTGGCTTGGTCACGGTCCACGCCGGAGGCTGCGGAGCCCTTGGCCCAGTCGTGGTCGCGATGCAGCGCCTTGCTGTACGGGTCAATCAGCAGTTTGTTGGGGTTGTATCGGTTGCCCTCCTCGTCCACGTCGGCGAGAAAGCCGTCGACCGAACCCGGCAAGAAGGCCTTGTCTTCGACCCAGTTGCTGCCCCACGCCACATAACCATAGGTTTGACCGGGTCCGACGCCCTCGAGGTACACATTCCAGACGTCGCCGAAACGGGTGAGCGTGCTGACGTTGATGGGCTCAGTGGACTCGGGGTCTTCGAACAGGAGCAGGTCGATGCGGTCGGCATGTTCGCTAAACAGGCCGAAGTTTGTGCCCTGGTCGATGAGCGTTGGCCCTAGGTGGTCCAGGGCGCCGATGGTGGCCCAGTCTAACGACGGCGCTTTGTCCTGCCGGTGGTACAGGCGGATGTAGTCTGGGTTCGCGCAGGCCAGTAGGGCGAGGAACAACGGACACCCCGTAGCAGGCCTGTAGCCTGCCCGACACCGCGCTAGTTCTTAGCGGCGCACCACACGGCCAGCGACACGCGGCCTGCACCTGCAAGCCACAGCGCGTCTGCACAGGCGGTGGCGGTTGCGCCCGTGGTGACAACGTCGTCCACAAGCACGACGTGGGCTCCGCCGAGGTCGGCGATGCAGGTGATTCGCCCGCGGAGGTTTCGACTCCGGTCGCGCCGAGTCACCGCGGCCTGACGGGAGCCCCGACCTACGCTCAGGAGTTCCGCCGGGCGCTGGTTGTGGGTGGCGGCGATGCCGGCGCCGAGAATGGACGCCATACAAAAGCCACGATGTGCCCGGGATCCTGGCGTGCTGGGTGCCGGGACGACCAAGTCGGCCGCGGGCAGTTTGTGCGAGAACAGGGGTGCAAGGCCACCCAGGTAGACGGCAAGGCCGCGGTCGCGACCGTACTTCGCGCGTCGCACGGCCCGACCTAGGGGGTCTGGGTAAGGGGCGAGCGCGAACGCCATCACAATGCCCTCCGGAGCCGAAATACGGGCGGCACCATCGGGTTGGCAGTCTGGGCACAAACGCCCGTGGTGCAACCGGTCGCAGCCCACACATTCGGTCGGCCATACAGCCTCGAGGAGCGACAGGAACATGGTGACCATCTAGGCCTGAACCGGGCCGCGGTCGCGGAAGTCTGAGGTCCGAGGTCCGAGGTGGAAATCCGCTGCTACAGATAAGGCGCGAGGCGACGACGCATGACCGCGACGGCTTCTGCGCTCTTGTCGATCAGTGTGACATTCCGCCCCAATTTGGCAGCAGCTTCGCCGAAGGACCCGCTTCCCGCGAAAAAATCGAGCAGGTTGTCGCCCGGATTGGAATGAACGCGCACAATACGATCGAGGATTGCCCTTGGTTTTTGCGTCGGGTAGCCAGTCTTTTCTTTGCCGGTTGGACTCACGATGGTATTCCACCAGCAATCAGTCGGTGTTTTTCCTCGTGCCGCTTTCTCAGGACCGACAAGGCCGGGCGCCAGATAGGGAATCCGGTCGATGTCGTCGTACCGAAACGTGTACTGTTTGGGATCCTTGGCGTACCACAGCAGGTTGTCGTGTTTCGGAGACCACCGCCGAGTCGAGCGTGCACCATAATCGTAGGCCCAGATGATTTCGTTGATGAAACTGCTACGGCCGAAAATCTGATCGAGTAGCACTTTCGCGTAGTGAACTTCATGGGCGTCGAGGTGAAGGAAAAAACTCCCTGTAGGCCGGAGCAGGCGATGGGCAGCGACAAGCCTGGGTTCGAGAAAGTGGAGGTAATCGTCGAACGAGTCCTGAAATGATTTTGTGCCGAGCTTCACTGTGGCGTAGCGGTTGCCGTGAAAACCAGTTCGATCCCCTTGCCCGTCGCGCACGGTGCTGAGTTGGGTGCGGGCTTGGACCCGGCCGGTGTTGAAGGGCGGGTCGATATAGATCAGGTCGAACGAAGCGTCAGGGAGGGCCGGAAGCGCGGCCTCGTTGTCTTCATGAATGATTTCGATGGACAAGTCGCCTCGTCTTTCGCCGCACAGTTAAAGGTGAACCCACACACCGACGCCCCATGCGGGCACGGTCACCGAAAAACTGTCGCCCGAAGAGGAGACGGTTTCTCCGGTCAACGACTCGGTGTACGAACCTTGGGGCAAGGCCGCGAACGCGAGGCCATTGCTCAGGGTTCGGTCGACATCGGATCGGTTGATGAGCACGAGAACGGCATCATCGTCGAGCACACGGGCGAAACCGACGAGGGCTGGCTCTCGCCACCACTCCGTCCACGAGCCGGTCCGCAGTGCGGGGTGTGCACGCCGGACTGCGGTCAGGTCTCGCACCAACCGGAGCACGGACGCGGGTCCTGTCGCGATCTGGTTGGCCAACGCTTCGACGTCGGTCGGCGCTTCGTCGCCCACATGCCACCACAGGGGTTGGCGGTTGTCCGGGTCGCCGTAGCCGGGCAGGCCGATTTCGTCGCCGTAGTACACGAGCGGCACACCGGGCTGGGTGAGGACCCAGGCAAAAGCGAGGCGCAGACGGTCGTACACACGGCCGTCGGCGGGCGCCAGCGCCACCCGTGGACCGGAATCGCCGCAACTGGAGAGATCAGACTCTGCGGCATCGGTCGCGAATCGCGCGACGTCATGGTTTCCGAGAAAGACACCCATCAGGGCGTCGCCAAAGACCGCGCGGCTCGTGCTGGCGGTGTCCAACAGGCCGGACAGGTCGGCGTCGTGCGCGAACCCGTCGCGAATCGCATAATATTGGGGAAAATCGAATTGCCCGTCGAGTTGTCGGGGACCGATGTAGGCGGCGATACGATCATGGCCGTCGAACGTTTCACCGACCGTGTAGAAGTTTTCATCACCGCCGGCGCTGACGTGTTCGAGTCGAGCGTCGATCGCAGCGTCGAGATTCACGGCGACGGCATGCGACATATGTTTAACCGCATCGACCCGGAACCCGTCCAGATCGTAGTCGGCAGCGAAGTCGACCGCGTCCTCGACCATTTGCGCGAGGGGTGCGGGCGCGGTGTAGTTCAGGTCGGGCAAATAGGGGGCAAACCAGCAGGTTTCTGGAATTGTATCAAAGCCGAGGCCGCCGTTGATGGTGTCTTTGCAGCCCAACTCCGGGGTGAACCAGTCTGGATGGTCCACGACATAGGGGTGCGTTTCGTGCACATGGTTGCCGACCCAGTCCATGACCACCCGCATGCCAAGGTCGTGGGCGCCGTCCACGAGGGTGTGCACGGTGGCTTCGTCGCCAAAATGTGTTTCGATCGTGCTCGGATGGTCGGGCCAATACGCATGGTACGCGGCGTAGGTTTGGCCGCAGTCCCCGCTCCACGCCCCCTCGGCGTTGTCGGCCAGGTTGCTGACCCACAAACTCGTGACGCCGAGATCCGCAAGGTACGGCAGAACCGCGATGAGCCCGGCCAAGTCTCCACCTGCGTAGTCGCCGTTGGGGGCTGTCGCGCCCTCCGAACTGTTGAGCGCAGCGTCGCCGTCCGACACGCGGTCCACGAAGGCAAAGTACATGAGGCCTTCGTCCCAATCGGGGCCGTCGATCCACCACGGGATCACGACCTCTGTGGCCACACGTCCTTGCGCGTCCGTTGCGCCGATGACCAATTGATGTCTGCCGGCACTGAGGTCGGTCAGCTCGAGGTCGACGGAGCCCGCGTCGCCGTGGTCCGTGGTGACCCCGTCGAAGCGCGTCCATAGGCTTTGAATGGCGGCCGCGCCGGCCGACGCCTCGACATGAAAGGTGGCAGCGTGGGTCGTGCGTTGCAGGTCGATGGCCGTGACCGAAACGGTCGGCGGAACGCAGGAGGCGACGACGCGCAACGAGTTGCACGGCGAAGCGTCGAGCACGCAGGTTGGGTCGAACGACGTGGAAAATGGGTCCACGGCGCCGTCTTCGCAGTGAATGGCGGATTGCGCGGCGTCACAAATCCAGTGGGGCGTGTCCCCAAAGGCGCCGGCTTCGATCTCGACGAATTTGTAGGGATAAGCGCCGGGCGCGAGCGCTACCGTGGTGCGCCACACGCCGGGGCTGACCTCTTCCATCGGGTTGATTTCGGGGTCCCAAGCATTGAACGTGCCAGCGACGGACACGCCGGAGGGGGTGGAAGGGCTTTCGTACGTGAACACGGCGTCGCAAGGGAGCTCGGTCGAGGGCACCGTGTCAGGGTCGGCACCGACGAGCACGGACAGGGTCGTCAGACTGCTGCCGCCGCACGGATCGATGGCTTCGAGCACAATCTCGGCGCTACCGATAAATCCTGGCTGGGCGGTAACGAACAGCGTTCCGTCGGCGACTTCCACCACGAGTTCTGGCGGGCCGTCGGCGGTGAACAGCGTTTCCCCGCGGTCGTCGGTCACGAGCGTGCGGAGGTCTACCGTGGCGGTACTGTCGAGGGGTACGGCAAGCGTCGGGCGTGTCGACGACCATTGGGGAAGGTCGCGACCGCAGCAGCCGGACAGCAGGGCGAGCGCGGCGATCACGTAGCGGGAACGGTGGGCGCGTCAGCATCCACGCCCTCGGTCGTCGAGATCACGACCGCGCCAGTCAGGGCTCGAAAGACGGGGCAACGGTCGGCGATCGACAACAATACGGCTCGTTGGTCGTTGTCGAGTTCTCCTTCCAACGCGATCTTGCGTTGCACATGAAAACCATCGGCTTGGCGGGAACCCGCGATCGAGACGGTGAGGCGTCGCAACGGCCAACCCTTCCTCCGCGCATACAGCTGCAGCGTCATGCTCGTGCAACTGCCCAGGCCGGCCATGACGAGTTCGAATGGAGCGAGGCCCGCGTCTTCGCCGCCGAGTTCCACGGGCTCGTCCGAGACGATCGCATGCGCACCACGGCTGATGATTTGTTGGTGGGTCCCGTCGCCCGTGCGGATGGTGATGGCCATGTGGGCACCTCGGTGATCTGTCGCGTACTCCCGCCGGTGTCGGGCAACCACCCCATGGGCCGTTCTGAAGTTGATCTGACGTGTGGCCTTTTTGGCGCCAACGGATGTATTTTGCGCGCGTGACCTCCCCCCGGCTCGGCGCATTCGTACTCGTCTCACCGCACGCAACTGGCGGAATGTCGGAAGTGTGGCGTGCGGTGCATGTGCCCACCGGCGAGCGGACCGCGATCAAATTGTCTACCGCCTCGGAGGGGCAAGCGGCAGCCCGGGCGAGTGCGCTGCGGGCGGAAATTCGAGCGCTCGCCCGGCTCGATCACCCGCATGTGTTGCATCTGCACGACGCTGGAGAGGTGGACGCGGAGGCTGCGGCCCTGCTCGGTGGCCGGGTTTTGGCGGGCAGCCCCTGGCTCGCTTCCGAGTTTGCCGCCGGTGGCACCCTAGCGGACCGTGTGGGGCTGTTGTCGGCGTTTGCCGTCCGCGACCTGTTGGTCGCGTTGCTCTCGGCTTTGGGGCACGCCCATGCCCGCGGACTGGTGCATCGGGATTTGAAACCGAGCAATATTTTGTTCGTCGGAGACCCGGCCGTGCCGAAGTTGGCGGATTTTGGCGTGGCGTGGACGCGGGGGTTGGACGAACCCGATCGACCGGTTCGAGCTGCGACACTTCCGTATATGGCGCCGGAGCAGTTTTCGTCCCGCACCCGGGTGGAGGGGCCATGGACCGACCTCTACCAAGTGGGCTGCGTGGCCTGGGAGGTGCTCACCGGTGAACCCCCCTTCCCGGTAGAAGACGCAGTCCCGGCACTCGCTGCCCGTCTGGCGCATCGCCTGCCCACGTTCTCGCCTCGAATCGCGGTGCCCGAGGGGCTGGAGGCGTGGCTTTTGACCTGTCTGGCAGCGGATCCCGCAGCCCGGTACGTCGATGCAGCCGATGCCCAGCGCGCGCTTGCCTCGCTGGCCTGGGTGCCCGGTCCTACGCCTGCGCCCGTGATGCCGCGGGTCTCAGTTACCGCGACCACCGTTCCTCGGTTCTTGGATCCGTCCCCCAACCGGCCGATTCGGTTTGCCCAGCGTACTGCGAGCGTAGCACCTGTCCGGCTCGCGCCGACCGTGGAATCAGCTGCCCGGCTGGCCGACGGACCTTTCTTGATGGCGTGGCGTCCGCTGGGGCTTGCGGGTTTGCAGGGCGCGCTGGAGGGGTTGGAGAATTTGCTGCTCAATGTCGCCGAAAGCGCTGCACCGCAGGTCGTCTTCGTCACCGATGCCGGGTCGCGGGTCAGTCAGCGGGTAGTGGAGGCGTTTGCCCAAAAGTGTGTGGAGGCAGGAGCGTGCACGGTCGTCCGTGTGCCCTCCAGCGCGGACCCGTCGGGGCGAACGGCCTTTGACCGCGCTGTTGTTCGGTTGTTGGGCTCGTCGCAGCCGCAATCCGTCGAAGACGCACTTCATGACCTGGGTGTGGACGACCGGGTCGTCGCCGAACTTTGGCGAGACCGGTTGGCCGAACCGCTCGCGGGGGAGGTCGGTGGCCTGAGTGCGTTTCGGCACCTGGTTGATCGCCTCGCTGCGTACCGTCCCGTGGTGGTGGTGTTCAACGAAGGCATGGAGGGGGATGTCCCTTTGAGTTTCGCTTCGGCCTCGGTGTTGGCGCGTCGCAGGGTCCCCGTGCTTACGGTGGTCACTATTCCCGATGGTGCCGGCAGCGCGGGCCTGCGGGGTGTTGAGGCCGATCTGATAGAGGCAGGGGCGTCGTTGTTAAGCGTGTCCCCGCTGACGCCGGACCAATGTGCTGCCGCGCTGAGTCGCGTGGTCCCCGTCCACCCGTCTACATTAGGCGCGCTGGTTCAGGCGGCCGCTGCGGATCCGCTGCTCGCCTTGGCGGAGTTGGCGAGGCGCCATCGGCAGGGTGAAGTCGCGGTGACCGATCGCGGTTTGAGTGTACGGCGGTCCTGTTTCACGGGAGATCCGCCGCCTGCCCCCTCGGCGCGATCTGCCGAGCTGTTCGCAACTGGTACGTCGGCGGAACGGGTCTGCCTGCGGCTAGCCGCGCTGCTCGCCCCCGAGATCGACGTCGCTTGGTGGCAACGTGCGGCCGGGCACCTGGATGCGGGTCCCGTGGACGGGCTGCATGCCCAGTTGTTTGCCCTTGGCCTGGGGACGACGGGCGCCGATGGGATGCTGCTGGTCCGTGGCGCCGTCGCTGCGACCTGGAATGACGACAGTGCCGAAGGACCCGAACGATTCCACGCGGCGTTGGGAGCGACGGCCGGCCTGTCTACGGAACGAGTTGTCCATGACCTGCGGGCGGGTCGCTTCCTTGACGTATGGCAGGAGGTCGAGAGCGCCGTGCGCCACGCGGCGGCGACCTCCGCCCCTCGGGCGCTTCGGTTGTTGTCAGAGTTCGAGGCGGCAGTCGGCCGCAGCGGTCTGCCAGCTCACGACGCGCGCGTTCTGCGGGTCCGCGGGTTGGAAGCTCGGGTTCTGGATACGACGGGTCGCTTGACGCAGGCGTTGCGCCTGGTGGACGACCTGTGTGCGCTGGGTCGTGCGATTGGAGACGGCGAGGTACAAGCCGATGCCCTCGCCGATGGGGCGCATTTTGAGTTGCGCTTTGGGAGGGTCACAGCTGCGGCCGACCGCATTCAGCGAGCCCTCGTAGAGGCCGTCGCGGTGGGCAGTCCGGCGTGTCTCGGGCGGGTGTGGTACCGAGCTGCTTGGGTCGCGATGATCGCGCATGATGCGCCCAAAGCCCGTGAGGCACTGGCAACGGCAGCGCGTTTCGGACACCCGTACGAGGGCACGCGGTTTGGGCTGCTGGATGCGTCTCTGGCGATCGAAGACGGGCAGGCCAGCCTGGCGCGGTCTCATTTAGAACGGGTAGGGCCGGCCTGCTTGCGGCAGGGAGACCCACGAGGGTTGTTGCTCGCGGAACTTGCGCTGGGCAAAGTCTCTGTCTTGGAGGGCGACCTGTTGAGGGCGCGTGCTTGTTTCCGCAGTGCAACCCAACGAGCGGGAGCTGCCAATGATCCTGGCTCCTTAGCGGCTGCCTGTGTCGGGATGGTACGATGTGCACTGATGGAGGAGGATGACGCGGCTGCGGAACGGCAACTCGCGCTGGTTTCGGCGGACCCACCAGAAGGGTTGACCGGCGATCTGGTGGGGTTGGCCTCGATGGCGCTGGACGCCCGCCATGTCGAAATCCCTCCGCAGCTGTGGGCAGTCTTGGATCGACTCGAAAACGACGGATTTCTAGACGTGGAAATCCGCCACTTCCTGATGCTTGCCGAGCGTCGCGCAGCGCGCGCTGGGGCTGCAGAGCGCGCGGCCGCCATCGGTACCCGCGTGAAGCAACACCAGGATTTGTTGATGTCGACGCGGAGTTGGTCGCCAAACGACACCGGTCTGTCACACGGCACGAAGGACTAACGCGCCGGAGTCATTAACGACGGCGGGTGAGGTTCGACATGCGGTTTGTGATTCCGTTCTTGGTGGCGTGTGGCGGCGGTGGCGGTGGAAGCGGCGTCGATGCAGGGCCTACGCTGGTGCAAGCCAAAGGCTCCGATACCATGGTCAACCTCATGCAAGTGCTCAGTGAGGAGTACACCAAAGTCAACACCAAGGTCATCGTCGCGGTGACCGGCGGGGGTTCCGGGACTGGAATCAAGGCGCTGATCGATGGAACGACAGACATCGCCATGGCGAGCCGCGAGATGAAGGAAAATGAAATTGAATTGGCGAAGAAGAACGGCCGTGATCCGGTACGCACCGTCGTCGCCTCAGACGGACTTACCATCTACGTAAACAAGGAAAATCCGATCGAGAAACTGACGTTCGAGCAGTTGAAGTGTATTTACGGTCTGGATGGGCCGTGCAATCACTGGAAGGACCTAGGCGTGACGATGGACTGCGGCGGTGCAGACGAAATCGTGAAGCTGTCCAGGCAGAACAACTCCGGCACCTATGAGTATTTCCGGGATGAAGTGTTGGGCAGAGAAGGCAAGTTTACGAACACGCTAGACCAGAGCGGCACACAGCAGGTCCTCGACGTCGTTGCGACGTCGAAATGTGCCATTGGTTACGGCGGAATCGGGTACCATACTGCAGGGGCTCGGCCGGTCTGTTTGGCCAAAGGCAGCGAAGACACCTGTGTCGTTCCCACAGCCGACACGGTTCGGGCCGGCGCCTATTCTTTCGGGCGTCCTTTGCAGGTGTACACCTCCGGAGCACCGACCGGCGCGGCGAAGGAATTCATGGACTGGACCCTGTCGCCTGCGGGCCAGAAAGTGGTTCTGTCTGCGGGCTTCGTGGACCTCAAAGTCCCGTAGTCAGCTGTTGTCGGGCCTTCGCGGCCTGGAGGAGCGCCTGGTACAACCGGTCGTCTCCTAACAATTCTGGGTGCCATTGTACGCCCACAGCAAAGGGGTGGGTGGGATGTGCAATCACTTCGATGAGCCCGTCGGCGGCCCATCCGCACGCCCGGAATTCGCCCGGGTCATTCACTGCTTGGTGGTGGGTTGAATTTACCTGAACGGCGTCTCCAAGCCAGCGGTTCACGGGAGAAATCACCCGGACATCATGGTGGGGGCCACTGGGGTCGGACGGTTGTGTGTGGTCAGCTCCGGCCTCCCCCATCGCAACCGAGAGATCCTGAATCAGGCGACCGCCGCCGGCCACTGCGAGAACCTGGGCACCGCCGCAAATGCCGAGTACGGGGACGTGTCGAAGCAACGCAGCGCGGGCCAGGGCCAATTCGAGGTGGGTTCGGAGGGGTTCGATTCGCCCTAGCGGCGCCTTTACGGTTTCTCCGTAGTGGCAGGGGTCGATGTCGTGGTCGCCCCCAGTGATCAGCAGGGCGTCTGCGCTATCGAGCAGTGCGTCCGCGTCCCAGTGACCGGGTGGTACGAGTAGGGGAAGGCCACCGCACCGTCGCACGGCGTCAACATAGGCTTCGAGTACCCAGCATTCCGCGCGTTTGGGGCGAATGCGCGGTCCGTCGTGGAAACCTTCGGGGGTCCGCCGATCCGCCGTGACGAGGACGACGGGTGCGCTCACGGCAGGATGAGGTCCTTTTCGGCACGGATCGAGGCTTCCGACTTCTGCTCGGCGCCCCATTTTGTCGCCAGTTCCTGGGCGAATGCGGCCACGGCGGTGCTGTCTGCGAGCGGTTCTGGGGAGGTCACGACGACCCACACGCCGCTGTCGCATTTGAGCTTCGGCTTGAACGCGCGCGCGGCTTCATCCATCTTGCCGCTGATGCTCCAGTGTGTCGCCGCTTCATGAATGCCAGCGTAGTGCACGACGACGGTGGCGTCGCACGATTCAAGAGCGGCCACGCCGTAGAGCATCGAACCGTCCGGCTGAACCCGGTCGGGCCACACCACGGGGAGAAGGCTGGCGGCGGTCGATTCTGCCCCGGACTGAAACAGTCGCTCGGCGACTTCTCGTGCATGCGCAGGATCGACCGCCCTGGCGACGCGCACCATGGATTCTTCCAGGCTTTTCTTGTTCTCTGGCGGCAGCTCCGACGAAAAACCTTCGGGGCGAACCGCTTCGGCCATGGCGTCGGCCAGCGTTCCGAAGGGCCCACCAGCGGTGCCCGCTTTGATGGCGGCTTTTTCTAGGGCAGGCAGCGCATCCAATTTTTTCTGGCGCCGCCAAGCTTCGACGACGGCGGCGTATTTGTCGTGAATGGCCGCGGAAGGTGGCGCCTCAACCGTCGTCTGCAACCACGCGAGTACGGCGGGATCGGCGCACCGAATCATGGTTTCCCGCCACGAGGTGAAGGCCCGATCCTTGGCCGTCCCGTAGTTGGCGGCGAGGAAATCCGCCACGGCATGCCCTTGGCATTGGTCCCCTACAGCTTTGGCTGTGGATTCCCTCGCCGAGTAGTCGGTGATTTTCTCCAGCAAAGCGCTGACCGCCCGGTACTGCTTGACGTCCATCGCGGCGAAAGCGAGCGCCACGAGGGCGTCGACGTCCTTGGTGGAGCGCATGAAGTCGTCGAATCGCGCTTCCGCCATGGCAGCGTCGCAGCGCGCCAGGTCAGACCAGCCGGAGGCCACGGCGCCGGAGTCCAGCGTAGGTGCGCGGCGGGCGAGCGCTTCGCAATCGGCGGCAGAGGCGTTGAGCGTCCCTAAAAGCGACAATCCAGCGATCATGGTTTCCTCCCGGCGGCCGCGCGCCTAACGGGCAGTTCGGCAGCCGTAAAGCCGACCCGCAGCCGGTGACCGGGGTTCCTAGGGGCCGCACGTTAGGACGCTTCATGACGCGCAGAGACGACATCCGTGGTCTGATGTTGGCTGCTGTTTGCACGGTGATGCTGCTTTTCGCGCTTCCCACGCCGCCACAACTCGACGCGCATCGGCTCTCCCTCCCCCAGTCGCAAGCTGAGATCGCTCGATGGTCGCCGGTGTTGCGGTCTGTGGGTTTGAGCCCGGACGACGTGATCGAACAGATTGGTCCCGGTATTGAGGTGTGGAGCGGTGCTGTCACGACCCTTCGGCGACCGTTCAAGCCGGTTCTTCAGCTTATGGGCATCGGCCAGAGTTGGGCGCTGTTCGCCCAGGGCGACGAATTTCCAACCCGCTTGTCGATCGCGGTCGTCCGCAACGGAAGCGAAGAAGTCGTTTATCAGCGCCTGGATTCGTTTCTCGACTGGAAGGCTGACCTACTTGGTTATCGCAGGGTGCGAGGCGTGTACGATCAGGTTGCACGCTCGCCATCCCCTGCACAGCGTGCGCTTGCTTCGGCACTCGCGATGGAGGCGTGGATCGCTTGGCCAGACGCCGGCGCGATGGTGTTTCGACTGCGCCAAAATCACGTCACACTTCCGGGTGAACCGAAGGACCTGAACACGAGCGTTCGACTCCAACAGACGGTAACGCGATGATTCGTGGTTGGGCGAGTTGGTGGTCGGGAGAAGAGCCTGCCGAGGCCCTCGCGGCGGTTCGCATTTTGCTGCCGCTTGTGGTTCTCGCGGACCTCGTCACCATGGCGCGGGTCGACGCGGTCACGTTGTTGTGGGGTCCAGTTGTGGAGGGGGGAATTGGGCGTTCCCCCAAGGCGTGGTTTTTCTGGTGGGACGCGATCAGCGGATTTCCACATTCGGGCTGGTGGATGTGGGGTGGGCAAGTGACCTGCCTGGTTCTACTCCTGCTAGGCATTGCTCCGAGGGCAGCGGCCGCGGGATTTGCCTTGCTGAGTGCCCAAGCAGGCATGATTCTCCCGGGAGCCGATCGGGGGATCGACGCGCTTATTCGCAACGCATGTTGGATCTTGGCGTTCAGCCGCTGCGGCGACTCTTTGTCGGTCCTGTCGTGGTGGCGCACTGGGGCGCTGTTCGGCAGGAGTCGCCCCATTCCGGCCTGGCCTCGGCGCCTGCTGTGGACACAACTGTTGGTGATGTACTTTCTGGCGGGGGTTCAGAAATTTGGCGTGGGCTGGACCCCGGCGGGTGATTTCTCGGCGTTGTGGGTGATCACCCACGATTGGGCCGTGACCCGTTCGATTCCGGGGAATATCGACGCGCCCTGGCTGTACCAGGCCCTCCGTGTGGGGACCCTGGTCACGATTGTTTGGGAATGGGCGACACCCTTCCTATTCCTGGCGACTTGGGTGCGAGGTCGCGCCGGTCGGCTCGGCGACTGGGTGAGGCGCAATCGCCCCGATGACCTGTGGGTTGGCGCGGGCGTTTGTTTTCACGTGGGAATCGCCTTCTTGCTCGACCTCGGAATATTCCCATTCGCGATGTTGGCGTTGTACCCAGCGTTTGTGCGCTACCCCCGTAGCGAACGGGCCAGCACGCCGCCGAACGCGTCGCGGGCGTCGGGGGTCAACAACCGAGCGGACACGCGCCACAACATCGGTGTGACGGGGTCCGGCGCCACGGTCGGCGCCTCCCCGGGGGCTACATAAGCAGCGGTGGCGGCGGCTTTTCGAAGGCGGTCGGCAACGGCGTCGGCTGCCATGCCTTGTGGGGCACGCACGAGCACGACGAGGGCCGGCCATTTGTTCCGGTCCACGACCAGGGGGCGGTCGAGAAACCACCGGAGCGGCGTGCGGCGGGTGTGTTCGCCGTCCAACGTCCACAACGCGGTCCACCCAATTCGTTGGACCCGTCGGGGTGTGTCGTCGAGCCAGACCCAGTGGCCCACCCGGACACCCATTCGCCAACACACGGAGCGACCGACGAGATTCCGGATCCAACTTCGCTGAAGCAGGAGGGCCAACAGGGCCAGCGCGACCAAAGGCCAACCCCAGGCGGCGTCGATCGCAGGGGAAAGCGAGTCTGGAGGCGCCGAAGCGGCGACGGAAACGCCGGGTTGTGGGTCCGGGTCGGCCGCGGCCCCGCTGGGGGTGGAGGTCTGCGGTGGTTGCCGCTCCCGCGGAGCGAGCGGATCGGCCCGTGCCGTAGGGGACCACACCGGGTTCATGCCCAACCTCGAGCGTCGAGGGCGCGGAGCAGAAGGGCGCGTCGCCCGAAGGGCACTGTGAGCCCTCGCCGCGTGCGATTCAACCAGCCGCTGAGCAGAAGGGGCGCGACAACAGCCTCTACCAGGGAATGCGACTGCCCGAGGCACTCAGCAGCTGTGGCTTCGTCCATGCCTTCGTCTCGGAGGCATAGCCGCAACAGGTAGACGCTGTCTGGCGGTGGCTCTGGCGGTGCTCTGGAGGGGGGTCGCCCGACGACGACGTCTCCGCTTTGGGGGTCGGTTCCAGACAGTCCCTCAAGCCAGATGGCCGTCGCCGATCGAATGGACCCCCCCGAGACCTCGTGCAGGCGTCGGAACCAGGATTCCGCACGGTCGTCGTCCGCCGCTTCAGGTCCCCACCGCAGGCCGCGTCCCGAGGTGGCGTGCCGTGCGAGTACCAGCCGCTGAAGCGCTTGTGGTGTAGGGGCGGGCAATTCCCACGGGGCGATGCCGCCCCAAGACGCGCCCCGATGGTGGTGGGCCCATGCGAGACGACCGATGACGAGAATTCGCCCCGCGATCAGCCAGCGCTCTACGGCGTCGGGCTGGAGGTGGGTCGACCAGGCCATGAGGGTCGCGGGTTCAGGTGGCGACTCCGCCCAACTGGCTCCCGGCAGCACCGAACGCACCGTTGCGTAGACGAGCGCGTCGTCGTCGGCGATGATGACCAGAGGACCTTCCGCTTGACGATGCCTCAGGGTCGCGAGGGCCTCGGGCCACAGCCCGACAAGGTCTAAGGGTGCGGCCTGCAAACCGATGAACAGCCTTCGATAGGACTCAGGGACGGGGCCCATAGGACCCACCGGCGACTCGACGGGGTCTGACCGGAAGGCGGTCATCACCCGTTGAAACGTTCGCCTGGTGCCCGAGGTGACTGTGTTGCGGGCGGACTGCGCGGTGCCCGTCCACCATTGTGAGGGCCCGCGGTCGGAAGCATCCTGTGCCGACGTCGGAGACAGGCCGACGCCGCGGAGGCAGGCGATCGCTGCCGCTGCGATGGGCGTGCTTAGCGTGCGTTCGAGCCGACGCAGGGCGAGCAATCCGGGTTCGGTCACCCAAGCGTGGAGGACCGGGGGGCTGCTTTCAGCACCTGTCCGCCGCCGGAGTTCTGCGCTGGCGAGGTCGGCCCCGACACGAATCGCCTCGGCCGCCCCCCGGACCGCCTCGGTGCGGCGGCCCGCTTCCGCGACGAGAAGCGCCATCGCCGTCGTGGTTGCCGTCCGCAGGGGACCGTCCATCTCAGCCAGGGCGTCGGCGCGCGGCGTCGTTCGCGTTTCCGGCGAACTCGGCGGCACCACGTGGTCGCCTTGTGCCCTGCGCACGACAGGGGCGAACTCGGGGAGCTGGATAACCAGCTCTCGGAGTCCGGCGAGCCAGGAGTCTACATGCGCGGCGTCGTAGACGTTGGGCACCCGCTCGAAGGCTGCGGCCAGGGCAACCAGTCTCCCCTGAATCGGCTTCAGGCGGTCGATTGCGGCGCCGAGATCGTCGAGAGAGGAGGTGCCAAGGGTGGCCTCCTCCATGGCTGCGAGGTCCTGCTGGCACGCCGCGACGTCGGCATTCGCTTCCGCGTCGATGTGGCTCGTGGCCGTCGCCAACTGGTCCGATTGTTCCCACAGCCCACGATGTCGCGCTTCGGTCCAGGCCTTGACTTCAAACGCCGCTGCGTGTTGCTCAAAAGACCGAGCGACTAGCTGCCACGAATCGGTCATGTAGGCGCCGAGGTGGACGACGGCGCGGTCCCGGGCGGCGAAGACACGACCCGGTCGGAAATGCCACGCGCCCCGTCCTGGCAATCCAGCGGTCCACAGGTCGGTCCGGACGCCCGAGGCAATTCCGATCAGCGCGTGTTCGAGTCGGAGAACAACCTCTCCCGTAGAACGCGCGGTGGCGGCGACCAATTCGTCGAACAAGTGGGCGGGTGTGGCGGAGGACGTGGCGCCCGCGGCGGAACCGTGCCAGTCTGCGACGATGTCGTAGAACAGGTCGGCCAGTTCTGCGCCGAGCCGGTACTCCAAGTCGGTCGTCAGCGCGGCGGCGGGCTCGATTCGCGATGGGCCGCGTCCCGACAGGTGAAATCGGGCAACCGTTCGAAGCGGAATCGGGCGTGCGCCTCCATTTCGCGCGGCACGTCGGGCCAGATACCGCTCCCAGAAGAGCCAAGGCGATTCCCAGCGGCTCTCCAAGCTGCCGTCGGGCCATGGCGCATCGACTTGTTCGGGAAGGGTGGTGGTGGGTTCGTCCAACTGCCGGACGACGTCGGACGGTCTCCAGGGGGGCGTGTCGACGAGCGACGAAGCCCGCGTTCGAAAAGCCTGTTTCCATGCATTCGTCAGCCGTGTCGTCGCGGCTTGTGCGTGCGCACCGGCGTTGTTCGGGGCGAGTTCGAGGTCGGCCAGGAACTGGTTGTGGGCCTCCTCCCAACCGCTGCGAAGCCGAGAAATGAAACGGTGTCGGTCGTCGAGATGTCGGGTGAACGGGCCGTCGCGAATCTCAGCGAGCACGTGTTGAAGACGCTCTTCTAGCGTTCCCACCGCTGCGTCAAGCAGCGCGGACCCCGAGCGCAGCGGTACACCCCACTTCGGCGTGGACAACCCGAGCGGCTCTGAGCTGGTTTCCAGGGCCGGTGCGGAACGGCCCCCGGGAATTTCGTCGGCGCGCCGAAGCAACGCGAGCAAGGTGGCCGGGCCCACGGTTTCGTTCAGCGCGACGACGCCGAGTACGAGGGTGTACGTCGCGGCCCCCAAGCCGTGGTCGGGGAACCGCATCATCACGAGGTTCGCGAGCCCGATCGCGAGTCCCGCCTGGGACACGAGGCCGAGCCACCCGTCTCGGGCAAGCACAGGTTCGAGCGACGCCGTGCGCGCGGCGAGACGCGTCGCGCACCACAATGCTACGACACGTGTTCCGGCGATGGCGACCGCCACCGGGAGTACCGCAGCGATGGCATAGAGGTCGAGTTTTGCCCCAGCCAGCGTAAAAAAGGCGACGAATACGGGCGCGGACAGGCGCCTCGCCTCGCGGAGAACGGCTTCGCCATGGGGTGAGCTGTTGACCAGCACGAACCCGGCGGTCAGAAAGGTGATGGGGATATCGAAACGCAGGCCGTTGGCGGCGGCATCTCCGAGTGCGAGCACCCCCACCACAAAGAGCAGGATCTCGGCCCGAACGAGTTGCATCCAGGCGTGCAAGACCGCCGCGAGCACGCCCCCCGCGAGCACAGCGCCGCCGATGGCGATGGGGATGGAGGTGAGCGAGCCTCCGACGACACCGAGGGAGGCGGATAACAACGCTGTCGTTGCCGCGAACAACAAGCCCACGAGCACGTCGGACAGGACCACGGTGGTGAGCAAGCGGCGGGTCACGGGACCGGTCGCGCCGGTGTCACGAAGGACCGCCATCGTGATTGCGGGGGAGGTGCCGACTGCGATGGCGGCGACGACCCCGGCCGTAGCCAACAGGCTCGGCACTTCGATGTCGGGCGAGAAGACGCTGATGCCGGGTCCGAGCAGTAAAGCGGCGGTGAGCACGAAGACGGAGCCACCGACCAGCAGTGCGACCCAGCCGAGCAGGGTGAGCACGGGACGGAGGTCGCGGCGCAAGGCTGCGATGTGGATTTCGCCGCCCGCAGAAAGCGCAATGAGGGCGAGGCTGAGCCCCTCCAACGGGAGAAGCTGGTCCCGAATCGCCGGAGTGATGACACCTTGGTCGAACGGGGGCGGCAATGCCGGTCCGATCGAATTGACCCAGGTCGCCGCCGATGGGCCCAACAGCAGGCCCGTCGCGATGTAGCCGGAGATGGGAGGGAGCCCAAAACGGCTCACCCATTCGCCGACGGTGCGCGACGTCAGGATGACGAAACCGACGGCGAGTAGTGCCCGGGGGTCCAGGGCGCCTTCGGCGACGGCGAATCGATGGAGCAGGACGAGGCCGACGACGAGCAAGGCGACGAGCGAGGCCTGCTGGAGCGTATCCGCGCGCATCTTGTTCATGGTGTGCGACGCAGCGTGAGCAAGGCCAGGGCGCGTAGGGGACCGAGGCGCCCGACGATCATGACCCCAACCAGCACGACGGTGCCGACGGCGGGCAGGTTCGCTAGCCGTTGGGCGTCCAAGCCGACCGCGTCCGCGCCTCCGCTCGACGCCGTCACCGCAGCTACCGAAAGTGCTGCACCGGCGGAAAGGCCTCCGACGGCCGACAACAAGACCGTCGCCACGGCTACCAAGCCACCCCAAGCGACAACGGCGCCGACCGCGTCGATCACCTCATCGGGGTCCAACGGCGCGACTCGGCTTGGGGAAATCACGCGGACGGCAGCCCAGACGGCAGCGCGCAAGAGAAGGACGCAGCGGGCGGGCCCAATGCCGCCTGCCGCGGAGCCCCGGCATCCGCCGACGGCTGTGAGGGCGACGTACACGAGAAGGGTGGCGCTGCCAGCGTTGTCGGAGCGCACGAAGCCTGTCGTGCTGGCTGCGTCTAGCGCGCGAGAGGTCGGCGCAGGGTCACCGAGAATCACCAGGAGAATCCAGCCGAAAGCCAGGAAGCCGAGCCACGCGCGGGCGTCCGCGTCGGACCAAAGCGTGGCAGTCGATCGGGTTCGCACGACTTCCCACCACAAACCTGGCCGAATGCCGGCAAGGGCGGCACCTACGGCAAGAATCGCGCGGGGAGCGGGCCCATAGGCCGAAGCGCCAGCATCATAGGTTCCGAGGCCACCGGTCGACAACGCCCCGAGGCCATACACCAGTGCGTCGAGGGGCCCGAGACCGGACAGGGCGAGGGCGACCACAAGGCAGAGGGAGAGTGCGGCATAGCTGCGGAGGGCCACGCCGACATCGCCCTCGGACCGGGGCCGCAGCAGGGTTCCAAAGGCGATGAAGCCAAGGCCGCCAAGCCACTGAGCGACACCCCGCCACAGCAGCAACGGGCGGGCGAACCGCGCGTCCACGTCGTCGATGGAGCCAAATCCGGTGCCCGTGAGCGTCGCGGCGCTTTCCAGCAGCGAGGGACCGGGGCCTTCGGGTCCACAGAGCCAGATCGGGACTGCGGCTGACCCGATCAGAACAAGGGTGGCCAACGACGTGGCCGCGAGGCGTTCTCCTACCGCCGTCGGCCAACCCACGTTTCGGGTCCATGCGCGCAGGCCGAGCGCTGCGAGACCGTTGCCGATGGCGGCGAGGGCAAACGCGACTGCCGCATCATCGTCCACGCCTGGGCGAACGGTTCCGCGCCATTGCAGAACAAGCGCCACGATTGCGACGGCGGTGAGCGCCAAGGACAAGCCAACCAGGGCATCGGCGACGACGCGTGTGACACGAGCCAACGGCTTCATGCCGCGCTCCGAAACAGGCGGTGTGTTCGCGCGGTGGTAGACGGGTCGGCGAGCACCAACAGGCGGTCACCTGCTTGTACGACGGTGTCCCCCCGTGCGATTTCGGCGTGCCCGGACCGGGACCGGCCTACGACGAGCGTTCCTCGCGGGCAGGCCACGCGATGCAGTGGGATCCCGAGACCGCGCCCGCCCGGTTGCGCGGTCAGCTCCCAGAGTGAGTAGCCGCGAAGGGATCCCAGGCGACGGAGGGGCTGTTCGTCGGCGTCGATTTGGGGGCCCAGGGCGTCGCCGCGTACGCGGTGGGGCTCGGGGAGCAAGCAAGCAACGACGTCGGCGTGCTCGATTCCGGCTTGTGCGCGGGTGTCAGGATCTGAGGGATCTCCGTGCCAGACGGGAACGCGTGGCAAGGTGCGGGCGATGTGTCGTGAACTCGCACGATCTGGGTCGAGCAGGCCGACGTCGTCCTTTCCGACCGCGAGGCGCTTCGTCAGCGTCAAGGCCGCTTCTCCGGAGCCGACGACCCGCAACGAACGAAACGTGGCCAACGCACCGAGTTGGGCGGCGGCCTGCGCTGCCGAAGGTGCGACGCCGAAGACGGTCACGATGTCGTCGGTCTCCAGGCAGTCAGCGCCGCCGGGAACGAAGGGTCGGCCTTCGCGCGTCACCAGGCCCACGAGCGCGTCGAAGTGGGCGGCCAAGGAAGACAACGGGCGCCCGGCCCAACGGCAACGTGGCCCAATTCTGGCGTCATGCGCTTCGAACACGCCGTCGAGCGCGTCCATCACACGCAGCCCTGGGCGATCGCGGAGTTGACGGACCAGCGCACGCATGGGGAGTGCTATCGGAGTGTCCGCCCGAACCCCACTTCTGGTGGGTTGTGGTTTGCAACGGCGAGGTCATCGCGACGTGGGGACGGGTGTCGGATTGATGTGCTCGGTGCGGAGGTCGCCGGAATCGACCAACAGGCCGCGAAGCACGCGGGGCGCGAGCAGTTCACCGAGTAGGACGGCGACGAGCGCGGCGGTGAAAGCGAGGTTGACTGCAGGGCCCTCGTACACGAGGCGCAGCGAAACCGCCATGGCGACAGCAGTTTCCCCCTGGCCCAACAATCCGCGCCCGATGTCGGCCCGGAGCACCGTCCCGGGCGCTGCGATGGCGCCGGCGGCGAATCGACCGAGGCTGCTTAGGACGAAGACTGCCGCAGCGAGTCCCACCGCTGGCCAGAAAGGAACGGGACGCCACAATGCGCCTGCAAAAACCAGGAGAAGGATGCCTACGGGCGCCCGGCTCCCCTCCAGCGCTACTGGCAGTTCCCTTGCGCGCCCCGCGTACAACAGCGTGGCCCCGAGCAACAGGTTGACGGTGAGTGGAGACAGGTTGAGAAAGAACGCGGCACCTGAGGCGAACACCACGATGCCGGAGAGCGCGAGAAAGGTCTGGTCGTCGTCCAATCCGTCGCCAAGGCTGCGTCCGAAAACACCGCCGAGCACAGCGCCGATCGCGGCCGTAATGACGACCCAGTCGCCGGGTCCTGGTGGGTCGATCAGCCGCGTATCACCGGCGTGATGCCAACAGAACAACAGCCCGAAGCCGAGGACCGCGTACAACGACGACAGGCGCATCGCGTTGCGCAACAGCTCCAGGGTGTCACTGGTCAGGGCTGGGTAGCGCGCTTTGAGGACCTCAATGGGCGCGGCCGAACCCGCGACCGCTGCGGTGGCAAGGAACCCTGCGGCGACGTCACGGTCGGTGGCGTCGCGCGCCAACGGCCCGAGTAGAAACCAGGCGACGACACCGACGGGAATGCCGACCACCACGGTTTGGGACAGGGCGAGGCGGTTCGCCAAACCGCCGCGGTCGTCTCTACGGGCGGACAAACCGAGCAACAACCCTGCCCAACCGGCGGCGAAAGCGAGCACGGGCCCGAGGGAATCAAGGTCTCCGAGCGGTTGGATGGTGACGAGCCAAACAGGCCCCAGCAACGAGCCCAGCGCGATGTATTCGAAGCCCGTGGACACCAGGAACCGCCGACGGAGGCGGTCGGTCACGAGATGTGCGAGCACGTAGGCTGTACCCACCAGCGCGAGCAGGACCAAGGCGCGGGGCGAGGTGGTCGCTCCGCCCGCGGCAAGGGCGATGGCGGGTCCAGGCATGAGGTCATGTAGCCTGGAACGCGGTCAACCGCGGGGTCGGCCGCCCACGTGCGAGGCCACATCCCTCGAACATGGGCTTAGTTGCGAATTCGCGCAATTACCAATACTGGCAATGTCAGAAACATGGAAGTGCGATGATTGGCAGGGATCTGGACTTGCGCCAAGTCGGAGACTCTATGATCCGCGGTTCGTTGTTGCTCGACGGCCCGCGCCGGATTGGCAAGACGGAACTGCTCAAATCCCTTGCCGCGGGCAACGAACGCAAGCTGTCTGTTGTCCGGGTGGACGTGGAGGGATCGACGACCGAAAACGAGGGCTTCGTGCTCATTCGCGACGCGATCCGGAGCCATCTGGGTTCGGTGCCAGGGATGATGGACCGGATCCGGACCGCGTCCGTCACCTTCGGCGGCGCGGGAATGGGTCTCGGAGTCGATTCCGTCAGCGTCTCCCTGGACCGGGAGCTTCACGATCTGCTCCTCGAATGGCAGAAGTCACTGCCGCTTGCACATCTTGCTGTCCTTGCCCTCGATGAGGTGCCGTGGTGGCTGGAAGGGTCGGAGAAGGATGCGCCGGGAACAGCCCGCCGAATCCTGGCCACGCTTCGACGACTACGGCAGGCCGATGATCTTCCGCGTGTCCGGCAGGTGCTCACCGGCTCTTTGTCCCTCCGAACGCTCGCGGCCCGCCTAGACGCCCTGGCCGAGATCAACGACTTGGACACGATCACCCTGGCGCCGCTGATTCTTGACGACGCCTTGCGCCTCGTGCACAGCGAACTCGGTGGCAAAGGCGCGACCGCGGACGTTTCCCGTGAAATTGTGCGCCAGGCGGGCGGCATTCCTTGGTGGGTCAAACTCCTCACCGGGCGGGCTAGGGCCTTTGCCCACGAAGTCAACGACGTCGGTCCAACCCACGTCGCACAGGCGATCGGGGGGCTCCTTCAAGACCGAACGTTGTTCGCGCTGGAAGCGCGCGGGCCGCGCGGCCAATCCGTAGCACAGGGGTCGGCCCGGCAAGCCCTGTTGGAGGCGACGGGCCAAACGTTGGAGGGCATCGCACGGCACGCAGCTCGGGCTGTGGCGATGAACTCGCTCGGAGGCGAACGCGCGGCCGCGGACGAGGTCATCGACGAACTCATCGCCGCGTACATCCTGAACGAAACCGAAGGCGGCTTGCGCTTTGCCAACCCGCTGTTCGCCGCGTGGATCCGCGCCTGGCCGCAGTCATGAGGCCCGACCCGTCGACACCCTGGCGGGAGCCAGCCAGCGTGTTGAAGCGACGGACCGTCGGACGAGAGCGCGAACTAGCCGCGGCGAACGGGGCGTTTCTGGCTCTGGCCGAGGGTCGGCGGCCCGTTCACCTGCTATTTCAGGGCGCCCGCGGAACGGGGAAGTCCCACCTGCTCGCGCTCTTAGAGGACGAGGCCAGAGCCCATGGCTTTGGGGTGTGGCGCCTGAGGGAAGACGAGCCAGCATTCAGCACCGCCGACGCGTTGATGGCTCGCCTCGCCTACGGCCGAAAGCCCGATGCCCGCCCGGAACTTCCGCCGGGACCCGCAGTCGCGTTCATCGATGCGATTCACCGACAATTCGCCTCGTTGGGAAACGTTGGTATGCAACAACTGCGGCGTGCCCTAGACGCGCGCCCCGACGTGCTCGTCCTGGCAACCGCTGTGCGCACGGATAAGGCCTGGACCGACCCAGCCGCCGCCTTCTTCCAGGCCTTCGACGTTTGGCCGTTGGGCCCGCTCGATCCGGCCGCGGCCGCGACACTCGCCGAGGCCGCAGCCGAAGACGCCGCGAACGCACTGACTTGGCCGTCGCGTTTGACCACGTTGCTCCATCTCGCAGGAGGCAATCCACGGGCGATCATGGCGTTGAGCCTTGCAGTCGCAGCGCGTGCCGACGACAGCGTCGCCGACGCACTTAACGAGGTAATCCGCTCCTTTCACGCCCTGTACCAGATGCGGTTTGACGATCTGGACCCCGCCGCACAGGCGGTTGTGGACCTGCTTGCTTTCGCGCCTGGGCCGATGATGTCGGGAGCCATCGCGGTTGCGGTAGGAATTGAGCCACCGGCTGCCAGTCGTTTGCTGGGCCAGATGGCCGACCAGGGCACGCTGGTGCGCAGGGAAACGGGGGCTCGGGCCTACTACGGTCTGGCGGAAAACCTGTTTCGCTTCTGGTTCGAGTACCGCGCAACGAGTTGGGACGACACGCGCCTCGCCTGGCTCGTGCGCATGCTGGAGGTACTGGCCTCGCCCGGAGAAAGGGTCGACATGCTCGATCGGGAGGATGATTTTGGACGCGCCGCGCAAATCGCTCTCGGCCGCGGGTCCCCAGGTACAATTTCGGCCCTCATCCAGCGCGCGGGCGACCCGCGGAAGGGTCCTGCCCTCTTCGCCAAACTGCGGAAGTGTCCAACCGACGACCTCGTGGCCATCTTGCGCCGGGTGCCAGCAGGCGATCGGCCCACGTTCCTCCCCTTGCTGGGCGAGGTCGGGCTCCGTACGGTCGCAGCGGCCTGGGGTTTCGGAGACGCGGTGCGCGGCGGCACGCCGCTTGTTCAAGCGTTCCGCACCCTACTTGGGGAGGTTGACGCCCGGTCCCGTTCGAAGGATCTGTGGCTCGCGGTCCAGGAGGTGGAGCGAAGTGTGGGCGAGAGCGAACCGCGAGGGAAACCGTGGAAGCTGCAGCAGGAAGACCGAGCGCGTGTTGCCGCACTGCCCGGGTTTCGGTCTTGGTACGCGGTTCGGGGAAAACGGCAGGGCCATCCACCCTTGGTCGACCCAGTCGATTTGTTATCCGCCCCCCGTGAAGACTTAGACATAGACTTCTGGCAACTCGTCGCAGCGGCGTTCTACTGGCACCACGACGTGTTGCTGAGCACGCTCCTGCGGGCCCAGGTGAAGCTGCCCCCCGGTGCGGTTCTACCCCACTGCCCACAAGAGGCGTGGATTGGGTACAGCGAGCCGGACGGACTGGCGGCCACACTCGCCCGCTGTGAACCCGAGATGTCCTCAATGATCCGGTGGTGCGGCGTGCTCGCGGTGGCCTCCGACCAGGCCGCGGAGCCCCTTCTGCTGAGGCTTGACCGGTACGTCCCACACCGAATCCAAGGCTTCTCCACGGGTCAGGCGGCACTGGCCCAGGTGCTACGTCATCGTCCGGATCGATTCGAGCGCATCTCGCGCCCGCTCACGACCGTATTGCACGGTGAGCGATTGGTGAACGCTGCGCGCGAGCTCCTTCGTTGGTCGTTGGCGCCATTCCCCTACGACGAAAATCGGGCGGTGTTGGAGGGCACTGGGCTCGGCACCACGTCACGCCTTGGCACTCCCCGATAGGCCGGAAGACGCATGGCTGGCGTCAACCGCGGGGTCGGCCGCCCACTGGCCAGTCCACGCCATGTTGGGGCGTGTAGTCCAACTCCTTCTTTGCGCGTGTGCCGTCCAGCACCAAGCCGAGGTGCATGCGTCGTCGACTCATCCCGTAGGAAAATTGCGAGCCCGTGAGCCGATGGCGCAACTCGTAGGCGCGTGAAATCAGGGCCCCGAAGGCGGGAATCGACGGCGTCCCCCACTTTCTTGCCGCTTCAGACAGCGGGAGGGTGTCGGCGCCCGGGATGTTGAACACCCCTTCTCCGCTTCCAAACGTGGCCCGCAGAAAGGCGTCTACGAGGTCGTCCACGGTCGCGACGTTCACCATCGGGTCAAAGCCGATCGACCGAAGGGCAATGGGCGCGGCGAGGAAGTCGTACAACTGCGAACCACAGCCAGGCGCCAACGCTTCTGCACAACGAAGTACGACAATCTCACAATCGGCGAGCCCCATTCGGGCACAGGCGGTGAGGTCGGCCTCCACACGGTCGCGTACGTATTGGGGTGCGGACGGATCGAGGTCTAGCGGGTGGTCTTCGGTGACGAGCACCGGCAGGTCGAGGCTGACACGGTACACCACGGCATGGCTGGCGACGACCACCCTGCGGATGCTTGGGTGACGGTCGGACAGGTCGAGAATCGAGCGGAGGGATTCGACGTCGCCGTCATAGGCTCGCCGACCACGGCTGTAGGTGTCCCGTGGCTGCCCGAGGTGAAGGACCACTTCGACGGCGGCGTCACGTGCGGGACCGAACAATACCTCATGCACACGCCGTGCCCGCGCAAGGTCCAACGGCAGGTAGCTGAGGCGTTTCGCGTGGGTGACGGGGAAGACCTGGCCAGGGAATCCGGTGGCGATGACGTGGGAGACGCGCAGGTCGGCGAGAAGGCTTCGGACGATCTTCTCACCGAGGGGGGTGGCTGCACCCGTCACCAACACGCTGATCACGTGAAAACCCCGGTGCGGGTCGCGAGACCTTGTGCGAGCAGGGTGGCGACGGCGTCTTTCACCCGTTGGGCGGCGCTGCGAACGATGGCGGGGTCGTCGGCGTCTGCGGGCTTGAATTCTCGGTCGAAACGAAGCGGTTCCCCATAGAGGATGTGGTAACGAACGGGCAGCGGAATCAGCGTCGCGGGAATCGGGATGTAGGGGATGGCCCCCCCGAGGGGAATCCGCGCGATTTGCGGCATCTGTTCTTCCGCCCCGACAATACCCACGGGCACGACGGGCGCGCTGTGGCGTATGGCCATCTCGACGTGCCCGACGCGCCAGTCCTGCAGCTGGTAGCGTTGACGGAAGAGCTTGCCGATGCCCGGCACACCCTCAGGAAAGATCATCAACAACTCGTTCGCTTCGAGCAAGGCGCGTGCGTTGCCACGGCTGCCGCCCACCACCCCGCATCGGGCGAACAAGGTGCCTACAAAGGGCAGACTCGACACGAAATAGTCGGCGACGGGGCGCGCGACGCGATGGGTGTGACGCAGCACGTCCATCCACAACATCGCGCCGTCGAGCGGAAGCGTACCGGAATGGTTGGCCGCGATGATCGCGGGGCCGGTCAGTGGGATGTTTTCTGCGCCTACGCTGCGAACGCGGAAATACGACGCGTACAGCGGGTTCGCGATCGCTTCGCCAAACGCAACGAAGTCCGGATGCATGCCGAACCGGTCGAACCCGTGGCCTGCATCCGCGAATTGAATCTGCTGGGCCCGGTCGGGATTGTGCCCGCCGCGGACGAGTCGGGTCAACGCGCGGGCAAGGGTAGGTCGCATCGGCATGACGCGACCTATTACCCGAAGACTTCCACGCGTGCGCGATGGACCTGCGTGGCGCCGCCGAGCCGTGCGTCCCGGGTGAGCAGAATCGCAGGCAGGGCCTCCGCGAGAGCGACATAGACGCCATCGTAAACGCTGACGTTGTCGCGAAGCGCCCAGGCCCGAGGAAGCAACGGGCCATGTGGGTACCGCTCGATGTCGAGCGCAGCGAGGTGATCTAGCGCGAGCCGGGCGCGGTCTGCACTGATCAGTCCCGTGCGCACGCACTTTCGGAGCACCTGCGTCACCTCGACGTCCACCAAGTGCGGGGCGTGCAGACTCAGGGTGTGCGGACGTATCCGCTCGCCGATGGCGAGCCCAAGTTGGGTGCCGGTGATCAACTCAAGCAGCACGGAAGCGTCGAGCACGATCACCGGGCGTCGCGCTCCTCGCGCACCATCGCTGCGAAATCGGGGGCCGCAGGCAAAGACGCCATCTCGGCGAGGCGTGCCAGCCACTCGTCCCGCGTCGGGCGCTCGAGAGAACGCGCCAACTCCCGCAGGATGTACTCGGACATCGACGTGCCCATCATCGCGGCGCGGGCCTTGAGTTTGCGGTGCATGGGATCGGGCACGTTTCTGACCTGAATCATGATAGACATGTGCAGACGATATTTTCATGTGCGCGACATGTCAAGCGACCGCCGCGGGCTGACGAACCCGGACGCAAATCAGCCGATGACGTGCCCCGCCGCTAGCGCCTCGCCGAAATCCCGCAGCGGAAACACGTCGAGTGGCCCGTCTCGCAGCCTGTCGGGGCCGAGGTACACGCCGATGATTCGGCCGACGACGCCAGTTGCGTGCAACACGCCAAGTGCACGCCCGTACTCCGGACGCCAGCGCTGGCTGGCCTTCACCTCGATGGCAACGCTGTGGCCGCCACGGCTCCAAATGAAATCGACTTCTGTTCCGGAAGGCGTCCGCCAGTAGCTCGGCTCACCGCCGCATCCGGCGTAGGCGATGTGCGCGCGGAGTTCGTGTAAGACCCAGGTCTCCAGCAGCCGACCGCGCTCGGTGTCGTCGATGGGCTCCCGCAGGCGGCCCGACAGGCTGCGCAGGGCGCGATCCCCACAAGCCGGGCCCGGGCCCGCTCCCGGTCCCGCTCCCGGCGTCGCCCCTGGAAGCGTCAGCGATCATTCTGGAGCTTCTTCGCCAAGGCTACGAGCATCGCCACGACGCGATCGAGCTGCTCCTTACCGGACCGATGCGTTGCGTCCTCGACGAGGTTGAGGCGACGGCACACGTCGAGGAT
>CAMASI010000058.1 GCA_945861065.1 Klebsiella pneumoniae | reverse complement strand
TTGGTCCTCGCAACATTGAAGCAGGTGTAGCACCTCTTTTTCCACTTCCCGAAGCGGTCGAACGCCGAGCACGGAGACGACGAGCCCGCAGCGCACACTGTCGGGCAGGGCGACCTGACCCCAGGCGGCGTCAAAAACGATGGTACTGGCCGCACCGGGTTGGGCGCCACGCTCTGCGGCTTCCCGATCCAGGTGCGTGGCAAGGGCTGATAACCATGGGTCTACTTGTGCTGAGGAACAAGGACGGGCGACGCGACGCGAACGTTCGCTGGCGCTCATCCGCTCGAATCCGTCGGGGACCGCAAACGTCGCCTGCCGGAGGAATTCCATGCGGGAAAAGGCCAGGATGAAATCCTCGTCAGGATTTGTGTCGGCCAGATCGGAAAAGCTACGCCACCAGGCATGCACAATCGCCGCCTCTGGCTGCCGGACATGGCTGCACGTCGCCGCGGGGAGTCGGTTTAGGTCCTCAGGCCACGCCGGGAGTCGTCGGTAAAAGATACTGGCGAGAGCGATACGCAGCGCGACACGGGCGCTCCGACGAGCCCGATGGGGAACGAGGTTTTGCCGCTTGCCATCGGCTCCGAAGGGCAAGTAGGTTTGTTCGACCGCCGCCAAACACAGCGCCAGACGCCCGGAGATTCGCCGCAAAGAAACCGAGTCGGTGTCGCGTTCTCCAACCGAAGTCGGGGCATCGAGCAGGCGTTGCCATTCTCCTTGCACAGTATCGCCGATGAATTCCTTGCACCAGTCGCGCCCGCGAACGACCTGGTTCGCGAATTCTGCGATGTCGGCGCTAGAGGGTTCTCCGACCTCCACTGGCGCGCCGCCAAAGAACTTCTCCTCGAACAATTCGACGAGACGCGTCTTCTGGCCTTCATCCGAGTTGGCAGAAAAGCGTCGAATTAATTCCTTCTCGCGCGCTTCGCGGTCGGGGAAACCTGTCAGTTCTACGCCAGACGAGTCCGCCAAGATTGCGAGCATTGTGGACTTGAGTTCGGGAAGTTCGACGGCGCTCGGGTCGAATACCTTGTACCTCAACACGTGGTCCACATAGGACACGACACAAACGACATTCGGCGCAGTCAAGAGGCGTGTCGCCATCGTCATGAAACGCTGCGCGGCGATGGGTTCGCAACGGTCGATTTCGTCGAGAACCACGACCAAATAACGCCCATCACGACCCAAACCAGCGGCGATGTGTTGGATATCCTGGTGCCAACGAGCGGTAGGCGCGACGACATTGAGCTGAACGCCGCCCCACGACCAGGATTTCGGCACGAGAATCGAGAAAATCCAGGCGACAAAGTATCGGTGCCAGGACCACGACAGCAGGGAAGCGTGGGCGACCGGCCATTCAAAGAGGATGTGCCCAAAGATTGCCGTGTCTGGTGGGTCGGTCTGCGCCGCCCAACAATCGACACGGACGACGATCGCCTTCGCTGGGGGAAGCAGCTGCAGGTCGTCAAGGATGGAGCTCTTGCCGACGCCGTGCCGCCCGCGAAGGGCCACAACACCGCCGCGCTCGCGCATTCGTTCAATAGCGGCGTCTAGCGCAGCGCGCGTGTCACGCTGGAAGTGCAGCAGGCGTTGGGACCCTCTGTGCCCTGAGACGCCGGACAATGCCACTAAACGCGCAGCGGGACCGAGCCACAACACGGCGAACGGTGTTCCAACCAAAACAATCGTCAGGACGCTGCTGCCGAGTTCGAGCGTGAGTCGTCCGATGACACTCGCGACGAGCGCAGACCAAGCCGCGAGGGCTGCCGCTTGGGGACGGATCAGGCCCAGGAGGAGTGCCGCAGCCACGAGCACAATTGGAATTAGGAATCCGATGTGCAGGTGGGTCAGATTGGCATGAAATTCCCGTACGTCCTCCCGCCAGCCGTTAAGATTGGGGGTAGACCTGGGATCTTTTTTTGCATTCCAGGACTGACATTTCTTACGAAGGCCCTCCTCAGCGCCAATGCGGTCCACTTTGCCCGCATTCACGCTATCGAGTTCGTCCAACCATCGACCGAGGCTCGCTAGGGCAGCCGGTGACGTGGACGAACTACACAGCGTGAGAGGATCGTCGAGAATGGAGCGTACGGCGACCGCCGGTCGAACGGTTGGGAAGCAGATGTCACCGGCCTTCGTGGACAAGCATGCGGTAGCGCCTGGTAAAATCCGACCCTGAATCGGCGATGTTAGTACGAACAATGCGCTCAGCACGCAAAGAATGACCCACCAGCGGAATTCGCGGCGAGCCAAGGCTGCGAGTTCTCCATGGGGTTGAGCGGAGGTTTTCTCGTCGGCCATTGGTCCTACTACGAACCGGGTGGGCGTTTGCGGGTCCGCCTAAGAAGGCGACAAAACCAAAATAAATTGTTTAGAAGGCAAAGTCCAAGGCCACGACACTTCCGGCCTTTACCACGTCGATGGATTGGGTCTGTGCGCTGGCCGGTTGGCCTGGCAGCATTGCCCGGACCGTGTGGGCACCCGGGGTGGTGAGGTAATCGGTGGGCGCGTAGCCGATCGCTTTGCCGTCCACGTAGACAAGCACCCGTCGATTCGCGCGAATCTTGAGCGTCCCCAGCGTGGCGGGGTCCGGCTCGGTAGGTCGAGGTCGTACGACCGGCGCTGGCGTTGGCGGCGGCGGGGCGTCTGCGCCCACTTCTCCGATTGACTTGGCGACCGGAACTGGCGTCTGTTGGGAATTCTGCGTACCCGTCGGCACGGGTCGCTGCACTGCACCCCCGACTTCGCCTACGTCGCCGACCTCGCCGATTTCAACCGCCGCCGTGGGCGTCACAGGCCGACGAAGGTCCGGAGGATCGCGCATGGCGGCCCGCTCGACTTCACGCACGACCATCGGGTCCACAGCATCGAAACGAGGAGGGGACCGCAGCCCAGTGCGCACCTCCACGCCGCCGCCGTCGATCGAGCGTGGGCCTAGGCCGAGGTCCACAAACGATCCGGCTTCCCCGGCGCCTTCCGGCGGCGTGGGAATGCTATCTGCCGCCATTTGGCGCCAGTCCAGGAAGATCAGCAAGATGAGGCCGAGCGACATGATCATGCCGATCCCCACTGCGGCACCGACGCGCCACGGCGACCATGGCGCTGCATCGGGTACTTCGTCCGCGTTGACGGCTTCGTCGGCGTCGTCGTCAAAGTCGGGACGGACCCACATCTCGGCTTTCGGGGCTTCAGCGCGCGGCGGGGGTGCGGGCGTGTCGGCAACGTAGGAAGGGCGCTCCTCTCGTGTGCCTGTTGGGGTGCCCCTGGGCGTTGGTTCCCTGGGTACGACCGAAATCGGGGGCATTCTCGATGGCGTTGCGGAAGCTCCGATTCCGGATCGCGGCTCGTCGGGCGGCGGCTCAGTGGCGGCGTCAGTCTGGTCGTCTTCGGCCCAGCGGCTTGTGATCTCGGGCAGCTGAATCCCGGATGCACGGAGGGGCGGAGGGGGTACGCGCCTGAGCCAAGGCGAATCACCGTCCCCACGTTCTCCTTCATCGGCAATGGTCTGCGGGGGCGTGGTGGCGGGCGACCGTGTCGGTCCAGCCCACGCCGCTGCTGTCCACGATTCATCTTGGCTGCCGCCAGCCCAACCGGCGCCTCCCTGCAAGTCGATGCCCTCCGGGTTGTCCCACGCCCCGGGCGACCAAGCGTCCCGCCCAGGCGGGCGCCAATCTGCAGTCTCTGGTTGTCGCGCGGGTGCAGGTGCCTCGGGTCGGTCCGGTGGGGGGATCTCGGGCGGATCGCCGAGCAGGGCTGGTGGACCCACGACTTGAGGTGCCACCTCTGGTTGTTCGTCTGCGGCACCGCCGTTGGCCTCAACTTCTGCGACAGGCTCGTCTTTGCGACCGAGGAGAGAGCGGCGCTTCCGGGCCATCAGTCCCCTCCAACCAAGCTTTTGATGCCAGCAAGTCCGGCACCCGTGCGCGCGAGTTGTTCAGCTTCCTTTCGGTGCGATGGCTGAATCGACAGGAGTTTGCCCGCGGGACACGCGACCATAGCGAGCACGCCGGCGTTGGTCAGGTGCGCCACTGTTTTTGCGACGAAGGCCGAATCTTCGGCGCTGAGCCCGCGCTGAAGGTTGTCCATCCGCGTGAGGTTTTCGCCTACGACGTCGCGCTCCAACAGCCGGGCCATCAGACCCCGCAAACGACGGCGCCTTGGGTTGGTGTCCTCCGGCAACTGTGCGCCTTCCCACCAGTCATCCTCGATGCCGCCAAACTCACGGAGCGAAGCCACGTCCTCTTCGTCGAGAAGCCAAGCGTCGGCCGGAACGCGATCGGCAAGCACCGCGAGGCGAACGACCTCAAAGGGGTGCACATTCAGGGCACGCGCAGTGTCCGTCAGGGACAAAGGCAACAGCCGGTCAAGCATCTCGATTCTCCTCAGGCGGCAGGAGCAGGTCGATGTCGATGGACTGCGGCACCACTTCCACCCGCGCTGCTGTGATTTCGCCAGCTGCGGAAAGCGCGATGGATAGGCGTTCGCCCACGATCGCCGCGAGATCGGCGCTCGCTCCCGACACTTCGCATTCCAACGCCAACAGACCCTCGTGGCCTCCCGACGCGACTTCGGCCGCAGGCACGCCTGCCGCCGCTAGCGCTTCGTACAGCGCTCCCGCAATCCGTGCGGCTATCCACGTTTGGAAATCCTCAGTCCGCGTGCTCCATTGGCTACTCACGGCCTCGTCGAGCGGCGCGACGACGACCAACAGCTCTGGCGCACCGTCGGGGGCGTCCACGGCGTAGACCAAGTCGACAATGAGCGGGTCCGCGTCGAGGGGAGACGGGGCCCGAGCCTTGGCGGCGACGAGCGCGGCAAGACGACGCGATACCTGCTGATGGTGCGTGAGGAGCGCCGAGCGGTAGCCCTCAGGCATGTTTTCCAGCACGGGCCGCATTTGCGACTCGAATTGTTCGTACTCGGCCAACACGGCTGAGGAGCGCGCGTCTGCGGCGAGTGCATCGCGCAACCCTTGGCGGTTGCGGACGGCGTTGGCCATGACGGCTTCCGACCTCGTGGCAAGGGCGGTCGCTTGTCCCCGAAGCCGCTCTAGGACCGTCGGCTCCGGCGGTGGAGGTTCGACTTCCGGGACGCTCAGTTCGCGCTCCACGGCGTCGAGCCTCCCTTGAAGATCGCCGATGGCAGCCAGGAGGATGTCGCGTTGCCGCTCAAGCTCCGCTCGCCTTGGCGATACCGCGGTGGGTGCGTTCGGGGACGTTGCCGCCGTCTCGGCCCTACTCATCGAACCTCCGCGCTCAAGCGCCTCAGGTCGGGTGTATCGTTGACAGGCGCAGACGGCGCGGTCGGTTGACTCGCGCAGCTGCTGTACAGGCCCTCGCCGCCGTCCACGGCATGCCCCACAGCCGAGTCCATGCGCGTCTGCAACAACAACGGCGCCACCCAATCTTCGTCGAACGGGTACACGGTACCGTTCCACAACAACCATTCGTTGACGAGCAGGCTCTCGCCGCCGTCACCGGCCTGCAGATCCACAATCAATTCCTCGACGCCGGGTTCGTCCCGAAAGGGGTCGATCTCCTCGTCCATCAAATAGACGTAGGCCAACGTGCGGTCGTACACGTCCGTACAGAGTTCATCGAAGGCCAACGTGACCGAAGCGCCGGAAAGGATGCGGGCGAGTTCGCTTGCAGCTGCGTCTCCACCACAATCTGCAGGTTGGGGCGCGTGTTCGACCTCGGGGGCATCAATGCCGAGCATTCGGATGGTGATGCCAACGTCATTTCCGCACGCGGTCACGTCAAAGGTATCGCCGTCGGTTGTGCAGGCGACGGTGACGTCCGGTTCGTCGAGGCAGGAGGAGCCGGGTGCCGCCTCGATCGGCACCGTGGTGATCAACGGAAAATCCGGGGGCTGGTAGCACCCTGACACAACGACAAGCGACAGCCCCACATGCATGCGCCCAGTCTATTGCACGGAAGCCGGGAGGCGAGTGACGCTCGCCTGTTCGTGCAGTTCAGCCCTTGACGGCCCCGGCGGTGAGCCCTCCGACGAAGTGCCGCTGGAGTGCGAAAAACAGCACAATCACCGGTGCGCTGGTGATGATGGAGCCTGCGGCGAAGTGACCCCATTCCGTGCCTTGGTCTCCTACGAATCGTTGGAGGACGACCGGCAAGGTGAAGGCCTGAGGGTCGGACAACAGGCTCGCGGCGAGCACGAATTCATTCCATGCGTTGAGAAAACAGAACATCCCGGTCACCGCCAACGCAGGTCGAAGGAGGGGCAACAAGACACGCGTGAAGATGACCCAGCGGCTAGCGCCGTCGAGAAGGGCAGCCTCTTCCAGGTCTTTGGGAAGCCCGTCGAACCAGCCTTTCAGCGTCCATGTGGCGAAGGGGATGGACGTCGTCGCGTACACCAGGACGAGCCCGAGCAGTCGATCGAGCAGGCCAAACGCGTCGAGCAACAGGTAGAGCGGAATCGCCATGACGACGCCGGGGAACATTTGCGTCAACAAGAAGCCGCCGACCACGGCCTCGCGTCCGGGAAAGGCCCGTCTGGACAGGATCCACGCTGCCGTGGTGGCGACGGACAGCCCGACCAACGCCGTGGCGACGGAGACGATGAGCGAATTGACCAACATTCGGCCAATGCCCTCGTTCGCAAAGAGGTCCACGAAATTGGAAAGGGACGGATTGTAGGTCCACGGGATGACACCGCCTGTCCACGTTTGAGACGGCGTGAGCGCCATGACGACGACCCAGCACACTGGGTACAAAGCGACGAGTGACACGAGCAGAATGGCAGCATGCGCAGCCCAAACCACAGGCCAGGCAGGTGTTCTCATGTGGCACTCAGGCGTCGTGTCATTCGTGACCACAACAACAACACGAGGAAAACGAGAATGGCGTAGGCGCTGGCGTACCCGTAGCGGTTGCCGCGAGAAAATGCCCACCGGTAGGCTTCGCTGACGAGCAACTCCGTCGCCCCATTAGGTTCACCTCCGCTGACCAAGTAAATCACGTTGAATTGGTTGAAAGTCCATACCGAACCCAACACGACGGCGGGCAGCAGGGCCGGCTTGAGCGAAGGCCACGTGACGTGCCGAAAACGCTGCCACGCGCTGGCTCCGTCCACGGCGGCGGCGTCGAGAAGGTCGTTCGGAATTGCGGACAGGGCACCGAGGGCCACGACCATCATGAACGGAAAACCGAGCCACGTATTGGTGACGAGGTTGGCGGTGAATGCGGTGGTGAAGCTGCCAGTCCAGTCGGTGTCGGCGGGTCCGCCAAACAGCGCGATGATCGCGTTCACTGCGCCCATTTGGGCGTGAAACATGCCCTTCCACACGAGGGCGGTGATGTAGGTGGGAACGGCCCACGGGAGGACCAGAAGCGCACGCCAAAGCGGGCGGAGGCGCAACCAAGGGGCGTGCAGCACGAGTGCGAGCGCGACCCCAAGAGAGACGTGCAGCACCAGATTCGCCGCCGTCCATGCGACAGAAACGACCAGCGCGTACCAGAACGACATGGGTGCCCACACGTCGCCATGCCGCGACAACAAGATGTCGGCGAAATTCTGAAGACCCACGAAGGTCCATTCTCCTTGGTGATGCTCAAAGAGGCTGACGAGCGAGCCGGTGAGCATCGGAACGCCCATGAGCACGGCGCTGGCGACGGCGGCCGGGCCAACCCAAAGGTAGTCTGCAGCATGTGTGCGCAAGCGCGCGCGGAAGGCCGGGCGCACGACCGTTCGAAAGGCGGCCACAGTCGCGGCGAGGGCGGCCAGGACTGTCGCGACGAGCCATGGCCGGGTGTTAGCGGCCGGTGGGACCGGTCTGCTCAGCGTTTCAAAGGTCAATTGGGCTGCTTGCGCGGCACGTTCTGGGGTTCGTGCGCCTCGCAGCACGTCTCGCAGCGCGCGCGCCATGGCTTCCCAGGCCATTTGCACTTTCGGGTCGGTGGGCAAGGGAACCGCGACGAGAGCGGCCGCCGATAGAGCCTGCACCAAGGGGTCTTCGGACGTGACGCCTACCGCCGCAACGGCCTGACGGCCGAGGTCCTGGCGAAGTCGTGCGCCGTCTTCTTCAGCGAGAAAAGCCGCCAGTGACGCGGCTTGTGCTGGATGGGCGGACGTTGGCGTGGAGAACGCGGCGTCTACCGTCAGGTAAGGTCGCGCGGGCTGACCCGTTTCGGACACGATGGGCAAAGGCGCCGCCGCGATCGGTCGACTTTGAGCGGCGGCGAACCATGGGCCGCCGATGACGTAGGGAACACGGCCTTCGTCGTACAGGCGCGACACCAACTCCTCGGTGGGTTGTCCGGGTACGAGCTGGGAATCCACGGCGAGTCGCCGAGCGAATACGAGGGCACGGATCTGGCCGTCGGAATCGAGGTCTACGCTGCCATCCGGGCCCACGGTCCAGGCACCGAACGCGTGTAGCCACGGGGCGTGAAAATAGGGTTCGGCAGCCTGAACAGCGATCCCATAGTGATCAGGACCGACAAAACCGGCGGCGTCGGCGAACAATGCGTCCGTTGTGGTGGGCGGTCGTTGCACACGCGTCGGGTCGTACAGCAACAACAGCGACTTGACCGACAGCGGCCAGCCCCAGGTGTGGCCGTCCACGGTGAGCGCGGAAACGCTTGGGGCTAAGAACCTGTCAGTGGGCAGGTCGGAAGGGGTGACAAGACCCATCGGAACCCACTTTCCGAGGTTGCCGTGGGCGGCCACGAATACATCCGGCCCGTTGCCGCGCGGGATCGCCGTTTCTAGTTTGCTGTCGTAGGCCGAGAACGGCAGTGCAACGGTCGTGACCTGGTTGCCGCTTCGTTGTGCCCACAACTGCGCGGCCGCTTCGATTCCCGCTTGCTCGGCACCCCGGGTTGCGTGCCACAGGGACAGGTCCGCGGCGGCTGCCGTGGCGAACCAAATCATCGGCTAGCTGCGAGCCGACGGTGAAGCTCGGACGCACCTCGCGGCCCAAAACCATGGGCGGCCTGGCGGCTAGCGACGTCCAACGCCGCGGTGTCTAACGGTGGACTAATTTGCGACACGAGGTGGCCATCGACGACGTCGTACCAGGGGTCGAAGTCCACCCAGGTGGCCTCTCGCAATCGATACCAACCGCGTTTGTCCCAGCCGCCTGGGGCCTTGAAGACCAATGGACCGGTGGTGGGTTTTGCTCCACGAATGTCGTCGGCGCGAGCGTGTCCCATCCAGCCGTCGCAGCGGTCGGTATCGGCGCCGTAGGCGGTGCCGCCGCAACGGTGGATGAAGTTGGTCGCGCCTTCGGTGGGGTCGTCGATTTTTTCTCCGTCATATAACCACCACGCCAGAACCGCGACGTCTACGGCTTGTAGTCGAATGTCTTCCCGGTAACGGCTCGGTTCGAGCGCCCGCCACGTGCCTAGGCCCGCGTATTGGCGGGGGTTTGCGCAGGTGGAAAATCGGCCTGTGGGACCGCATCCAGGGAATGCTGCGCTGCCTCGACCTTCGGGGTCAAAGGTGGCTTCGTCGAGTCGATTGCGAACCGTCCAGGCGATTCCGAGCGCTTCCACGAGGCCGTATCGGCTGGCGACCAGGCGATCCGCGCCCACCTCGCCGAGTGACAGGCGGACGGTGATCGACAGGTCGCCTTCCGCCACCAAGTCTCGTTTGTGCAGTGGGCGCGTGACCTCGTCCAGATCGTAGACGAGCCACTCACCTCCGGGACCGAGTCCGAGGGCGGCGTGATCCACCCACAACGCGCGCGGCGAGAGGCAGGGGGGCTCGCCGAGGCAGACCGGAGCGGGCGCTTCGTCCCCCGACCGAGGCGCCAACGCCGCTGCGAAAAGTGCGAATAGAAAGGTGGGGAGCATCGTCACGACGTGGTGGATCTACAGGGTCGAGGGGCGATCGTGCAAGGATCCGCTTCGTTTCGGGATAACCACGGGTGCCCATGCGGTCCTTCGCCCTCGCTCTGCTCGTCGCCTGCACCAAGGTTCCCCCTCCTGCGCCGGATCTGCTCGCGGTTCAGCGCGAACGTGCTGCGGAAGAAGGGCGCAGCCAGACGTTGGAACAGTGCCGGCTGGCGACAATGGAGCTTGCCGAGGGCAATCTCGCGGAGGGGGAATCCGCACTTCGTTTCGTGGTTCCCCGGATGCAATCGATGCGGGCTGACGGCGAGTTCGCCGCAATGATCGGCGCGGAAGATCGAAAGGAGTGGAAGGGCGAACCGTACGAGAAGATGGCTGCGTACCACGCCCTGGGCGCTTTGCTCCTGGCAAAGGGCGACGCGGACAATGCGCTTGCCATGGGCAAATCCGCCATTCTTGCGGATACGGGCACGGCCGCCGAACGCACCCGTTCCGACTTTGCTGCTGGGTACCTGCTTCAGGCGTTGGCGTACCGAGCCGAAGGGGAGACGGGCAACGCCGAACGATTCACCGAGGCTGCGGTGGATGCGGTGTGGCAACGCGAAATGGGTCCGCTTCTGTCTGACGCGCTGATGGAAACGGCGGTGGACGGCGACGCCAACGCCGTGGCCGCCGCTCGTGTGCTGCTCTTGGCCGGCCTTGCACCTGCGTTATCGACGTGGCCGCGCGATCCTTCGGCGGCGGTGGATCGTGCACTCGCGGTGGCGACCGAACTCCGGTCGGCGGCGATGGATCCGGGTCCGCCGCCTTACGGCACCGAGCAGATCAGCGCGGGAGGTTTGCGCAAGGCGTTGGAGCCGCTCGGCGCATTGCACGCCAAGTGGTTGGAAGCGGCCCGGGCGCTGCCCTCGGAAGCGCTTGCCCCAGCGCGCGACGGTGAGGCGGCGATTCGCACTGCGACCGGGGATCACCGACTGGTGGTCTGGGTGCAGGCAGGTCGTGGACCGCGCAAAGTGCAATACGGCCGCTACGGCGAGCAGTTGGTGGTGCTTCCCGGGCGCGTTGGGTCTCCCGAGCCGCAGCTAGACGGCGTCGCCGTGCGCGCCGACCTTGTGGACGATTTTGGGTGGCAGGCCACCACCCGTGGGGGCCGCCGGGTAGACGCATTTCTGCGCGGGAAGGCGGTGTTCAAGGACGTGTCCGGCGTGCTCGGGATCGGGCTTGCGGTCGTCGGCGACGTCATTTCAGACTCGGCACGAAGCCAGGAGGGCGAAACGGTGGGCGGCGTGCTCCAACTCGTCGGCGTCGCCGTGTGGTTGGTGGGGGTGGCGTCCAACCCCGAGGCTGATGTGCGCGCGTGGGAAGGTGTGCCGGGTGGCCTTTGGGTCGCGGTGGCGGATCCCTCGCCGGGCAGACATACCATTTCGATGGGCGGCTATTCCGTGGACGTCGACGTCCCGGCGGAAGGCACTGCTGTCGCACTGATTCCCTTGACACCCCGATCGGAGGAACGATGAAAACCTGGATTGTTACGGCCGCATTGTTGATGGGTTGCCGCCACCGGGCAAAATACGTGGACCCCGACGAAGTCAGTAAGGTGGAGGGCACGGGTCTGGAAGCGCGTGACCTGCGCGCCGTGGCCGACGAGATGACGAAGCAGTTGCTGGGTAGCCCGGCCATTGCGCAGTTCCAGGGCGTCCCCCGAATCGCAATTTTGCCCGTTGAGAATCGCACCCGGTTTTTGATCGATCAGGACATTTTGGGAACGTTGATTTCGGACCAGGTCATCAACGGCGCAGTCGGGAAAATAGCGGTCGTCAACCGCGATTTGATGGCGCAGATTCAGAAAGAGCGGCAAATGAAGCGAGACGGTCAGGTCGATTCGCAAGGGTTTGCTGCACTTGCGGGCGTCGACTTGTTCCTCGAAGGAGAATTGCGGGCGCTGTCGGCCTCGGACACACGAAGCCAGACCGACTACGTCGTTGTCCGGTTCCAGCTCACGAGTGCGGAGACCGGGATTGTATCTTGGTCCAATTCTTGGGAGGTGAAAAAAGAAGGCGGGTGGAGCGTCTTGTATCAGTAGGCTACTCGTGTCGGAAACCTGGAAGCCCGGTCACCGAATTGCGATGAAGGGTCAGGGCTGGCGCTTCTCCTTGGTGGCCGGAGAGCAGCGCAAGTTTGTTTTCGAGTTTGCCGATGAGGTCGATTTCATTTTGCAGGTCTGGGTCTGACACACCCGCCCAGCGACCCGCCAGCTCATGAACCAGACGCCAGGCCCCTTCTTGGTCATTCTTTTCGTGGTGCAAGGTGGTCGCCGCTTTGAATACGGTGACCTCGTCCACTAGCATCGACCCGCGCTGTAGGCCCATTTGGGGGGCGCGAGTCACGGCGAAATCCACCGAACGCTGCGGCCGTTCGCCGGAACGAAGGGTGAAGGACAGATCCACTCGTCCTACCGACGCCACGTGGCGCTGTGGAAGATCGCCGACGGGGGCGAACGCGAAATAAATGGCGCCTTCCTCGTGGGACGCGAACAGCGTAGCCACGTTCATTTCCAGGGCGCCATCCTTCCCCCAGGTGACCGCGTCTCCCGGAATTCCGTACACTCCGACGATCTTCATCCCTTCCGCCGGGGCGACGGTCAGGTCCATGTCGTAGGCCAACTCCGTAATCATTGTGTCCAACTCGGTGGCGAAGGTCTGCCGCATTTTGTTGGCGTCGGGGAAGAAGAACAGATTTCCGCCGCGCACGCTCGAGATTTGTGTGGCGAGTTCAGCGCCAAATTGTTGGCCCACGCCGATCGTCGTCATTCCGATGCCGTCGCGGGATCCAGCGATTGCCAGGTCCATGAATGAGCCGGCGTCGGTGCGCCCGGTGTTCGGGCGCTCGTCGGTAAACAACATGACGCGCGTGATCCCTTCGAAGCCACGTGCGCTGCTACGGGCAAGATCGAAGCCGTGCACGAGCCCGGCTTCCATGTTGGTAGAACCCGAAATCGTGATCCCATCGATCGCGCGGGCGATCGCCGTGCGGTCGTTCGACGGGGTCGGCCCGAGTAGGGTGTGAACGGTGTCACCGTACAGCACGATCGACAAACGATCTCCGGGGCGGAGGTTTCCGAGTACCGCGCGCAACGCTTCTTGGACGGAACCAATTGGCTGGCCGCCCATGGAGCCGGATTTGTCGACGACGGCCACGAGATTCACGGGCTCTCGTGCCCATGTGGCGGCGTCGATCCCGGAGTCAAATCCGAGTTGTGCGAGGTACCGGGCCTCGGGTTGTGCGATCAAGGCGACTTCGGTGGCTTCGCCAATGGGGCAGAGCAGCGTGTTGCAGTGCCCTTTGCCGTCGATCGGAAGATCATGTTCCCCCAACAAGCCCTCCGGGGTGAACACGGCCGGGTGAGGAATCTCTCCGGCGGCAATGCGGTCCCTGAAGTAGCCGATGTCTTGCGCGCCCCCGGGTGTGACCGACAGGTCCGCGAACTCCATGAGCATCCGTGTAGCAGCGGGGGCAAATTCCACGCCCTTCACCTTGAGGTCCTCCTCCTCCTCCTTTTCCGTGGCGTTGGCTGCGAGCGTCAGGAACATCAACAACTGGGTCATTCGTGGCCTCTCCGGTCAACGTGCGAGGTTGAGCCTCGCTTACGGTCTTGGGTGGACAACGGGCCAGAAAAATGGTTCCTGAGCCGGATTCGGCGTAAGGCACTGCGATTGCGGGACCGAGATGTGGATCCTGGTGTGGCTTGGATGTGTGGCTAGTCCTGATCCGGTCGATGTGGGGCACCGATTGGACGACGTGCTGACGTTCGCGGACGTGGTCGCGTTGGGCACGCACAATAGCTTTCATGTCAAAACGGATGAACTCACCCTGAAGGAGTGGGACTACGATCACCTGCCGTTGGACCAACAACTCGGCGGCCTGGGTGTTCGGCAATTCGAACTCGATGTCTGGTTCAACGTGGCGCACGGCCGCTTCGAGGTCTTCCACATCCCCGTGGTGGACGAGGCGACCACCTGCCGTTGGCTTTCCGAGTGTTTGGCGACGATGGCGATTTGGTCCGCTTCGTTTCCCGCGCATCATCCGTTGTTCACGCTGTTGGAAATGAAGGATGCTGCTGGGGAAGACGTCGACGGGCGCCTCGCCGCTCTGGAAGCGGAGGTGGAGGCCGCCTTTGGCGACGCCCTGATCCGACCGAGCGAGGTTCAACGGGAGGAGGACAGCTTGGTTGCTGGGCTCGCGGCGAACGGCTGGCCGACGCTCGGAGAGCTGCGTGGCCGGGCGCTGTTCGTGATGCACGACACGGGTGCGTGGCGGGACGCGTACGTCGCGTCCGGCACAGCGACCCTGGCGTTGTTCCCAGACGCGGGCAACGACGTTGCCGCGCCCTGGGCCGCGGTTCATACGATGAACGATCCGGTCGCAGACGCCAGCGTGATCGCCGAGGCTGTCGCCCTGGGGCACTTGGTACGCACGCGCGCTGATACCGATGGTGAGGAGGCGCGCATCAACGACCTTGGACCTGCTGGCGCGGCGCTGACAAGTGGCGCACACTTCGTGTCCACCGACTTCCCAGCCCCGCACCCAGACACCGGCTACGTGGTGAAGATCCAAGGCGGGACGCCTTCGGCCTGCAATCTTGCCTACGCGCCGATCGACTGTAGGTCTGAGGACATTGAGGACCCAGAAATCCTGTCGGCAACGGCGTCTTTGCTACGCTGACAGGGTGCCGTTTCGGCGTCGCTTTCGAGACTCGTTGTGCACGTCAGATTCCGTCTCCGATGTTTCCTGTATGGATTCCGGGGACATGTGTAGTAGGCTTCAACCGCTGCGCGGCCACGGCCCGGACACATCCGGTACCCGTCGGCCCGAGGAGGCTCCCATCGATTACTTCGTCCCCAAGCAGCGGAAGTCCGAGCGACTCACCGCTGACCAGGAGAAGGAACTCGCCCGTCGTATCCATAGCTGTGAGAATCGAGCGCGGGAGGCAATCCGCGACATCCAGGAGGCATTGCAGGAACTCAAACGGATCCCGAAGCGCGCGGAAAGGACCCGTGCCGGTATGGTTGACCGCCTCGAAGCCGCAGTAGAAGCGGCCTGGAAGACCGCGGAGAAGAACACGGCCGTTCGGCCCAAGGCGCGTGAGGCGAAAGCGGCGTGGGCCGAAGCAGAGGCCATCCGCTGGAAACTCGCGATGTCCGGCCGCCGAATCGCGCACGGGGAGGCGCGTAAGCTCGCGGGGCCGTTCATGGACGAGGCCGATCTGGTTCAAGAGGGCTACATCGGCCTGTTGCGAGCCGCAAAACGCTTCGATCCGGAGCGTGACATCCGTTTCAGCACCTACGCACGCTGGTGGGTGCGGGCGCAAATGACCCGCGCCATCGATCACACCGGTCGGCCAGTCCGCCTGCCAGGGTGTGCGGTCGAGCAGACTCGCAACCTGCGCAAGGCGATCAAGCGCTTTGAGGACGCTGGGATCGAGTACACAGTTGCGGATCTGGCAGAGGAGGTCGGCGTCGACAAAAAACGCGCCGAGTTCTTGCTCAGTCAGGGCCAAACGGTGTCGCTCGATCAACCAGTGGACGACGGGCCGCGGAGCCGTTCGTTGGAGCACTTCTTGTCGGACGAGGACGCGGAGAACCCCGACGACGAGGTCATCAGCAGCCAGGAAATCCACCGGATGTTGGACGCGTTCGAGGCCGTGCTCAACGATCGGCATCGTTACGTACTGGCACGCCGCTATGGCCTGGAAGACAACCAGTTCCGGACGCTGTCCCAAGTTGGCAAGGGCATGAGTCTTTCTCGCGAGCGCGTGCGGCAAATCGAGCGCGAAGCGCTGCTTCGATTGCGCGAACAGACGAATATCCGCGACGCGAAATTGGCCGCCGAGGCAGCGGCTTCGGTCGGGGAACGGGCAGGCCAACCGTCCGCTTAGTTGGGAGCCTTAGCGGAGGGCGTGCGGCCACGTCTCCAGCGTGACTGCAAGCCCGTGCAACAGGCCGAGGACTGCGGCGGCGTCGGGCAACAACACGTCGGGACCGCGCGCGCCCTTCAGCCAGCGTGCGCCAATGCGTTCTGGCAGCGCGATGGCCACGGCGTCGCAGCAGGCCGCGCTAACGATGGCGTCCACATCGTCTGCGGGGCACCCGTCGAGCACGACGAACGGAAAACTGGTGACGTCGAAGTCCATGCGCCTCGGCGGCGTCATGCGCTCGACGAGCGTGCAACCTTCGGGCGCCGGGGGCAGGTCCGAGGCGCGGGCGAATAGCCACGTTCGTCGGAGCGCTCTTGGCGGTTCGATGGGAATCTCGGCCGGGAGAAATACGCGGCGCCGAAACGTGCCAGAGATTCGGGCGGCATCCAAGTGCGCGGGAAACACGCCTGCGGAAGATTCCAACTGGTCGGCCCACCAAGACGCGTCTGCCGCCCGATCTTCGATGTCCGCCCCGGCCAAGACCGCGAGGCCCAGACCTGGTCGCGACGGGCCTTCGCTCACCCAGCCAGCGCCGATGCCCCCGGTATGGGCAGACAGCGCGTGGAGCACGGCTCGCATCGCGGCCTCTCCCCGAATCGAACGGTCCCGGCCAGACCAACTCGACACGTGGATGATGGCGACGGGCTCGGGCTGGTACACGCCCTCACACTTCACGCCAAGCAGCTCAACGCCTTCGTTCTCCCAGTCCCGCGCTGTGGTGTTCGTAGGCATCAGCCACGGCAAATGGAACGTTTCCACGTCCTCGGGGCTGCCGGCTACGAAGCCCCGCATCGACCAGGACATGGACGCCCCTCGGGAGGTAGCGGGTTAGCCGGGCGCCCCATGCGCCGCACCCTGCTCCTGTTGTGTTTGTCCCTCGTCGTTGGCACCGCAAGCCACGCCCAGGCCGTGCCCCCAGCGGCGGTCGCCCTCAAGATGCGAGACTCCGAAGCTACCGCAGTGCTCAACCGTGCGCTCACGGAGCCCACCTTCTGGGCCGACGCCAAGTTGTGGCAGTACGCCGGAAGGATGTACGACGAAGTGCGACTCAAGCCGCTAGGTCAAGCGTATGTGCCAATGATTTCGGGCGAGTCCGATGAAAATATTCCGCGCGAATCGGTCGCGGAAATTGTATTTCATCAACAGAATCGCCTTCCCAATTATATGGACGGCGCTGTGGCCGTCGTCAACCTCGGCACGGGGACGGATAGTGTGACGGGTGTCGCATATCAGGACACCTATTTCCTGCTTGACCTCACATTCTTTTACGGTTGGTTTTTTCAACGCATGTACCGCGTCGAAGAACCGACGCGCTCCGTCCTGGCGTTTGAGAAGCTGACGTCGAAAGACGTGGATGCCGCCACGTGGGCCTCGTACTCGAGCAAGGCGACGGCGGCCTATGAAGCGGCTCCGAAGGGTTCGTGGTTGCGCCTACTGGCGGACCAGGAGGTCACAAGCCTGTACGGTATGTTCGTCGTGAGTCGGGGCAACGAAAAGGAGAGCCGCGTCACCTTTGTCTCCAAACTGGGCTTCGGCGGCGACAGCAGTTGGGTGGCCCAAGCCGGCAGCAAGATGCCTGGTGTGATTCGCTCAGGACTCGAGCACGGATTCGACGCCAGTGTTCTGCTGGCGAAACGCGAGCGGGATCGCCGCGCGAAGTTGCCGCCCCCGGCCCCAACACCGGTGCCAGCCGCGGCGCCCGGAGCGCCGTGACGGCCTAGGCATTTGCGGTGACGAGCCAAACTGCCGCGTCTTGCACGACGCCTCGGGGGGTCAGCTTCGCGCCGAGCGCCCTGGAGAGCGTGTCCCGGAAGGGCCCAGGGTCCAGACCCAGTTCACGAATGGGGCGCGCCGCAGGGCCGATGCGAAGCGCGAGTTCGACCGCTGCTTCGACCGTGGGTCCAATAACATAGTCGGTGTTGTGGGCGTGGACGTGGATGTCAGACCAGCCGGCGCTCGCGAGCAGGCCGCGCAGGCGGTCGCCGTCTCCAAAGGCGAAGGGGCCGGGCGCATGCGGGTCGACGGGGGGCTGGTCCACGCCGTGCACGGCTTTTAGGGCCGCCGCGGCGTCTACGGCCCATGCGTTTTCAGCGGCGGTTCGCCAGCAGACGAAGGCGAGGGTGCCCTTCGGCTCCAAGGCCAGACGGATGTGGGCCAACGCGGCGCGGGGATCGTCGAAAAACATCAGTCCGAAACGTGAGAATGCTGCGTCGTACCGAGCACCGTCGATCGTTTCGCACCCGGCATCCGCGAGTTGCCAGTGTGGGCCGCCCCCGTTGCGCTCGGCCGCCCGAATCAGGGGCTCGGACACATCCACGCCCAACACCCGGCCCCCTGGAGACACGCGCCGAAACAGCTCTCTTGCCGTCGCCCCGGACCCGCAACCGATGTCCACGACGGCCTGTCCGGACCGCAGGTGGAGCAGGTCCATCGCGGCGCGGCCTAGCTGCTCGAGCATGGTGTCGAGCGCGTCCGCCTGGTCCACCCACGTGGCACCCGCCGGCCCATTCCAATGTGCGGCGTCCATGGTTTAGGCCACCGGGAACGAGGCGCCGACCCGCTCTTCCAGCACCAGCAGCGTCGCTATCGCAGGCGACGGTTCGGTGAGGAACGCGTCCACAACCGCTCGCACGGGTGCAAGCGGGCCCGCACGTAGGGCGGCTTCCGCACTGTCTACAGTCGTACCGCGTGCATTTGGCGTCCGGCGAACGAGGGTGTCGAGCAGCGTTTGGAAGCGACTCCGGAGAATTCCCAGCGCCAACGGGTCCCAACGCCCCGAGCCGCTACGATGCGCGAGGCCATCTAGGACCTCACCGAGTCGGCTTGCCCTTCGTACTGCCAGGTGGTGTAGAGCGAAGGCCTCGAACGGCTTGCCGCAGGCGTTCGCCTCCGCCGCGATTCGCAGGGTCAGCCCGAGATTTCGAATTCGACGCACACGACCAGCGACCTCTGCGCCTACGGTCGTCGCCAGTGCGGCCTCCTCGGCGGCGTCTCTGGTGGCTTCGTCGGACGGGAGCAACCTCGACAGGGCCGCGCTGGCGGCGTCTGGGTCCACGCCGTTGGTGGAGGGGGTGACTCGGGCTGCGAGCCACGACCGAGCGACGTCGCGAACCGAATTGGTCGCCAGAATCCACGCCTCGTAGCTGGCGACGAGGGCGGGACCGGTGCACATGGGCTCAAGCGCAGGGCGGAGTCCGTCCAGGCCAGCAGCCTGCTCTGCCCGAAGCCACGCCACGGTGACCTCGAGCACGCTTCTGCCCGTGGTCTCCACCATGATCGGGTAGAATGCGGCGCCCGCGTCTCCAAATACCCGCGTTGTCGCCATTGTCATGGCGATTTCTTTCGCCAACATATGTCCTCGAATTTCCTGCGGAAACCGTGACCGAATGGAGGCGGGGAAGTAGTTGAGGAGCAACGCGTCGTATCCGGGCACGGCCGCAGCATCGCCTTCGAGCAGCTTTGCAAACACGTACATTTTGACCCAGGCGGACAGGACCGCCAACTCGGGGCGGGTCAGGCCTTCTCCGCGGTCGGACCGGCGTTGCAACTCGACGTCGGTTGGAAGGCGGAGCACGTCACGCGTTTGCAACATGTTTTGTTCTACGAAATCGATAGCGCGACCGAATTCGAAGATATTGCGCTTGCTTCTCAACTCGTCGCGGGAGATTTGGCGTCCCTGCACGTCGTTGTCTTCGAGAACCAGCGCCGCCACCTCATCGGTCAGCTCGGTGAGTAGCGCGTTGCGCTCTGTCAGCGACATGTCACCGCGCGCCACGACACCACCCAAGAGAATCTTGAGATTGACCTCGTGGTCCGACAGATCTACGCCGCCTGAATTGTCGATTGCGTCGGTATTGAGTTTGACTCCCCGCAGACCCGCTTCAATGCGCCCCCTCTGGGTGAATCCGAGATTCCCTCCCTCTCCGACGATGCGCGCCCGCAACTCCGTGGCGTCGATGCGGAGCGCGTCGTTGGTGCGGTCGTCGGCATGTGCGGGCGTTTCGTCGGAGGCTTTGACGTAGGTGCCGATTCCACCGTTCCAAAACAGGTCCACCTCCATCTTTAGAATGTGGTGAATGATCAGGTCGGGCTCTGCTTCCGAAGCGTCTAGGCCGATGAGCGCTTGGACCTGAGGTGAAAGCGGGATCCGCCGTTCTTTCCGCTCAAAGATGCCGCCGCCCTCTGACAACAACGTTTTGTCGTATTTCTCCCATCCTCCCGGATTGTCGAACAATCGCCGGCGCTCTGTGAATGAAGTCGCTGCGTCGGGATTCGGGTCGAAGAAGATGTGGTTGTGGTTGAAGGCCGCGAGCAAGAGCGTCTTGTCGCTCTCGATGAGACCGTTGCCGAATACGTCGCCGGACATGTCTCCGATGCCGACGCAGCTAAACGGCTCATTGTACGGGTCGCGGCCCATTTCCGCGAAATGACGTTTGACGAGAACCCAGCCGCCGCGCGCGGTAATGCCGACGCCTTTGTGGTCGTAGCCGTTGCTGCCACCCGACGCGAAGGCGTCGTCCAACCAGAATCCGTACGATTGACTGAGTTTGTTTGCCGTGTCTGACAAATGCGCTGTGCCTTTGTCGGCAGCGACCACCAGATAGGGATCGAAATCGTCGTGGCAGACGACACGGGGAGGACGGGTCGGCGTGCCGCCTTTCGCGTTGTCGGTGACGTCGAGCAGCCCGCGGATGAACGTTTTGTACAACTCATCGGCTTGACGGCGGCGAACGATTGGGTCGGGGGAGGGCGCCTTGAGCAAGAAGCCGCCCTTGCTTCCAGTGGGCACGATGACGACGTTCTTGACGAGTTGGGTCGTGACCAAGGACAATACTTCGGTGCGGTAATCCTCGCGATCAGACCAGCGCAGTCCCCCTCGGGCGACCTTACCGAAACGCAGGTGGACGCCCTCGACTTGGGGCGAATGCACGTAGATTTCAAACATCGGCCGGCGGGGCCCCATGAGCCGCGCTGCGCGAGCACAATCAAACTTGAACGACAGGTAATGAGACTCGCGGTCGGTCCGGTAACGATTGGTTCGTACGGTCGCGTCGATCAGTTCAAAGAGGGCCGAGAAGATGACATCCTCGTCGTACCCGCGAATTCCGCGTAGGGCTGCGCGTGCCGCGCCGGTGGCGCTTTCGACCGCCGTGGCCCTGTTCCCGACAAGATCGGGGTCGAAACGAGCGTTGAAGAGATCGACCAGTGCACGGCACAAGGCGGGATTTGCCAGCAGGATTTCGCGAACGCGGACGACGAGGACCTTGACCTGGTGTTGTCGAACATAGCGGCAATAGGACCGCAATACGTCCACGTCGGTCCACGACAGCCCTGCGCGAACCACCAGCCCATTCAGTCCATCGCTTTCCACGGTGCCGCTGAACACCGCTTGGAGGGCCTCGAGCAGCTGAGGGCGGCGGGAAATGACCTCGGCGATTGTGGCGCCGGACGCGCGCTCGATGCGGAAGCGGTCCACGTGCACAGGGCCGTGGGGCCCCGTCACGAATCCGGTTCTGGATTCCATGACCACGAAGCCAAAATTGTCGAGCACCGGCAGGATGTCGCTAAGCGTCAGGTCTCGCGCTTCGTAGAGGGTGAGGTCGAGCGCGCCGTCTGCAGCGTGGATGAGGTCTGCCGCGACGTCGCCTGCCGTCAAACGATCGAGGACCGCGATGTCGGCCGCGGTCCGGTCGGGTGACTCCGCACGTTGCCAGGCGTCTGCGAACGCGTGGGAGAAACGTTCGGCAAGGCGGTCGGCCTCGTCTTCGCCATACCGTGTGCTGAGCGCAGTCCACAGGCGCAGGGGCCAGGGCGAGGCCAGTGCGCGAATTCGACGTGTGAGCTCGTTCCTCACGTCGTCGTTGGGCCAGCGAATATCGGAAAGGTAGAAGTGCAGGAGAACCGTTTCGAACCTGCCAACAAATACGCCATGGTCGCAGTCGCGCGAACTGAGGGCTGTCGTGACCACGTCTTGGATTTCCCTGCGAATGTCGTCGCTCCAAACACCGCGGGGAAGGGCGACGAGGCACAATGCGTTGCCGTCCTCGAATCGGTGAAACGTCGCACCCACGTCGCCGGCTTGTTCGGCTTCGAACACCAGATCGAGGATGTGCGTGATCCCGCTTTGGGGCGTCGTGAGGAGGTACTCCGTTGGGAGGCTGTCGAAGACGTTGGCGAGTCCTTTTGCGCGGTGGGACCCGGGAAGGGCAGCGGCGTCCTCCAGTGCGCGTTCCAACATGCGCCGGAGCACCGGAACCCCGCGGGATGCGCTGGTGATGGCGCGGTAGGTGAACAGGCCGCGGATACAAAGGGGCGGTGCACCGGGAACCTCGACGAGAACCTCATCGATTCGACCAGCACGGTGAACGGGGCTTTCTTCAGGCGATTTGCGCACTCGAACGAAACCAGAGGGGTGAGGCGCCGACCAGCGACCTTGGGCTGCGACCGTGGACGACACGCTCTGCGTCCCGAGCCGTCGATCCCCATGTTCCATCCCCATGAACACGAAATTTTCTTTGTTGATCCAGCGTAAGAACTCCGCCGTCTCAGTGCCGCGATTGGTTCCTTCGGTTGCGGCTGCGTCGGCGACGGACTGAACGGTCTCGACCATTTGGCCGAAGTCGGCCACCATCGCCATCGCAAGCGTGAGCTGACTTGCGAGTTGGGTAGCAGCGGCGGCTAGGTCGGAGCCGAGTGCTCCCCCGTGCCCCTCACACAGGACCAGGCTTTCCGCGCGCCCCCGCTGCGCATCGACCCCGACGAGGCGGCCCGCGTCGTCCCGTACCGCGTAGACGACGACGTTGAATCCAGTGTCCCAGGTAGCGTCTCGGTTGCGAAGGAACAGCCGCACGGTGTCCACGATGAACGCTTGATCGACGAGGTGCGTGAGCACCGCAAATCCCGAGGTGCGGGGGCGGAGGTCCACGCGAGGCTTCTGGCCGGGCGCGTCGGCAGCGAAACGGAATGCCTCTTCGAGGAGTTGCAGTGCACGTTTGGGAGGATGGTGCGACAGGAACGGGCCACGAAAGCGCTCGAGCGCGTCTTGCACAAAGGTGCGAAACAACGATGTCTGGTCTGGCGGCGTCGTTGTCCAGGTTTGCAGCAGCGTGAGGACCTGCGTCTTTGCGGCGGCCTGTTGGAATGGCATTCGTACCCTCGAAGGCGAGGTGGCTAACCAGGACCCCGGGAGGCGTCGGCGCCGCAGATCGTCAGGAATTGCAGACGAACGAATGCGGGACTCGGAGCGGCTGGGCGGCCTCGACCGGAGCGGGCTAGCGTTCCGCGAACGATCGCGTTTTGGTTTGGAGGGTCCATGTGGTGGTGGTTGGCCTGTTTTGCGGAAGGCAGCGATACGGCGGCGCCGGTCACCACCGATCCGCCAGGCGCTTGCGATGTCGTCGAAGAGTACGACTTCACCGTGTTGGCGTCGGTCACCACGCAAGGCGGGCAACCTTTTGAGGGCGCCGATGTGTGGTTTGAGGACCGCGGCTGGACGCCGGGCGCAATCTTGGGAAACAGCAGTTCGGATGCCAACGGTGACGTTGAGGTGGTGGCTTTGGGGGTGACCATGGTCGAGGGGTGCCCCATCCTGGACTATTGGCTGGTCGCGGAAGGTACCGATCCAACCGGCGCTGCGGTCCGCGCCGAGAACGGGCTCAACGGCAACTTGTACACGGCGCTCGACAACGGGACCTTCGTCGCCGACATCTCAATGTTTCCGCTAGAACTCGAACCAATTGCCCGATGACCGCGGGTTGGTCGAATAGGCAGGCAGACCGAGGCGTCAGCGCCCTCATGGAGGTTTGATGGTCAGGGCCGCGTCGTTCATTCTGGTGGGGATCTCCCTGCCACAAGCTGCCTTTGCGCTCGATCCGCCGTACTCGTGGGGCGTGGGACCGCGGTTGGGCACGATGGTGCTGCCGGGGTCATTCCCGATCTCGTTCCCCAACAAGATCGACAACTACGACTTCGATGACGTGGAAGGCCGCGACGTCGATGAACGGGGTAACGAACTGTTCACGTCGCTGGAGCGCGCACGGGGTGACGTCAGTTTTGGCCTCGACGGTGTGTATGCCATTAACAAAGACTGGCGTGTGGGTGGCTATGCGGGTGCTGGCGTAGGGCTGGGAACCCGGTTTAGCGACCTGCATTTCATGTTGCGCGGCGAGTATGTGCTTGCCCAAACAGATGATTTTGTGGCCGCGGCGAGTGGCGCAATAGGCGTGGGTCAGTGGGTATTTGACGGCGCTGTCGGAGACGAAAAGCTGAAGATTCCGTATTACCCAATCCGAGCGGGTATTACGGGTGAATTGTTAGATGGGCCTCGTGCGTATGGCCTGACCGTGTGGGGCCAATATGGCGTTCCAGGGAATCATTTCTATACGGACCAGGCGGGAAATGCACAGGATGTGAGCGCGCCATTGAACTACCTGGCGGCGGGCGTCGAGCTGGGTGTGTGGTTTGGGGATTTCACCGCGCCCAAGGCCGGGAAAAAGAAGGGTGGCAAGAAGCCGGGGAAAGGGGGCGGCAAACCAGGCGGCAAGCCGGGCGGAAAACCGGGCGAATGACCGGCATCGCGGGCCTTGGGCCGGCACAGGTCGCCGAACTTCAGCGGGCCGGCGATCGGCTGTCGCTCGTGAAGGGCGACCTGCTGTGGGTCGCCGGTGCCGCCTGCGAAGCGTTCTTCGTGATCCGATCCGGCGACGTCAACGTCGACGGCGCAGACTTGGCATTCGACGGCATTCGTGTCCTCGGATGCCTCGATTTCCTCCGAGGTGGGAGTCATGCGTCGGGCGCAACCGCGACGAGCCCGTGTGAGTTGACCCGGCTTTCAGGGTTGCGGGCCCGACGACTGTTGGAATCCGATGCGGGTCTGGCGCGCGCTTTGGTAGGCTTGGAGCTTGCACGGGCCCCTGGCCTGGGCCGTGTCGACCGCGAACCGGGGCACGCCAAGAAGCCTGGTGAGGGTGTGGAACACGAGGGTGCCGGCAGACTGTCTGCAGCGGCCTCGGCGCTCGCTGACCGGACCCGGCGTTCCCTGCGCGACATCGCCCTGGAGGTGAAGCGAACGGGGTCCGTTCTGCCGAGCCGCGATCCAGTGTGGCGCGCCATGGATGACCTGCGAAGTGGGGCAGCCGCCCTTCAGGCGACGTCCGGCCCCGACGCCGAGCGCAAGGGCACCCGTCGAATCCTTTCGGTCGAACTCGAACCCTTCCTTTCGGACTCTCCGCTGGCCGATGCCTTTCTACGGCGTTTCGGTCCCTTGTTCGGAGACGCGTCGCTGGCAAAGGCGATGTACGGCGCGGAGCCGCTGGAATTGGCCAGCGAAATGGGCACACATATCGAAGCGTGGTTGCGAGACCAGCCCTCGATGCGCGCTTGCCGCGCCGGGCCAGAGGCCCTCGTAGACCACGCCTTGCCTGCAGGATTCAGTGGAAACATTCTGTGTGTGGGTTCCGACAGCCCAGCATTCCAATCGGCCCTGAACGCGCGCCTTCGACGGGGACAAGGCCCACAACAGGTGACCCACGTCTCCCCAGACCGGCTTGGCGACGGTGGACCCTTCGACCGAATCCTCGTACCCGACTGCCTAGAATACCTGCCTTCCCGCAGCGCCACCGTCTTGCTTGGCGCGCTGCGGCTCCGGCTCGCTGACGGTGGCGTGCTTGCGCTCAATACGCTGGGACCGAGCGTAGACGCGGATTTCTTCGAGATCATGCTCGGCTGGCCAACCGTACGGCGCACACCGTCGCGCATTTTGGACATCTTCATGATGGCCGGGCTCGCCATCGTCGCCGACGTGCCCTGTGTTTCCCCAGCGATCGTGGTGCTGGCCGCAGACGGCGCCCGGGTCCAACGAAGCGTTACCGCCGTTTGAAGCCTCGGGGTCTGTGCGCTACATTGCGCGACCTCTTAGCGCTGGAGTACGAATGTCGCGGGCCGCCATGCTTACCTTCCTCGTCCTCGGTGCCTGCGGATCGAACCTGGTGGCATCAGCGCCTGACGCTGAGGTCGCTTCGCCGGCGGCCCCCGTGCTGCCGGACACCCTCGAAGCCGGAAAATTGGAGGAGGTCTCCTCGAAACGCGCGCTGGTTCCGTCACCGCTGGAGACCCAGAAGGTTTTGGCCGACGCTGGAATCGAGGCCGACCTCGCTACGCTGATGAAGGACCGCACCGTCGATGCGGCAGGCACCAATGAGGATCAGACGGCCATCGCGACGGGCGTCGTACTCGCCGACATGTTGCTCAGCATCAAGGTCTCCACCGACGAACGATTGCTCGCGCAACTCGCCCAGATCCACAACGGCATGGTGGCACTCAAAGGCGGGGACGACATCGTGCGCACGATCGCCGACATCAGCGAGCGGGTCAAGGCCAAAGCGGTGAACCGGGAAAACCTGCTCAAGGAGTTGGACGAACTGAGCGGTGCGGTCATCCCCGAGCTCGAGTTCGAGGGTCGCACGCGCATCGTTCCGCTCATCCAAGGCGGCTCATGGCTGGAGGGCGCCAACCTCGTCGCGTCGGCGTCCAAGGCTGCGGGAAAGACAACGGCCTGTGATCAGTTGCTCAAGCAGCCCGACGTCGTCGCCTACTTTCAGGAGCGCACGCGTCGGTTGGCCGGGGACACCGCCGTCAATCCTGTCTACGACAGCCTCGGCAAAGCGCTCGCGCGACTGCACGAGTTGTCAACCAAAGTCGAGCCCCTCAACAGCGCCGAAGTTGACGATGTGATCGCGCTGACCGGTGGCCTGCTCAGTGTTCTGTAGCTCAGCAGCGGCTCTTCTCGTCGGCTTGGCTGCACACGCCGACGAGAGCGCCGATGAAAGCGAGGCGAGAAGCTGCCTTCAGACGAAGGCCTGGAGCCACTACGAAGACGGTTGGGCCCTGAGAACCATCGTCACCGAGCCCATCAGCACAGGTGCTTATGTCTCCCACAAGGTGACCTTTTACGGAGGTCGCACCTATAAAATCGAGGCGTGCGGCAGCGACACTGCGCGGCAGGTCGATCTCGCGTTGTACGATGGAGCCGGCACAGTCGTGTTGCGCAGCACGATGACTGGCAAAGACCCGATCGTGGACTTCAAGCCGGGTGCGACCACGTCGCTGTTCGTGGTAGCCCAACTGCGCGAAGCAGCGGCCGCGACTGCAGAAGTGTCGGTCGGCGTCTTCTACAAGTAGCGTGGTGCACGCTGACCCCATCGGGTTCGCCCGCGACTTCGCTCATATGCTCGTCGGCGTGTTGGCCGATGAGGACGACCCGGACCTCATCCATGGCGCGCTGTGCCGTGCGCTGCGTACCCAGGTAACGCTCAGCGATGAGACGGTTGACGCCATCGTGGATGGCTCGCTGGAACCTGCGCGACGCCTGAGAATCGCCGAGCGGGAACTGGAGGCGTACGAGGCGCGTTTCTCCGCAGCCGCTGCCACCGTGCTGCGCGACCAGCTTGCTGATGAGTTGAGTCCGGACGGATTCCTGGCGCGGCACGGCCCGGACCAGGCGTTGCACCTATTGGACGCGATGTTCTCGATCAGTGCGGTCGACGGAACCATCGAGGACGCCCGGGCGGGCCGACTCCGCGACGCTGCGCGGGGTCTCGGGGTCGATCCGCAGCTTGTCGCCTTCCTCTTCCGAAGGCATGATGTGCGGCACGCGTCCGGCGACTTTGTGTTCGACCTTAAGCGCCCGCGGTACGTCATCGGCCGAGGTGAAACCGCCGATATTCGGCTTCCCGATCCCCAGGTCGCTGACCGGCACGCCGAATTGATCCGGACAGGACAGGGGTGGGAGGTTGTGGACCTCCACAGTGGACGTCCCACCCTCCTTGGAGGGGAGCCTGTGACGCGGGCGATGTTCCGCCCTGGCGACGACCTCCGCGTCGGGCCCTATGCCCTTGCGCTCGACGGCAATGGCGAGTCGGTCGTTGCCTTCGGCATGCACGCCTTCGCATCGCTGTCGGTTCGTTCGCTGACCCGGCGAATCGGGCAGACGCTTCTGCTCGACGACGTAAGCTTTACCGCCTTTGCCGGAGAGGTCATTGCGGTCGTGGGGCCTTCGGGTTCAGGCAAGACAACGTTGTTGTCGGCCATCACGGGCGTCGCGCGGGCCGACGAGGGCTCGGTTGTCTTCGACGGACAGGACTTCCACCGCCTGCTCGCCCACGACAGTACCTACGTGGGAATCGTGCCGCAGGAGGACGTGGTCCACGCGGAGTTGGAAGTCGGCGAATCGCTACAATACGCTGGTCAATTGCGTTTCCCGCCGGGTGTGTCGATGGCCACGGTCGGCGTGGAAGTCGATCGCGTGCTGACCACGCTTGGGATCGACCACATCCGCCACAAACGCATTGGCGACGAGGCCCGACGCGGCATTTCAGGGGGCCAACGAAAGCGCGTGAACCTCGGCCAGGAACTGCTAACGCAGACAACGCGCGTCATGTTTCTCGACGAACCGACGAGCGGCCTCGACCCGGAGACGGCCCACGACATCGTCGCCCTGATTCGTAAGCTCGCGGACGAAGGCCGAATCATCTTTCTGGTCACACACGACGTCTCGCCGAGCCTGATGGCGCTCGTCGACCACCTTCTGATCCTTGCGCCTGGCGGTCGGCTCAGCTGGTTTGGGCCCCCTGAGGAGGCGTGCGCCTATTTCCAAACGCCGACGGTCAATGAGGTCTTTCGACGCATCGGTGAGCACGAACCCCAGCATTGGAAGGACCGCTATCGAGCGAGCGAAGCGTGGCGAACCTATGTCGGAATGCGACAGCAGGTCCTTGGGATGGTCGAGACCGGCGGCAAGCAGGTGCCGCGCGCGCAAGGCCGCTGGCGAGATGCGTGGCGACGGTACCCTACGTTGGTTCGCCGCTACACCAAGGTGAAGTTGCGCGACACCGTGGGCTTGGCGGTCCTGTTGGGTCAGGCACCCGTGTTGGGCGTGGCGATGGCGCTCGCGTTTCCGCAACCTGATCCCTCAGCCATGTTCATGCTGGCCCTGTCGTCTCTGTGGTTTGGGGCCTCGGATTCCGTCCGCGAATTGATCGCGGACCGCACGATCTGGCGTCGAGAGCACCGCATCGGTCTGACCCTTGGACCGTATTTGTTGTCCAAACTTACCGTGCTTGGCGCGCTCGTTCTCTTGCAATGCGCCATTCTTACGGGAATCTGCTACGTGGCTTTGGGGATGGGCGCGTATGGCTTCTCCTACGTTGCGCTGACGGCTGCCACGGCGCTGGTTGGCATGGTGGGTGTGTGCCTGGGGCTGTGGATGAGCGCGATGTTCCCGACGAGCGAGGCGGCGATTGCCTCCCTTCCGCTCGTCTTAATTCCCCAGATCGTCTTTGGCGGGCTCGTCGTCACTGTGAAGAAGATGGGGTGGCTCGCGGTGCTGATGTCGTACTTCATGGTCACCCGATACGGCTTCGAGATGATCATCAAGACGGGCAAAGAACTGTGCTTGCCCGGAAGCAATGGTGCCGCGACCTTTGACGCGGAAATCCGGGCGCCGCTGTTCAACCTCGGCTTTCGGACGAGCGACGCCAACGACATGGGCCTGAGTATGCCCGTGCTCGTGCTTATTCTGGTGGGTTTTGCAGCCGCCTTCTTATTGGGGTCGGCGGTCTTTACAGCGCGGTCGGCGAGGCAAAACTAGATTGCGGAGACCAATTGACTGGTGCATGGAGGCCCTTGGACGAAACCGCTACGCGGTGGTCTCGTAATTCGGGGCACTTTCGCACCCGGGTTGCGCCGGCCGACCCT
>CAMASI010000057.1 GCA_945861065.1 Klebsiella pneumoniae | reverse complement strand
CCAAGGTTCAGAATGCCGTTCGCAACATTAATACACCCGCCGAAGGACGCAGTTGCGTTGCGGACCTCATTGTCGAGCAGCGTGAGTGCTCCGTCCACCACGCTGATCAGCCCTCCGTTGGAAGGCCCGGCTGCTCCGAGCCCGTCGTGAAGGACGCTCATGAGCGTGACCGTCGCGTCGGGATGATTCACTTCGACGACATGCGAGCCCGCCGGTGGGTTCAGCGTGATGATGCCGGGCGCAGGCGCGAGGCACGTCGCGTCGGCCGGTTCGACGATGTACGTGTGGGCCTCGGCGAATAGCACCGTCTCCACGTAGGTCAGGGGCAGGCGTAGATCGTGAGGTCGCCTGCGCCAAAGATCTCGGCGTCGGCGACTGCGTCCGCTATGCTGACAAAATCACAGCCCACTGAGGCGCCCGCAACCGACCCTTTCCAGCCCACGTTCTGCGCGCGCGCCTCCGCGCTGATCAGCAGGGCGAGTTCAGCCAGTAGGCCCGTCATTGGACACACGGCGGCTCGAATCCGGGCCGCTCCTCGTGGTAGGTGTTCAGCAGCTCGGCGCACAACGCAGCGGGCCCTGCCCCGCTGTCGCAGTCGAGCGTGTCGCAAAAGGCCACGCAGGTGTCCCATGCGTCACCTTGTTGGTCCACGTTGCATACCGGCTCCTCCGAGTGGGCCTGCTGGGTCGGGAATGGCAGCAGTGTGAGCAACAAGAACAGGCCGAGGAGGCCCTTCGTTCGTACATTTCGCGCCGCGTTCATTCGCATTGGAACACCCCAACGCGGGCGTAACGTCGAGTACAGAATGCTACGCTCTCGCCGTGTGGAGGTCGCAATGACAGCGGACTTTCTCGGTCCTTTGTGCTGGGCCCTCCCGGCCCTTCTTGCGGCGTGCGGCGCCCCGGCCCCTGACGAGCCAGTGACCGAACCGACAGCGCCGACCGGAGCGCCGTCTACGGCTCCCGCCACGGCATGTTCCAACGCGGTCGACGACGACGCCGACGGTTGGACCGACGTCGCCGACCCGGACTGCGAGTCTGGCGTGCAGGAGGCGGGCGTCCGCGCCGACCTGCCCTGCAACAACGGTTTTGACGACGACGCCGACACCTACATTGACGCCCAGGACCCGGATTGTGGGAGCGCCACGGACACGGAGGGCGCGCTTCCATCCTGCCTGGATGGCCTGGACGACGACCTCGACGGCTGGGTGGACCTTGCGGACCCCGAGTGTGTTGCCGGACTCGGTGCGGAGTTGGGCCTCGACCCTGCTTGGCCGTGCAACAACGGCCTGGACGACGACCTCGACGGGACGGTCGATGCGGACGACTCGACCTGCGCGTCGGCCTTCGAGCAGAACGAGGGGCCGCCCCCACCGTGTAGCGACGGCGAAGACAATGACGTCGACGGCTGGGTCGACCTGGCCGACCCCGGCTGTGAAGACGTTGCCGACGAGGACGAGGGCGGCCTCGACCTGGCCCTTCCATGCAACGACGGGCTGGACAACGACTACGACGGCTTCGTCGACAGCCTGGACGACCACTGCGTCGAAGCCTCGGCGACCGAGTCCGACATCGACGTGCTCACGCCGTTCGGGGTCGTCATGCTCGCCCTTGCCCCGGGTTCGTTTGACATGGGCTGCACGGTGGGCCAGGGCGACTGCCTCCATGCTTGCTACGAGGTGCACGCCGTCTCGCTGACGAGGGGCTTCTGGGTGAGCCGAACTGAGGTCACACAGGCCCAGTACCTGTCTGTGACGGGAACGAACCCGTCCCTACATATCGGATGTGATGACTGCCCTGTAGATCACGTGTCGTGGAACGACGCTGCCGCTTTCGCCAACGCTGTGTCGGCCGCCGAGGGCCTAGAGCCCTGCTTCACTTTCGTGGACGGAGTCTGGTTCTCGGTCGCCGAGCCGTACGCCTGCGGCGGGTACCGCCTGCTCACGGAGGCGGAATGGGAGTTCGCGGCAAGGTGCGGCGCCGACACCCGGTATGCCGGTTCAGACAACTATGACGAAGTCGGGTGGGTATCCGAGAACTCGGGCGACGAGTCCCACGAGGTTGCCACCCTTGCCCCCAACCTGTGCGGGCTGTTCGACATGACGGGCAATGTGGGGGAGTGGGTAATGGACGCGTACGTTTCACCCTACTCGCCGGAGTCCGTCGTAGACCCGTTCGCTCTGAGTTTGGATGAATACCACGTTGCCCGAGGGGGATCGTGCACTGGCAATGCACTTACGACAGCCTATGTCGCTTACCGATCGGGCCTGCTAGGAGGAGGCAACGTTGGCATCCGCCTCGCTCGTACGACGCCCTGACGATCGGAAGGGGTAGGACCCATGCGGGGCGGGTACGATCCTGCCAGGTCCCGGTGCCGGGTGTCGGCCTGTCCCTGCTGGGATGGGGTCCAAGCGAGGAGCCCGCGACCAGATTCCTGGCTCCTACGATGAACGAACCACAACCATCCCCAGCAACTGCACCACCACCTCGACCCCGCCCGCTGGCACAACGATCGCCGCCCCCGCGCGTCAAGGTCGGCGGGCGCGATGGCGAAGCCTTCCACGCGGCGCCGGAGTTTGACGATGTGGCGCGGGTGGCGGAGCGGAGCGGTGTGCCGACGTTGGCGGTGTGGAGCGCGGCGATGGCGGCTTGGGGCGGCGGTTGCGTGGGGTGAGCGTCAATCCTGCGCAGTCAGGCGCGACGCACGCTGTGGCTACGCCGGAGTGACCGGCAGATCGGGCAACCAGCCCTGCTTCATCAGCAACAACACGGCAACGGCGGTGAGCACGTAGCCCACCCCAGTGAGCAACATCGGTCGGTCGCGCAGCAACGTCTCGTCGGGCGCGCCGCCTTCGCCCTTGCGGTCTACCAGGTAGATGTACCGAAAAATTCCATACATGACCCAAGGGATGGTGAGCGTCATCCACGGCGTAGGGCCAAGTACGGCGTACAACGAGTAACAAAGCACGGTCGCGCCCGTGACGATGGATTGGTACTCGCCCAACATCTGTGGGCTGTACTGCTCCAAGTTGCGTCGGGTTCCGGCGCCGGCGCCCACCTGTAGAAGCTCCGCCCGACGTTTGTTGAAGCCGAGGAAGAGGCTGAGGAAGGCGGTGCACAAGAAGAGCCACGCGGACACGGACACATCGATGGCGATGGCGCCGGCGAGGGTTCGCCACACGAAGCCCGACGCGAGAAACATGACGTCGAGGATGACGACGTGTTTGAAGTAGAAGCTGTAGGACAGTGTTGTGGTCAGGTAGAGCGCGGCGATGCCCAGGAAACACGGGCCGACCCAGGCCGCGATGGCGATCCCCAACACGAAGACGACCAGCATCTCGGCAATGGCGGCGCGGATCGGCAGATCGCCCGATGCGATGGGCCGGTGCCGTTTCTTCGGGTGTTTCGCGTCCGCTTCCCGATCGAGTGCATCGTTGAGGATGTAGCCCGTGGACGACAGCAAGCAGAACGCAGCAAACGCTGCGCCAGACTGAATCAGCGAATTGACGTTGAGAAATTCGCCGGAGAAGATGAGGGCCGGAAAGAGGAACGCGTTTTTCGTCCACTGCTTCGGGCGCAACTGCTTGAGCGCGGCCACGACAACGTGGTCATGCGACGGCGCGGGCCGATGCGAGTCCGTCAAACCGTCACCCGTCCTGGCGTCGCGTGCATAGCGCGGTCAATGGGACGCCGTCAGCACAAGTACCTCGACAACGGCGCCGGGTGGAAGTTGCAACTCTCGCCGCCAAGGCGGCTGGCCGGGTGCCCGAACTTCGATGGTCTGCGAGCGGTTCGGTTTGATGTCGAATTCGGTGCCCACTTGGGCGCCGTCGAGCAGGACGGTTGTGCCCGCCGGCGCCGTCACGCGGATCGCCGGTGCGTCGAGGGGAATCTCAGCACGCAGGTCCGCCGCCCACACAATGAGCAACACGGTGACGGCGCCGACAAAGATGCCGGTCAGCGCTGCGACCGCGACAAGCAGACCGCCGAGCCAACCGACAGACTGCTGGACCATGGGTGCCGGATTGCCTGCCCGAACGCGTTCACGGCGGGGTCGCGACTCGTGGGCCGGTCTGCGCACGATGATGGGAGCGATGTCGGGCTCGGTGAGCGCTTGAGGCGTGAGGCTGACGTTCCCGCCCAGGATGTCGGCGGAGACGCGTCGAAGGGCTGTTTCTTGCTGCTCGGCCGACGTCCACATCTTTCGGACCACGGTCGCAGCCTCGGCTTCGAAGTCGCGATGTTGTGGGACAGGCGCGTTGGTGCCCGTCAGTGGCCTTCCGGCGGGGTGAGGCGTGGACAAACGCGCCGGGAGCGAGGGAAAGCTGGCGAGTGCGCGGTCGAGGCGAGAGGTGCCTGAGTCCGCCATGCCGAGGTCGACGTCGTCGGCGTCGTCGAGGATGTCACCGTCGTCTGGACGATACGAAGTTGGGCGTGGGTCGGCCTCGGGAAAGAGGTTTCGAACGTAGGCGGCCAGCGTCGCGACGGTCGCGAGAAAGCCCATTTCGTGAAAAAAGGACTCCAACGCCTCCCGAAATGCCGATGCATTGGGGTAGCGTTGGTTTCGATCCACCGCGAGTGCGCGGTCCAGGATGGCTTCCAGTGCCAGCGGGATGTCCGGATTGGCCACGGTGAGGCGGATTCTTTGCCCGGTACGCACCCGTTCGATGGTCGCCAGTTCCGAGTCTGCACGGAACGGGTGGGTGCAGGTCAGCATCTCGTAAAGCAGCGTGCCAACGCTGAACAGGTCAGAACGCTGGTCGAGGTCGCGTGCGCCGCCCGCCTGCTCCGCGCTCATGTAGTCGAATCGCCCTTTGATATGCCCTGCCATCGTCTCGGCGGCGTTGAGCGCGGCTTTGGCGATGCCGAAGTCGGTCAACTTCGCTTCGCCCTGAAAACTGATGAGTACGTTGGGCGGGCTGATGTCGCGGTGCACGACACGAAGTGGCACGGACACGCCGTCGCGGATGACCTGCCGTGAGTGTGCGTATTCGAGGGCCTTCAGTAGTTCGATTGTGATGAAGGTCGCTTGCGGGACGGGCAGTTGCAGGCCTTTGCGTTGGGCGCGCTGCAGGATGGTGCCGAGGTCCCGCCCGTGCACGTACTCCATGGCGATGTACCACAGGCCGTCGGCTTGACCGAGGTCGAGGATCTGCACGATGTTGGCGTGGCTGAGGAGGCCGGCCACCTTCGCTTCGTCCACGAGGCTGCGTACGTACTCGGCGTTGTGTGACAGGTGCGGCAAGACCCGCTTGATGGCGACGATTCGTTCGAACCCGCCCAAGCCGTCGAGGCGCGCTTTGTACACCTCGGCGGTTCTGCCGGTGGCCACGCGCTCCAGGATCTGGTACTTGCCGAAGGTCTGGGTGCCTTGGGCCAAAACGCCTCCAGGAGCGGCATGCACGCCGAACCGTCACAGTGGTCGGCAACTGATCCGCCGCCAACCTCGCACGCATTCGCTCGCGCGGCAACCATCGTGTGGTTGTGCGCGTGGTTGTTGTTGACGGTGACGGCGCATTGGCTTGCGCCGTTCGTGGCTGAAGTGGCGACGCGTGTGGAGATCGGACTCGGGTGGGCAGACGTCCGCGTGGGGATCGCAAAACCGGAGGAAGAGGGACGATGACGTGGGGACCGGCTGAGGTGGTGTTGTTTTCGGGCCTCGTCATCGCGACGTTTACCGACTTGCGTACGGGAAAAATCCCGAACGCGCTCACGTTTCCGATGATGGCACTCGGGCTCGCGTTTCACCTGTCTGAAGGGCAACTCGCCTTTGCGGGCAAGGGCATCGGCGTCGCTTTTGCCGTGCACTACGGCTTGTGGGCGTTGGGCGTTGAGCGCGGGGGTGACGCTAAATTGTTCATGGCGATGGGCGCGTTGCGCGGATGGTCTGAGGCGATCGAGACGACGTTGTGGTCGGCGGTGGTCTACTTGCCAGTCGGTATCGGTGTGCTCGTGGCACAAGGTAAGCTCCGCAACCTCGTCGCTGCTGTGAAGTGGACGACGGGCGGTCGTTCCAGAGGCGAGCCCAAGCCAGAGCCGACGATGTTGCGTACGGCGCCGATCATTGCCGTGGCGTGGCTGGTCGCCGCGATGACCTCTGTGCTCGCCCCCGTGCCCTGAGCACGGTAGTCTTGCTCTCGATGACGGTTCGATCTTCGCTGCGTGGATTCCTGCTGGTCGGCGCTTGTGCCGGTGCGGTTGGCTGTGCGTACGTGACGCAGTCGGAAGTGGATGAGGCGCTCGACGCCGACGGGGATGGGTGGCTGATCGACGAGGATTGCGACCCCGTCAATAAGAATGTGTTTCCGTCCGCACCCGACCGCAGGGGCGATGGGTGTGATGCGGACTGCGGTGTAGAAATCGACATCGACGGCGATGACTGGCCGGACGCGGCGGATTGTGGCCCCAATGACCCGGCGGCTTGGCCCTGTTCCGACGCCGAGGTGGTGGGCGACGGCATAGATTTGGACTGCGACGGAAACGATGGGAAAAGGTCAGACGACTGCCTGGGCGACGACCCTGACTTTCCGGACGCGATGGAGAACCCTTGTTCCTCTTGATCAGCCTGGCGGTCGTGGAGTCGGTCGCGGCGTGTTTGGCGCCTTACGCTCAACCGGCCTTTGAACACGATCTGGGCGTGGCAGACGCGGCCTTGCAGGCCGGCGACCCGGAGCAGGCCGCTGAAGTGCTGTCGGGCGTGTTGGCGAACCTCGAGTGTGCGGACGGGTTGGTGGACCGCCCCAACCTCGTGCGTTTTGCTCGTTTGTCCGGCCTCGTCGCCTTCTTCGATCAGGACGAACCGGGTGCGCTGCGGTGGGCGTTGGCGGCACGGTACGCCGATGCTCAATTGGAATGGCCGACGTGGATTCCCGCGGAGCATCCCTTCCGCGGTTTAGCGACGGCGGCAGACGACCCGCCCGTCGGTACGGTCGCGGACAAGGCGCTGTTGGTTCCGAAACGCGGTGGGGTGTTTTGGAATGGGCAGTTGCTGCTGGAGCCACGGGCGCGCGCCGAAGTGCCTGGACTGGTGCAGATCATCGACAGCAAGGAGCGGCCGATCCGAAGCTACTGGCAAGACGGGGCGGCCTTTCCCGACGAGCTGCTGGTTCCCGGACCGGCGGTTCAGTTGCGGGCGCCGCCTTGGTGGGAAGGGGATGTGCCTGAGGTCGCGGAGGTGCGGGAGAAGGGCGGTGGCGCGCCTGTGGGAGCGATTGTCGCGGCCGTCGCTTCGGCGCTTGCGGGCGGCGCGTTGTACGGCGTGGCGGCGGTGACGGCGGGGGGCCTCGGTGAAGCGACGTCAGCCGAAGACGCCGCGTCGATGCGGACGCGGGCGAATGCGTTGGTGGTTGCGGCTGGGGCCGCCGGCGTCACGGCGCTGGGGGCGACGATCGGTGCGGTGGCGGCGGAGGGTGTGGGTGTGGGTGTTCGTGTGCGGTTCTGACCGTGGGAGGGCCTGGATTGAACACTGACGCCGAATGGACGACCTGGTACCAGGCTTGCGACCCCGACCACGAGGCGAACAAAGCGTGGATTGTGGACCTGGACGGACTGCGCGATGCCGCTGGCGGTGAACGCCGGTCGCCACGGGGAATCGACGTCGTGGGTGGCCTGCACGAAGCGCTTCGGCGAGGACGACCGAACACGGCCTACCTGCTGGCCGGCTTTCCCGGTGTGGGAAAGACGACGGCGCTCGACAGCCTTGAGGCCGTGGAGTCGAAGGATGGTGCTGTGGTTTGAGAGGGGTGGCTGCCAAAGGCGTGTGGACCTACGCTCCGGACGAGGCAGAACTGGCACTGCGACTCGCGCGGGCGCTGGCCTCGGCCGCATTGGAAACACTTGGCAAGGGAGCGCTCCCGGAAAAAGACGTGTCGGGCGCGCTGGAGTTGCTGCTGAAAAAGGCTGCACCAACTGTGTCCATCGGGACCATGAATGTGGAGACGATGCTTGACGCAGGCCGCGATGCCGTCCGCCATTTGTTCGAACCGTTTGGAAAGGAACCCGTGTCGGTGGCAACACGAACGCTTCGATTGCTTGCGGAACGCGTGACGAACCATTGCCACAACAAGGGTTTGGGTCGGGTCACCTTTCTCGTGGACAATCTCGAAAAGATCGCGCCCCTGCCGGCCTCCGCGGACGCGCTCTATGGCGGATTCGCGTCGCTATTTGCGTCGGCCGCTGACCTGTTTCGTTTGCCTGGCATTTCCACCGTGGCCGTGGTGTCGCCTTACCTCACCTTTGTGCGGCCGGTCGCTGGCGCCTATGCAGGGGTTTACACCCTTCCAGCGATACGTGTTGCCGGGCGACCCCCGCGTCGCACCCCGGACAGCGCGGGATGTGCGGCCATCGCTGAGGTTTTGGGTCGGCGAATGCCACTGGAAAGGGCGTTCGGTGCTCGCCTCGATGCGGCCGTGCGGGTGATCGCACTGGCTTCCGCTGGGCACCTTCGCGACACCTTGCGGTTGGTGCAACAAATCATCATCGCGCACCGTGGAGCGCCCGGTTCGATTCCCCTGCGGACAGTGAAAGCTGCGGCGATGGCCCATGCGGCGACAAAGCGAGGACCGTTCTTGACCAATGACGTCGTGGAAATCGCTAAGCGCGTCAGTGATTCGGGCGCGACGCGGGTGAATGACGAGGACCTCGCGGCGCTCGCCCGTGCCTGTGATGGGCAGTTCTTGCTGCCGTACCACAACGGCGAACCGTGGTACGACGTGCACCCATGCCTGCGAAGCTGACCGAAGACCGCGCGGTGAACCTCGGAGTTGCCGGGGAGCACGTGTATGGTGGCCTGGTGCTGGAAATCGACTGGAGCCCGCGCACGAATTGGGTGCGGGTGCGCTCGCCCCATGCCGCGGCGCTGGACGAGGTCGCTCGTCGGTTGGCAAACCGATTCACGCCCCTGGTGAAGCTGGAGGTCGGTGCACAACTCCGAGAACGCATCAGCGCGGCGGTGGCCGCTGGCGCGCGGGTCCTGTGGTTGTCGGGCACCTCGCAAGGCTGGATCGAGGGACTCGGCGACGTGAACGCCTCGCGCGACGCGTTGGGCGGTGGGCGGGCCGTCGCCTTTGTGCTGGCAGGGGGCGACGAGGTGGACCACGCGCTGACGCGACGCGGGCTCGACATCAAGTCGATGCTGAAGATGGCGATTTTTGAGGAGCCGCCCGCAGTGCTCATGCAGGTGCCTGAGGACGTGGAATTGCGTTTCGTGCACCTGTCGGATCTGCACGTGAAGGACCACGGCGTTGCGCTCGGCGAGCGGTTGACGCGCTTGCAGGCGTTACTCCCAGCGATGTGGAAGGAATCGTTCCCGGAAGGGCCGCCGCACCTGTTGGCGGTGACCGGCGACCTTGCCTACTCAGGGAAGGCATTGGAGTACGAGCGTGTCTACGACCTGCTTGCAGGGCTGCGGGAGGCACTCGGCAATCCCCGAATCGTGCTCGTTCCCGGCAACCACGACATCGATCACGCTGCGCTGAAGACGGGACTTGCGCTGAGGGTGCGCAGGTCATTGCCCGTCCGCGAAACGGCACTGCGGGAGGCGCTCAGCGACCTATCGGACGATGCGGAATCCGTGGCCGCTGCCGCTGCCCCCTTGGAGGCGTTTTCTGCCTTCAGCGCGCGGCTGCTGGGCGCCGGCCTTGGCTGGACGACGGCGCGCCCGTGGCGGGCGGACGTGGTGGAGGTCGATGGCGTGCGCGTGGGCATCCTCGGCGTCAATACCGCCTGGTTATGTGGGCCCGAGGACCAGGACCTGGTACGGGTTGGGGAGCGGCAGGTGGCCTGGCTGATCGATCAGGTGGCGGATTGCCCGGTGCGACTGGCTCTGATGCACCACCCCCCGAAACGGATCACCGCGTCCTGCGAGGCGCAGGTTCAGCGCCGGTTGGAAGAGGGCGTGCAGTTGGTGCTCAGCGGGCATGTGCATGACGCTGGGGCCAGGCTGTCCGTAAGCGGTTCGCGTGCGGTCGCCTGGCTGGCGGGGCCAGCGTTATTCGATGACGGGAACCCGGCGGGGTTGTGGCTGGGCGGAATGGGCCTCGGGACCGGTGCGCTTCGCGTTCGACAGTACGGCTGGGTCGGAAAGGGCGAGGGTCGATGGGTCGTCTCCAACGAGGGTGTTGGGGCGACCGACGGTTGGTCGAAGCTGGCGCTCGCTGTCGAGGGCGTTTCGACGGCGTCTGGGGATGTCGGTTTGCAACTGCGTCGGTTGGCCGCCGCCGCGGCCGAGGCTGCGGGTCGGGTGGACCTTATCGGCATGCCTGCCGACGCCGCGGGTCGGGCGCGCAAGACCGATGTCGTTTCGATCTTTGCCCGGCTCTGCCTGAGTGAGGCGCGTACGCCGCTCGTGCTCGGCGACCTGGTGACGCGCCTTGAGGGCGCACGGAAGGGCGGAACGGTCGTGCTCGGCGGGCCGGGCACGGGCAAGACGACGCTGCTTCGGTGGCTCGCCCAAAAGGTGGCCAGCGCAGGGCGCTTGCCGGTACTCGTGCTGCTCCGGGAGATGGGCGACGCGGATGATCTGTGGTCCCATGCGGCTGCACGCCTCGGGGAATTGGCGGGCGAACGGGTGACCGAGCGCGTTTTGCGAGACGGGGTGGCTGGCGGCCAGGCGGTGCTCCTGGTCGACGGGCTTGACGAGGTGATCGGTGAACGGCGGGCGCGGATTCGTGACGCTGTGGCAGGTGCGGCGCGAACGGGCGTGGTGATCGCCACGAGTCGGATCCTCGGCTACGAGGAGGCGCCGCTCCCGCCGAAAGCATTCGTGCGTGTGGACATCGAGCCGCTCGACGACCCCGCCTTGCGCGAACTGGCGGAACGGTGGGTCGCAGCGGTGGAGGATGACCCGTCGCAGCGGGCCACCAGGGCGCTGTCGTTGTTGGCGGCCATGGATGCGGAACCCTCCGCCAAGGCGTTGGCGCGGGTGCCGCTGCTGGCGGTGTTGGTGGCACTTGTGCATCACCAGGAAGCCCAACTCCCAGGGGAGAGGGCGGAACTGTACCGGCTGGTGGTGGACCTGTTGGTGGTGAAGTGGCCGCGCATGCGGCGAGAGCTGCCGCCGGTGCCGCCGGAGGAGCAGATCGTGCTGCTGGAGCGGGTCGCGCTGTTCATGCAGGAAGGGCGGACAGAGGAAAAGGCGGTCACGCTCACCCGGTCGAGCCTGCTTGGATTGGTGGACAACGACGTGCGCGACGACGCGGCAGCGGTGAACCGCCGCCACGGGCTTGTGGACTGGTGGGCGCGGTCGAGCGGCGTGTTGGTCGAGCTACAACCGGGTTGGTTCGGGTGGATCCACTTGTCGGTGGGTGAGTACCTGGCGGGGTGTGCGCTGCTCCGTCGAGAGCGGGCCAAGGGGGGCGACGGCGCGGTGGTGTCCGCGCTGAAAGAAAGAGCGGAACACCCGCATTGGCACGAGACGATTCTGCTCCTGCTCGGTGCCGCCAAGGGGGAGGAGTTGCTGCATCGGGCCGCGTTCGACGCGCTGACCGACGTAGAATTGCGCGCACGCATGGTTCGCGAGGAGTTGGGGTTGAGCCCGGAGCAGGTCAAGACTGCCGTAGACGGTGTGCTCCGCGCAGCGTGGCCTTGGGCGACGCCGGGGCGGGATGCACTGCGGGTCGTGGTTAGCCTCGGCAAGCGGCACCGGGCCGGTGTGATCGACCGGATTCGCCACGCGGCTGGTGATGTCGCTCAACTGCCCGGCGTAGACGCGGTGGCGGACGACGTGGTCTTGCCGAACAGTTGGCTGCATGGCAGGCCGGACCGTCACGTGCTGATTCCCCGGGCCCTGCTTTTCCCAGGGAGGGTCGGCGATCTCTGTCGCGCGGCAGCGACGCAATCGGAGCGGTGGTTGGCCTCAGGTCATACGCCTCCGGATCAGGCGATGGCGCTGCTGCTCGCGGGCTTTTCATGGCCGGGCACAGCGGCCGTGCGTGCCGCGCTGTGCCGAGTGAGCCGCGTGGGTCGGGCGTTGTTTCCCCCCGCGGTGCGATTGGGAGACGGCCTGCCGAGCCTGTGGATGGTGCCTGCCGCCACCACGGCGGGCCGTGGCGCGGAGCGTTGGCCCGAGGTGGGTAGCCGGGCGCGCGCCTTTTCGCGCGACTTTTCGCTCGCCTTTTCGCTCGCCTTTTCGCGCGACTTTTCGCGCGACTTTTCGCTCGACTTTTCGTTCGACTTTTCGCGCGACTTTTCGCGCGACTTTTCGCGCGCCTTTTCGCCGCTGCCAGCGGCGGAGGCGACCGGCGCGCAAAACGACCCTTGGGCCGAGCCTCAGGGACAGCAGTCAGCCGAGGCCGCGCGTGCCGCCGCCGACCGGTTGATGGCTCAGCAGGTCGGGGCGGCCTGGGTCGGCCTGGTTTCGAGCCGGGCGGCGGGCTTGTCGATGCAGGAGGTGGAAGTTTCCGTGGCCTCGGCAGTTCAGGACGCCGAGTACGTGCAACTCGGCGCCGAATGGGTGGCCTACGAACAGCGTTCGAGTCCGCTCCCCTCCGCCCGCCGCGCAACCCACCTCGCGCTCGGCCTTAGCGCTTTCTGCACCACCCACGCCTGGCCGGGCCCCGCCTGGGAAGCCCTGATGACCCCCGACGAAGACCCGCTCGTAGGCTATGTGCAGGCGCTGATCCGGGGTTTACGCGATCCAGAGCGGATCGACAGCCACCTCGACGCGGCACGGGCATCGCTGGAACGGCTGAACGACCCCGAGGTCATCGAGGGCCTTTGGGAGGTGCGCGTCGTACCGCTCACGCCCGAACAGAGGGCCAACTACGACATCAACCACTGGCCGATTGTGCCAGTGAAACCTTCGGACGGGTAGGCGGCGATGGGCACCTGGGGTCACGGTTTGTTCGCGGACGATTGCGCCCAAGACGTTCGCGATGCCTACCGCCATGTCCTGACCCAGGGCACCGACGAGCCTGAGGCTACCGCAGCGTTGGTGGCGCTGATGTCAGACACCGTGGCCGACCCCGACGAGGGCCCCGTGTTCTGGCTGGCCCTTGCCCTGACGCAACACGCGCTAGGGCGCCTCCAGCCCGACGTGCGTGCCCACGCCATCGCCGTGCTCGATGGTGGGCTCGGACTCGCGCGATGGCGCGAAGGCGGCCCGAAGTTGCTCGCCAAACGATTGGCCGCGCTGCACGCCGTTCGTGCCCAACTCGCCGAGCCGATGCCAACGGCCAAACGTTTCAAACCGCCTTTCCGCGACAGCAGCGCCTGGGTACGCGGCGACTTGGTGGCCTACGCGCTGACGTCGGGCCAATTCGCCGTTTTCCGCGTGCTCGGCACCGAGGATCACGCAATCGGTACCGCTCCCGTGGTCGAGTTGCTCGACGGCGCGTTTGCCACCTTGCCCACAGCGAGTGCCGTGGCCCGTTCACCGTTGCTCGCCCGAGCCTTGCCGGCTTGGAACCTCGCGAAGGTGCTCGCGCGTCATGCCGGCGGCAACAATCCGATGGTGGCGCTTCAACGGGTGTTCGCAGCCGTGGGACTGCTCGACGCGGCGGCTGCAGAACATTCGATTGCAGACGCCCTTGGCGACGGACCTGTCCTCGATTGGGTCGCCCACTCGAAAGCCGTGGAGAACGCGGTCGCAGCGCTCAAACGTTCGGATCCGGAGGCTGTCGTTCGCCTGCGCTCGCTCGCCGTCACGACGCAGCCGGGCCTCGCCGATCCCATCTCCCAGCTGTCGTTGCGGAGGGTGTTCGGCCCCTCCGAGCGCCCATCCAAGAGGCTCACCCGCGTCGGAAGCAGCGATGCTGTGTCGCCGCTGGGGACTTGGCTCGCGACACAATGGACAGATCTCGACGAAGTGCTGGCCGAGGTGTTCGACCTGCGCTGACCTACAGTCCGATCAGCGTTGGCCGTTCGAACGCCTTCGTCGGAACAGGGCCAGGCCCAACAACGGAACCGGTACGACAACCGACCCGCCCGACGCGCACCCACAGGTCGCAGCGGGTTCTTCGGTCGCCTCGCCTTCAAGTGGACTCGTGGTGTCGGAGTGCGTCGTGTCGGTTTCCGTCGTGTCGGTTTCCGTCGGGTCCGGTTCGGTGTCGGCCGGCGGGTCACCGCTATCGATGGGCGCCATGCCCGTATCGACGGGGTCCACGCCGGTATCGACGGGGTCCACGCCGGTATCGACCGTGCCTGTATCGACCGTGCCTGTATCGACCGTGCCTGTATCGACCGCGCCGGTATCCACGAGCGGCGGGCGCAAGTCCATCATGACCGCGTTGAGCCCCTCCATGGGCGTGCCGTAGGGGTGCGCGGGTGCGTCGGAGGCGTACGCCACGTACCAAACAAGCTCGCCCGGTGTCGGGTCCACGACCACCAGCGCTTCTCCAGGGTTCGGAGTCGCGAATCGCGCGACCTCGGTTCCTTCGGCATCGTTGGACGGGAAGCCCACATCGCTGCGCAGCAACACCAGGTCGGCGATGGGGCGAACCCACGGTGCCGACAGGGTCAGGGTGACGACGCCGTCTTCGGCGGTCGCGCTGAGGTCGAGGACCGTGTAGTGGCCCACCGGGTCGGCCAGCGCCGTGACGCACAGGTCGTCGAGATTCCACCCGGCATAGTGCACGTACGGGTCCGACCACAGGCTGGTGCGAAAGCTCACAGGGTCCGCGGACTCAGAAAAGGCGCGCAAGTCGTGGCGCACGGGCGTCCAGTGCGTGTCGACGACGTCTCCGAGAGGCGGATTTTCGTACAGCACGATGCCCGACCCGGCGACAATCGCCTGGAGCACGGCGTGGTCATAAATACCCTGTTCTACCCCGAGCCACCTGTTGTATTCGAGGAAGAGCAGGCTCCGAGCCCCGTCCACTGCCACGACGACGCCCGGGCTTTCTGCAAAACTCCCGTTGAGATCGCTGTACACGCCGTCTCCATCGAGGCCTGTCCCGTAGGCGAAAGCGCCGGACACGACCCCCACGGGCGCCGCAGGATGTAAACCACTGCCGTCGCCGACGAAAAAATCATTGACCCAACTCGGGTCAGCCAAACCATCACCGAGCCCTGGGCCAGAAATCCAAGCCCCCGCGCCAAGCTCGAAATCGTCGCACCACAACGCAGCGCGGTCGCCCGTGAAAAAGCGGTACAGGCCCGACGCACTGCCGTCGTGAGTATCGACATGCACGGCCCCTGTGACGTCTTGCCAGGACATGAAATAGGCGACCTCGGTCCCGGCAGGAACCGCTTGCAACTCGGCGCTGTAGGTGTTTCCGACGGCCACCAAGGGAACCGTGCTAAAAGAAATGGCGTCTAAGGTTGCGCCGCCCGGCGGATTCGTTGCGATAGAAAGTGTGACGCTCGCGGGGTCCAAATGACTGCAGTCCGACTCGGTGAGCGTGAACAAGACCGTCGCGCCGGGTGCGTTGGACGGGGCGTCCGGCACAGGCTCGTGCGCGAATTGCAGCGGTCCGAGCAGGCCCGGTCCAATGCCGTGCACATCGAGCAGGTCCGTCAGCTCGCACAGATGGGGGGTACCGTTTGTGAAATCGCCATCGTCGTCATCGGCTGCGACCACGATCTCCCAGGCCGTTGCCAGTGTCGGACCCAACCGGAGTGTCTCGACGAAAAGGATGTCCGCTTGATCGATTCCGTCCAGGTACGCGGCGTCCCATAGTTCCCGCACGTCCCACCAAAATGAACCCCAGATCAGGCCGTCGTTGTGGACCTCACCGGTGAAATCGTCAGGGTATTTACGGTTCGTATCCAGCTCACGCAGGGCCGTATAAGGACCATAGAATCCGAGTCCAATCACCGGATCTGAAAACACGGTGGTGGCGAGGTAATCGGCTGACCCTTCCGAAATGTCGCCCGCCCAGGTTCCAGCGACGAGCCCGTATTCATGCATGCCGTGCCCATACTCATGGAGGATCACATCCGGCAATTCTCCGGTGTCTGCGCAGCCATACCCAGCGACGAAAAAGTATAGACCCCCACCCGTATAAAATGCATTACAGTTGTAAGGCAGATCAATCTGGATCGGCACCCATTGGTCGGGCCAGGCGTGCGTAGGGTCTACCTCGCTGAGCCAATCCCGCCCGGTGTTCGCGAATTGCCAGGCATTGGTGGCGGAGGCGTCCACGTCCACTGCCATGACCAGGGTGTCGTCGATGACCTCATCGACCGTCACGACGGAACCGATCGCCGCCGACACTACCTGGAAATTCGTGCCGCTGAACAACGCACCGTACGGGTCTGAAAGCCCGTGAATACCGGAGTCGTCGGTCAACTCGGAGGTGAATGCGTCAAACACCGTCATTTCCCGCGCAGGCACCGTCAAACCGCCGTCGCCGGGCTCGCGCGCCCAGGTGGTGAGGTCGAGACTCTGACGCAGGGTGTAGCGGAGCACCTCGTTGCCGTCGCGGTCCACCCAGGCCACCTCGTCGGCGTCCATCTGCTTTTTCGCCCATGACCAGTTCCCCGAGGTGCCCAACACCGCATCCTCTCCGGGCAGCGGGTCGCTGGAGAGCCGGACAGGGCGCGCGGAACTGATCACGAGTCCGATCCGGTCGTGCGTCCGCGCCACCAGGTCCACATGACCGCCTTCGACTGGCGCGCCGCGAAACGTTTGATTGTAGCGCCAGGACACACTTCCCTGACCCCACGCGGTCGGTTTTCCGATCCCGAGATCCTCACGGGAAATCCCGGCGAGGTTCGCCCAGTCTGTGACGAAATCCTCGCGATTCCCGACGGGATGTCCTGGCCCTAGGGCCGCGATGGGTGTGCGCCCGTCTGCGTCCAACCGAAGGGTCCACGCGCCGTTCGCGCGTCGGAATGCTGCCACGCGGTCCGCCATGGGCCCGATCAGGGCCTCGGGCGGACGAAACGGTGCGGGTACGGGTGGAAGTACGGGCGTGACGTCGCCCGACGGCGCCATCGCCACAAGCAGCAAGGTCAGAAACACAGTCGTACGGCGCATCAGGCCCGCTTTCTTGTCAGAATTGGTAGGAGAAGCGTGATTGCATCGTCCAGAATTCGGCCTTCTCGTCCAGCCCCGCCGTTTCCAACGGAATTCGGTCGGTGGTTTTGAGGTAGCCGCCCTCTAACGAGACGCCGATATGTTTGTACCAGGTATGTTTGATTGCGGCGTCGACCTCCCAGCCCAGCGTGCTCGCCGTGGCCTGGTCCGAAGCAGGTGTCGCACATCCGGTCCGGTCCGAGGAAACACACCGGATGACGGCCCCGTCCGCCTTGTCTGGCCAGGCCGTGAGGAACCCCCCTACAATATCCCAATTGTCCATGGGGTAAAAGTGCACCCGTGGATTGATGTACAAACTGTTGTAGACGCCGCCGTTACTCCACAAACCCTTGGCACTCTCTGTCCAACCGGCGGCGGTGACGCGAGAAAGCACTTCTTCGTACAGCAGGAGCCCGACGTTGTGGTCAGGGTGTAACGGACGACCCGTGAAACTCGGATCGGTCACATTGTCATCGCCCGACGCGAAACCCGCCTCCATCAAAGCTTGCCAGGCGCGGTACCGGTAGCCACCTCGGGCGACCCAGCCCCAAATCTTAGCCGTTTTCTGTAGGGGGTCCTTTTCGCCGCTGGGAAGGGTGATTCCGCGGGTGTCCCCGGTGATTGTGATTCCCTCGAAATCCACGAGAATGCCGCGCCAATCGAGGTGTAGGTTGGCGTCGGCCACCCATACGTCGCTTTCGGTTTCGTCTTGGTGACGGTTGACGATATAAACGCCTGCCGTGAGATCCCCTTCGTGACCGAACAGGTCTACGTCGGTACCGCGGTAGACGAGGACGTAGACCATCTGCTGCACGTCGTCGTTCTGGTCCGCCCACCAATCTTCGGGACGGTTTTCGGAGAGATAATCATTGTCCTGATAACTATGGTCCTGGTCGGAAACGCCGTCGGCATCTACGTCGCAGCGGGCGTCGTAGTTGGGATCGGAGGCGAGCAAGCCGGCGGTGCATTCGAAGCCGTAAAATTGGAAAAGCGGGTCTTCCACAAGCCGATCGACCGCAACAGCGACGATCAGCGGCACGTCGCCGTCTCCTTTGCCGGTGATTCGGTTGTAGATGGCGAAAGGCCGAGTCGCAAACAACGCCCGGTCGCTCGTAGTTGGGTAATGCGCGTCGCCAAAATCGTAGTTGAGTGTGTCCCCGCTGTTCGCCAACAGGCCCATTCCCCACTGGCTCGGCTGGCGCCCCACACGAAGCACGCCCACGGCCGCGTTGGCCTCGACCCACACCCGCGACACGTCTACGGACGCCGCTTCTTGTCCCGCCAAGTCAGTGTTGCTCGGACTGCCCGCGAAGAGCGCTGTACTGGCCAGGCTGGCGTTGTCTCCCCACACCATGTCGTCCAGGGCGCGAAACTCGACGAATAGTTTGGCGACATCCTTGTAGTCAAACTTGGGACGCAAGAGGAGTCGGTGCGTGAATAGTTTGGCCGCTTCGTGTTTTCCCGCGTCGGTCTGGGACGCATACAAATGGCCGTACATGGAGCCACGTGCCCGATAGTGGCCCTCAAAGGTGAGCTTCATCGCGTCTTTTGGGATGAGGGCGATGCGCGTGTCCGCAATCTGGCGCTGCAGTTCGACAAGCTGAGCCTCGGTGACAGCTAGCCTCGCCTTTAGCGCCTCCAATTCGGGGTCCGCGACGGGGGCAGGCGAAGGTGGGACCGTAGTTTCAGGCGGCGCGGCCGCCGGTTCGGAAACGACTTCGGGGACTTGAGCCAGCGTCAACCGTGCGAGGAGCGGCCACACGCTACGGAACCAAGCAGGTGTTGGGGTATTTTACGCCTTCGCCGAAGCCACTGTAGATGTTGGAGACGTTGATGCTGTTGGCTTCGCTGTGCACCAAGGTTGCGCCGAGCAGGGTTAGGGCGCCGTTGAGGTTGCCCCACAACTCGACGCGAAGCTTTCCAGGTGGCACGTTGGACGCCACCCATAAGCCGTCGGGGCTCGTATATTTTTGGTCTCTGTGTGGAAAATCTTCCAAGAAATAGTTCACGACCAAACTTTCCGGAATGTTACCGTTTTCGTCGTAGACGATGACCTGGGCGCCCGCGATCTTGCCGGTGTCGTCGTCGGATTGCAGTCCTCCGTCTCTCAAGACGTCGAATGCGGTGCCCGCGACAATCGCCTTGTCGGGATCCACGGTTACGCCGAGTAGCGTGGGGATGAGCTGGTAGGTGGTGGACGATACGGAGAGAAATTCCGCGTCGCCGATGTCGGGGCCTGGGGGCGCGCCGAAAATCTGATGGGCTTCAAACGTAGTTTTCGTCTCTGCAAGAACCGGGTCCGTCGTAACGCGATAAGTCAGGGGTTTGCACGCAGATTTGGTCGTGTACACGAAGCCGTTGACGTCGGATTCTTGGACGTCGTCCGGAGAGGTGTCGAATACGTCGTCGTCCCAGAAGGTGACGGTGGCCTGATCGACGGGGGTGTCTTTTTCGAAATCTTCCACCAACCCCGTCAGACTATGGTCCACGACCAGGGCGGGGTCCACATTCTGCGTCAGCCAACTGGTGGTGTCCCAGGAAACGCCAGGCACAAATCCGGTGAAATTGCCGGTCACCATGACGTCTGGCGCCACGTTGATGTACTTCGTGAACGGGTCCACGTTGGTGGCGCCGGTATCCCCGTACATCGAGCCATCAGGCGCCTGAGAGCCGTTGTTGGGTCCCCCGCAGGCGACCAGAATCAGGGTCATGGGACCGCGCATGGCTATCTCCTTGGCCTTTCCGTGTACGGGATCGAGGCTGCGGTGTCAAGACGGTGGGCTTGGCAGTTAGGGCGCGGCTTCGGAGGACGGTCGATGCTGATCGTGGGGTTGTCGCTTGGATGCGGGTCGTCGGACGAAAGCGCAGGGCCCGGCGGAGTCGTGTGGCCCGACGTCGTACCAGGCACTCCGGTGGCGGGTGCTGCAGAGGGTTTCTTGCGCCTTCCGGTCGGCACACCTCTCTCTGGGTATACAGCGCGATGTACCTGCCTGATTGCCGACCCCGTAGACGATCGCCAGTCTCAGTACAACACGGCTTTCATCGAGAGTGTGGGTGTGCAGACCATGCCCACCATCAAGGTGCTTTGGCTGGAGAACGGCGACGATCATCTCGTGATCACCAAGACAGATTCCATCTATAGCTACGATGGCTTGATCGACGCATTGGAGCTGCGTTTGTCTGCAGAGACGGGCGTTGAGCTCGGCGGTCGCGTGGTTCACACGACGAACCATAGCCACGCTTCGTGGGGTACTTTTACGGACCAAGCGGCCTTTTACTTGGGATCCGATGGGTACAACGAAGAGAATTTCCAGCGGATGGTGGATCAGATTGCGGTCGTCGCGTTGCAGGCCTTTGCGGTCCGAGAGCCCGCCGCGTTGGGCCTGACCTGGGCCGACGACTGGGATCCGGACGCCGTTGTGTACCATGACCGGCGTCCAGAGAATGACGCGCTCGTCGTGTGGCCTGAGGTGGACGCCAGCCAGGGTGGCCGGGACGACCGGCTCGGCATGTTGAGGGTCGACGCCCTCGATGGCCGGCCACTTGCCGCGATGTTCAACTTTGGCATGCATGGAACCGTGCTCGGCGAGGACAATCCGCTCGTCAGTTCGGAGGCCGGAGGCGCGGTGGAGACGGCCTTCGAAGAGACCTTCGATTCTCCGGTGGTGGTGATGTACACGCAAGGCGCGGGCGGCGACGCCAGTTCCGGAGGCGAACAAGACGACTACGCGCACGTGGAGAGCGTTGGTGAACTCGCGGCGCCGTTGCTGAGAGCCGTGTGGGAGCGGACCCCGGTCAGTGAATCGCCGATTCGCATGGAGACGGCGTCGCGCAGCATTCCGGAGCTTCCGGATGAAATCCTGGTCACGCGAAATGGCACGGTCGATTGGCGTTACCTGCCTTACGAGGAGGGTCGCGAAGCCGACAATCTCGTGTATGCGGCGGACGGGTCGTTGCTGTCGCCGTTCGACGAGTTCAACACGGACTTTGGGGCTGCGTTTTGTGGCTCCGGCGACCTCGACCTGCCCATCGGGCGGCTCGGCGTGGACGTGTTCCCCTACAGCAATTGCCTCGAAGTGGAATTGATCAGTTTGCTCATTCAGGTGTTCTTCCATCTGCCGGACGGCGAGCCGCTGTTGCCGCTGGAGGAAACGAAGAAAGCGGGCACGACGGCGTCGCGATTGGGGCCGATTCGCACTGTTCGCGCCGACGGTACGGAAGTCGACCAGGACCTGCTCGTTGGGTTTTTCCCTGGTGAGCCGACCGCCATGTTTGTGAAACAATGGCGACGTCGCGCTGAAGCGGAATTGGGCTTCTCGGATGCGATGATGGTCGGGTACAGCCAGGACCACGAAGGCTACCTGTTGATCCCTGAGGATTGGCTGATGGGCGGCTACGAACCCGACATCGGCTTGTGGGGCCCGCTGCAGGGCGAGCATACGATGGAGGGGGTGCTCACGATGGTGGGTGAGGTGCTGAGCACTGACGTGCACGAGGATCCCGACCCCGACGGTACCTATGCGCGGCCCGACTGGCCGGTCAAGCCCCTTCCAAACACCTCCATCGACCCGACGCCGGAAGCGGGCACACGCCTGTCTGTGGCGCCAGAAGAGGCGTACCTGCCCCACGGGCTGGCGATGGATCTGACGATTCCGACTGAAGTACCGCGGGTCCAGGGGCTCGTGCAAATGGCGTGGCTCGGCGGAGATCCTGCGGTGGACGCCCCGCTAGTCGTGCTGGAGCGGGACGACGGCGACGGATTTCACGAAGTACTCGGCGTGTCGGGAAAACCCGTAACGTCGGATCAACACGACATGCTTCTTGTGTGGACGCCCACGCCATTGTACCCGGTCATTGGGCCGCAAGAACACACGTGGTGGGCGGCTTGGCAAGCGGTCGGCCACGTGCGGGATCGCGCCGGGTTGCCGTTGGGTACCTACCGCCTCGTGGTCCATGGCTCGCGGTGGACGGGTTCGGAGTTGACGTGGCCGTGGACGACGACGCCGTATGAGGTTGTGTCGGAGCCCTTCGACGTCGTCGCGGGCGTGCTGACCGTCAGCATGGAAGATGTACCCGTGGTGTCCATTGACGCGCCCGCGGGGGGCTTCAGGCTTGTGGCGCTCGGCGGTGACGAACAGGGCAGCAATCCGGTGGTCGGGCCTGTGTCGGTCACTTTTGAGTCCCCTACGGCACCTTCAACGGTCGTCGTCACGCCGGAGCTTTCTGGCGGTCGTTCGCGGCTGCCGGTGACGCCGCCCGGCGATTGGACCGCCGTCATCGTCACCGATTCTTATGGAAATACAGGACGTGTGGACCGTTGACCACCCGATTTGTCGCGATTTCAGGAAATATCGGCGCCGGGAAGACGACGTTGTGCGAGTACCTTTGCCAGCGGTATGGCTGGGAGCCGATTTACGAGCCGTACATTGAGAACCCCTTTCTGGACGACTTCTACGCAGACATGCCGCGATGGGCTTTTCATAGCCAGACGTGGTTCCTGGCGCGCAAGACGAGCGTGCATCTCGGGCTTCAAGAGGGTTTGAATAGGCATTCGGGCGTTGTTCTCCAGGATCGCACGCTGTATGAGGACGCGGAGATTTTTGCGGCGCATCTGGCGCGCTCCGGGGCGATGACGGCGCGGGAATGGGCAACGTACCAAGATCTGTACACGGCCGTTCGGACCATGTTGAGACCTCCGGACTTGCTGGTTCACCTTCGGTGCAGTGTGCCTGCCATTCGGCGACGAATTAAACAAAGGGGACGGCCGAGCGAACAAAACATTCCGACGACGTATTTGCGGAAACTGAATGCCCTGTATGAGAAGTGGGTGGGCGGTTGGAAGGACAGCCCGGTCGTGACTTGGGACACGGAGCGAATGGACTGGCTCAGCGATCTGACACATCGGATCGAACTGCACCGAGCCGTCGAGCGCTTCTTGTAGGCGAGCTGCGACACGCGCCCATTTTGGCGCGCCGAACCGTTGCGACTTAGCGGGGCGCGCTTTCAGCGGCGCACCTCCGCCGCCCCGAGGATCGAGCCATGAAGGTCGTCTGCGAGAACTGCCGTGCCGTGTACAAGGTGCCGGACGAGAAGCTGACGAAGACGGTGAACAAAGCGACGTGTCGGCAGTGTGGCCATCGGATGCTGATTCCGAAGGCGCGCCCCGACGGTGATCCGGACGAACGCACCTTGGTGACTGCGGTTCCCCCACCTGGCACGCCTTCCCCCGCCATTCCGCGCGCCCTGGACGGAGAGCGCGTGACGGCTGCGATCGACGACGAGCCGGAAGAGACCCATGCCGGGCGTGGGCCCGATGACGTGGAGCTAGCGGCGGTTCCCACGACGGCCACGCCCCTTGCGGCAGACGAGCGCGAGGTAGTTCCGGCGCAATCAGCTGCCGCGGAACCGCCAAGGCTCAGCAACCCCGTACCCGAAACGGTCGCGGCCCGTGAAGCGAAGAAAACGCCCCTTGTCGCGCCGCCTCGACCGAGGACGCCGGCCCCGGCCCCCGTTCAGATGGGGCCACTCGGCCACGATCCGTCTGCGGACCTGAATTGGGCCATCTTGGGCGCGGTGGGTGCGCTGATCGGCGCCATCCTACTGTCGTTCTTGTCGATCCTGAACAACTCCTGGGTGATGTGGGGCGGGCTAGCGCTGGCGTTCGGCGGCAGCGTGCTCACCCTTGGCGTCCTGTTTTCTGGAAATCGAGGGCGGCAGGCTGCCTCGCCGCTGGGCTCCGTTGCTGCCGCAGGAATCGTTGGCATCCTGGCAGCTGGCGCGCTGGTGTCGACCAAAATCGTGGCGCTGCAGGTGTTTGACGCGGGCGATATCTCGTTCGATAACCTCGACCTGTCGCGAATCGTCGTTCCGTCTCCTCAGCCCGTTCCGCCCACGCCAGCGCCAACTGAGCCGGCCGTAGCCGTTGCGGATGTGGCCGAAGGGGTCACTGGTGAGGCTGCGGTCGCCGAACCTGCGCCACCTCCGGCGCCGGTTGCCGCGGTACCGCAAGTGGTACCTCCGCCTTTGCCGGTGCCTGTGGCCGCACCGGTGCCCGCAGCTCCCCGGCCCGCGCCGTCACCCAGCCCGAGTCCGCGCCCGAGCCCGAGCCCGAGCCCGAGCCCGCGGCCTGTACCGCCGCCTGCCCCAGCACCCCAACCGATAGCACCGGCCCCCGTGGCGCCGTCCGCGCCAGCAGCGATGGCAACGGTCCCCGTCGAAGTGATCCACGTCATGTTGTCGAGCAACGTCGCCGTGAAGCGTTGTTTTGTGCCCCTGTTGAAGGCTGGCGCGCTTCCGCCTCGCGTGGATGTGCGGTTCACGCTGTCGTCTGCGGGGAAAGCGTCAGGCGTTGGTGTGACCCAAAGCGAATATGTCGGTTCGGACCTGGAACGCTGCCTCGCGGCCGCGGTCGCTGGGATTGCCTTCCCGCCGACGACCGGTAGCGGTCAGAATATCGTGTACCCCTTCGTTCTGAAGTAAAATATCGTGCGTTGAAGCGCCGGCCGGTCAGGTGCCTGCAAGGGAGGTTGCCTATCGTCGGTCCCCGCGTCAGGGGGGCGGCCGCTTGGGTGCCTCTTGGATTTCCGCAACATCGCGATCATCGCTCACGTCGACCATGGTAAGACGACGCTTGTCGACCACCTGTTGCGGCAATGCCACACGTTCGAGCAGCACGAGCGAGTCGTGGACCGGGTGATGGACTCAATGGACCTCGAGCGTGAGCGAGGAATCACGATTGCGTCCAAGAATACGGCGGTCATTTACAAAGGTACCAAGATCAACATCATGGACACGCCTGGCCACGCCGATTTCGGTGGCGAGGTCGAACGCGTGATGATGATGGTCGAAGGGGCTATGTTGCTTGTGGACGCCAGTGAGGGTCCCTTGCCGCAAACGCGTTTCGTCGTTCGAAAGGCAATGGAGGCTGGCCTCAAACTGATGATTTGTATCAACAAGATCGACCGGCCCGATGCCCGAGCGAAAGAGGTCCTGCAGTCCGTCTACGACCTGTTCATCGACCTTGGGGGCGATGAGGCCATGCTCGATTGCCCGGTGCTTTGGGCGGTTGCCCGAGAGGGCCGCGCCTCAAGGACGTTGGAAGAGCACAGCACAGACCTGCGTCCGATGCTCGATGCCGTTCTCAATTTTGTTCCAGCGCCTGCCGCGGCGTCCGGTCCTACGGCGCGGATGTTGGTGACCAACCTCGACTACGACAACTACGTCGGCAGGTTGGGTGTGGGTCGCCTGTTTGGGGCGCCGCTGAAGAAGGGGTCCACGGGTCAGGTGTTCCACAAGGATGGCGTGCGCAACGTGCGTGTCCAGTGGTTGTATACGTGGATGGGATTGCGGCGACACGAGGTGGACGTCGCCGAGCCCGGTGATGTGGTCGCGGTCGCTGGGATCGAAGATCTGACGGTGGGAGACACCGTTGCGACGGGCCCCGATGCCACGGCGCTCCCTCGGGTTCGCGTGGACGAGCCGACCATTGGGTTGACCGTCACCGTCAACAGTAGCCCGCTGGCTGGACGGGATGGCAAGAACCTCACGGGTCGGCAGATCAAGGAGCGCCTGGAACGCGAGGTGCTGTCCAACGTGTCCTTGCGCCTGGAAGAAGGCGAGATGAAAGACTCCATGAAGATTTGGGGTCGCGGAGAACTTCAGCTCGGCATCCTCATCGAACAGATGCGGCGGGAGGGCTTTGAGCTGTCGATCAGCCGTCCCCAGGTCGTTTTCAAGGAGGTGGATGGCGCAGTACACGAGCCGTTCGAACAACTCTTGATCGACGTCCCCGATGGGTACGTTGGTGTCGTCACCCAGAATCTCGCCGCGCGCCGGGGTGAACTGGTGGACCTCGTGTCGGATGGTTCCGGGCGGACGCGCACCACTTGGCGGGTACCGAGCCGAGGGCTCATCGGGTTCCGCGGCCAGATGCTCACGGAGACGCGCGGGGAGGGCGTGCTCAATACGATATTTGACGGTTGGGCGCCGCACGCTGGAACGATTCAACGCAGGCCAAATGGTGCGCTGGTCGCGGATCGCACGGGGCGGACCACGGCCTATGCGCTCTTCCACCTTCAGCCTCGAGGCGTGTTGTTTGTGGGCGAAGGTGAGGATGTGTACGAGGGTATGATTGTGGGGGAGCACTCCCGAATCAACGACCTCAACGTCAACGCGGTGCGGCCTAAGGCGCTCACAAACTTCCGCTCGGCCGGGGCGGATGAGAAAACCACGCTGACGCCGGCGCGACAGATGCCGCTTGAGATTGCGATGGAGTTTATCGACGACGACGAGTGGGTGGAAATTACCCCGAAGTCTATTCGGTTGAGGAAGCGGGTGCTTCCTGGCAATTCGCGCACGATCATCCGACATGACGGCAGCGACGCCTGACGGGAAACGGCAGCCTGAAGTCGCGGCGACAAGATGTGACGGGTTGGCGGTCACACAGTGGCGCCGTGGTGCCCTAAGGGGTGCGCGAGACACCATCCCTCGTGCTCTGGAGGTGCCCATGTACAAACTCGCCCTGATCCTGGCTTCGGTTGGCTTGCCGGCAACGGCCCTGGCCGCGGCCACGGTTGATTGTTGTGCGCTCGGTTTGCTGTGCTGCGACTGGCTGCCCTGCTGCTGAGGGACTTGTGGAGGCCTCGGCGCGTCGTTCCTTGCACCGCGACCTCATCCGCCTTGCGGATGGGGACCGGTCGGCCTTTGACGCGGTGTACGAGGCGGCTTGGCCGGTCGTGCGCGCGACCTGCACCCACGTCCTAGGCGATGCTGTCATCGCAGAGGACGTGGCGCAGGACGCGCTGATCGACCTATTCCGCGACGCTTCACGTTTCGACCCGACGCGAGGCGATGCGCTCGCATGGATTCTCGCGTGTGCGACGTGGAAGGCTCGGAGCGAACGAACGCGCCGGTTTCGCCGTGGAGAGGTCGACGTTATTCCGGACGTCGTAGATTCTGCGCTGGCGTCGAGTCTCGAGCGACAGGATCTGCTGCGCAGCGTCGCCCGGACTGCGGTCGGATTGGACCCGACGGACGCGGCGACCGTGGAAACGCTGCTCTCTGACGAGGGCCTGCCACCCGGTGCGAAATTCCGGAAACGCGTGGAGCGCGCCACGCGGCGCCTCGTTGAGCTGTGGAGGCAGGATGTCCGCTGACCTGAAACTCGCAGCGCGCGTCGCCTATGAACGTGGGCGTTGGCGCGACGCGGCGTTGGCCGCAAGCCCCGCGATTCTGCTCGGGGTTCTGGCAGGCACGACGCCGGTGCACTTGCTTGCGACGGTGTTGTTATTCGTCGGCGTGTGGGTGCTCGCGCATCGTGGCGGCGCGGCTGGTGCCGGAGCACCCGTCGGCCTCGCTGCCGGTGCGATCCCGCTTGTGTTGGTGCTGGTTTCGCGCTCGTCCGTCTGTGGGGTAGGCGACTGCGCCACCTGGTGCCTGGCGGCCTGCGCGGTGGGCGGGATCGCTGGCGGCTGGGTTGTCGGGCGGATCGCTGCCCGTCGGGTGGACGACCCGGTGTTGGCTGGGCTGTCTGCGGCGATTGTCGGTGTGATTGTCGCCGCGATGGGGTGTTGGTGTGTGGGTGCAACGGGTGTGGGCGCCGTGGCGGTGGCGATGGTGGCGACGTCGCCGATTGCGTGGAGGACTCAGATTGCGTAGGGTCGGTAGAGCGGATCCCCAATCCACACCATCATCCACAGGCCAACGATGGTGGATTCGTAGGCGGCTTCTCCGAAGTTGACGCCGCTCGTGAGGTAGAGGAAGAACTGGTCATATTCGGGCATGCCGGCCACGTATGGCTCCGCCACCGCACCGAACGTCGCGGTGATCCCGTCCTGGAGCGCGCCGTAGGCCCAACTCCCAGGTGTGCGAAACGCACACGCGGAACAGGAGTCGAGATGTCCGCCGATGGCGCCGGGCGCCCATTCGAAACAATCGTTGTAGTTGTAGTAGGCGTACCAACCCGCGTAGTACAGTGCCTCTGGGCAGGTCGTCAGCGCAGGTTCCGTCCCCAGCTCCACCCCATTTCCGTCCCAATGAACGTTGTACCAACTCAGATCCTCGAAAAGATACCGCGTCCCCCACATATTCCATTCCCCCGCCTCGTAACTGCCGGACAAATCGGTGGTTGGCGGAACATCGCCGTATTGTCCATCGACATAGACGGTTCCTGCGAGAGCCCCCAACTGTGCGGAGAACTCCGCCTCGGCAGTTCGGTCCACGAGCGCCATTGCGTCCTCAGCGGTCGAGCCATCGATGCGCGATACCAGGTACACATGAGGAAAGGGTTCCCGCACGGCAGGTTTCCGGCGGAGATTTATAGCGGGTTTGTACCCGCTAGATTCCTGGGTGAGACTAGAGCCGTCTTGATATAATGGCGCGTAGATCGCGAACGTATAATCCCACGATTCTACGCCAGGGTGCGCGAGCGCATCCAACGAAACTGTCGCGACAACACCGGGAATGCCGATGTCGTCAATGCGCCCGCTTACGGTGTAGGGCACGCCCCAGACCGGGACGACGTATAGAATGCGTCCGCCGAGCACGTCGGCACAGCCCTGCATCTCCTTGATCCAATCCTCGTATTGTTCGGCCGTCGCCGCGTCCGGATCAAGGCTAAATATGGAACAGAGGTTTTCTTCAGGAATCTCTCGAAAGTCCTGGTAGTACCGGGCGACGTCTTCGGAACCTGTGATGGCGGGGTTGTAGACCACCATCGTGCGCCACGACTAGGGCCAATCGACCGTGATCTCAACCGTCAAGCTCTCGGACTCGCACCCTCTCGCCGACGCTGCCGCCACGCCTGGAATCGCGATCAGTGGCGCGTTCAACGCCTCGAGTAAGGCGCACGCGTTTAGAGTGGCGGGAGCTTCCTCGCTCGCGCACCCTGCGACGAGGGACCACGGCAACCCGGCTGCAAGGGCGACGTTCAAGCTGAAGTCCTTAGGTTGCGTTGGCCGCCCCGACGCCGATGACGACCTCCACAACGGTGTTCCCGTTGTAGGGTTGGGGAAGGTACAGCGCGTCTTTGCGCCAGCCCCCAAACCCGCTCCCGAAGACGACGCCGTGTCCATAGGTGGACTCGGTCCATTGCACGAAGATATCGACGGTCGTTCCGTCAGGGCTGACGCGGTACAAACGCGAACCTGTGGAGTCGCAGACGAAAATGTTGTCGCAGCTGTCCACGGCAATGCAGTCCATCCAATTACCAAGTCCGGTAGCCCAAATGTAGGCGGTGCCGACTGGATTGTGATCGGAATCCAGGTCGATGGCGAAAAGGTCGCCGCCGTGGTAGGTTGTTCCGATATACAATCTCGTGTAATCGACACTGAAACCCAGCACGCGGGGCGCCAAACCCGCGTGTTCCCATACGAGTTCGGTCGCTCCGGTGAGGGTGTCCACGCGGTTTACTCGGGTGCCGTCGGCTGTCCAGATCTTGCCATCGGGGCCCCAGGTCAGGCCGTAGGCCTGTGTGTCGGTCACAATATTGCTCTGCCCCCCGGTTTCGGGATCGAATCGGACGATACTGTCTAGGTCGTCCAGGGCAATGGCAAGGTCGCCCTGGTCGATGGACGCTATCTGTAGCGAAAACCGGAAGCCGGGGGCAAGCACGGTCACGACTTCGTCGTAGGTCACAGCCAGCAACGAATTCTGATCGCTCCCAAGGACCTGGCCTAGGTCGTTCATCGCGATTCCGTAAGAAGCGCGGGGCGCACCGAGTTGCGTGATCGAGACGGGCTCACCCGACAGTGATTCGCATTCAACGGGCGGCGCTGTGGTCGTTGTGCTTCCGGTGTCTGCGGTGCTGCCGGTGTCGGCAGTGTGGTCGTCGCCGGTGTCGGTGGGGGTAGTGCCTGTCTCGGCTGCGCCCGTGTCGCTGTCGGTTGGCGCTGTTGGCGAATCCGTGGTTTGGGGCGTGTCCTGGGTGTCGTCGGGAGCGTCCGTGTTGGGTGCCTGCGAACAGGCGGCGGCGAAAATCACCAGTTTCAGCGTTGGCGGCATCGCTTCTCCCGCTTCAGTCTAGCAGGTCCCGCGGCTGGACGATGGGCTTGATCCGGCGCCGTGGACACTTCCAAGGAGGTAGAGTCCGTCATGACCAAACCAAGCGACCCCAGTCCCCCCAAGAAGGGCAGGACGCCCCAGACCTACTCGCCCGACTTCAAGGCTTCGGCGGCGAAACTTGTCACCAGCGAGGGCCGCAGCCCGGCCCAGGTTGCGAAGGATCTTCGCGTGGAAGGCGCGAGCTGCGCGCGGGGCATTCGCGTGAGCCGAAAGCGGATCATCCGCGTCATGCGCGCGCAGGGACTGAGGGGTCGGATTGTGCGCCAATGGACGAGGACTCCAGAGGCCGACCCGTCCGCTGTCCCGGTACCGAACTTGCTCGACCGCGACTTCACAGCCTCGAAGCCGAACGAACGGTGGGTCGGGGACGTGACCTACCTCCGAACGCCAGCCGGGTGGTTGTACCTCGCCGCAGTGATGGACCTGTTCTCGCGGCGCATCGTCGGCTGGGCAATCTCACCGTAC
>CAMASI010000056.1 GCA_945861065.1 Klebsiella pneumoniae | reverse complement strand
GATGCTCGTAGCCTTGGCGAAGAAGCTCCAGAATGATCGCTGACGCTTCCAGGGGCGACGCCGGGAGCGGGGGTCGGGAGCGGGAGCGGGAGCGGGAGCGGGAGCGGGACCGGGAGCGGGCCGGGCCCGGCTTGTGGGGATCGCGCCCGCATGCCGGTGACCGGTCCGCCCTTTTCGCCGAGGCTTGCTAGAGCGGCGTCTGAGCAGGTTGATGGGGTGTCGCTGGCTCCGCTATTTGCCGGCTCCGAACCAGGCGGAAAACTGGACGCCCCCGCCGACCACAAGTTCGGGGTCAGGGTCGCCCGTCAGCAAACCCAACTCTGGGACGACCGATACGCCTAGCCTTGCGCCGCTGGTCGTCATCTCGCCCCCAAGGCGGGCCTCCGCGAGGACGTACAGGACAAAGGGGTCGCCGAGCACGCTCACGCCTACGCCGGGCTGTACAATACCCTTCCACGTTTGCCCCATCGGGCGGCTGAATTTTCCGAAGTACAGGTCCCCACCGAGCAGCAGCAGCTCGTTCGCCAACCCACTGACGAACTCTAGGGCGTGGATTTGGAAGAGCAGGTTCTCGGTTCGCAGGTCTAGAGACGGCAACGAGCCAGTGGGCGTGGCAATGACCCCAATCGTTTGGGAGCTGCCCAATTCCAGGCCAAAAGCCGCGGACGTCAACAGGAGGGTGATCATGGGACCCGCTATCCAGGCCTTGACACGGGGCAACGAATCGGCGACGGCCGGGCATGGGCGCTCAACGGATTGCGAACTTTGGAACGACCGTGTTTTCCGAAATCACACGGCGGGCGGTAGCGACGGGCGCCGTCAACCTCGCTCAGGGCTATCCGGACTTCGATGGGCCCGATTTCGTTAAGGAAGCCGCCATACGAGCGATTCGGGACGGGCACGGCCAGTATGCGCGGATGTCCGGCCTACCTGTTCTCAATGCGGCCATCGCAGCGCATGACCACCATCATCATGGCCTCAGCTTGGACCCGGACTCAGAGGTGACTGTGACGTCGGGTGCCACCGAGGGCATTGCCGATGCGATCTTGGCGTTGGTAAACCCGGGCGACGAAGTCATCCTGTTCGAGCCGTTCTATGACTCCTACCGGGCGGCGATTGAACTCGCGGGGGGTGTGGCAGTTGCAGTGCCGCTTCGACCCCCAACGTGGACCTTTGATCCTGACCAATTGGCGGCGGCCTTCACACACAGAACGCGGGTCCTGTTGCTGAATACGCCGCACAATCCCACTGGGCATGTCACCACAGCTGCGGAGTTGGACATCATCGAGACGCTGGTGTTGCGACATGGCGTGGTGCTACTGTCGGACGAGGTGTACGAGCACCTTGTCTATGTCGGGCGTCACGAGACACCGTTGGCCCGTCCCGCCTTGCGTGACCGAACGATTCGGCTGACGAGTTTAGGCAAAACGTTTTCATTAACGGGATGGAAAGTTGGGTGGGCGGTCGCTTCTCCGCCATTGACGACGGCATTGCGGGCTGTGCACCAATTCGTGACGTTTGCAACGTCCACGCCCTTTCAAGTCGCGGCGGCGGTAGCGCTGGCAGCCCCCGACGCTTGGTTCGACGACCTCCGCCGTGGCTACAACAACCGTCGCGACTTGTTGTGCGCGGGACTGGAATCTGTGGGCTTCGAGGTCCACCGACCCGACGGGGCGTACTTTGTCTGTGCCGGATTTTCCCGCATGGGTTGGACCGACGACCGGGCGGCGGTCGACGCGCTGTTGAATTTGGGGGTCGCTACGATCCCCCCGTCGGCCTTCTTCCTTCGCGGGGCTGCTACGACCTACGTTCGTTTTGCCTTCTGCAAACAGGACGCGACGCTCAATGCCGCCCTCGAACGTTTGGTGCCGCTGCGGTCACTTAGCGGGGCTTAGGGCCCGCGCAAGAATAACTTGCGCATTCGGACTCGCTGGCATCCCGCGGCGCTGCGTTGCGGGGACCCCGCCGAACCTGCGAAGTACGCCACGTACTCCTCGGTTCGGCTGCACCCCCGCGCCTTGCGCGGCGGGCGCCATCGAGCCCTCGATGCTGCAACTTATTTTTGCGCGGGCCCTTAGGGGCCGGCCTTCGCTTTCGCCTTGCTCTTGGCTTTTTCTTCCCTTATTTCTACCGGATCTTCGGTCGGATCCTGGTAGCCCATCGCGTTGAGTGACCCGTTCATTTCGTCGTCACGGGCTTTGATGGTGCCGGCCTCCGGGTCGGGTGTTGGGTTCATGCTCCAAGTCAATCCGATGCCACGGTTGGGGAAAATCGCGCGAGCCAAGGGCACCCGAATGGCTCCGGGGCTGGTCCCGAACTTTGGGTCCGGGTTCAGGGGGAAGGACAGGCCCCCCTGTGTGGCCTGCCCAACGAGTTGCGGCATGGCTTCGGCCAGCGGGAGGTTGGGCACGGCGAATCCTTCTACCGATCCCGACGCGCCCGCTTTCCACACGAAGGTGGCGACGTCGCCGGTGACCTCGACGGTGGCAGAGGCGGTCTCCAGCGAATCGCTGCCGATCCACGCGCTCTTGAAGCCACCCGGCACGGTCAGCGTGACGACCAAATCGTCGGGCACAGGGCCCTTTGCCGGGTTCGGAGCGAGACGCCAACCCAAGTCCACGTCGCGATCGAGGGCCTCGGCCAGGCGTGTTCGAAACGGGGCGCCGGCGTCGGCAGCATCGGCCTTGAGCAGGTTTTTCTTCTCCTCTGGGTCGTCGCTCACCAGGTAAAGCGCTTCACGCCCCTCGTTCGTCGTCCATTTTTCGTTGCCGTGCAGCACGCCCCACCGTTCCGTGCCGTACAGCGGTCGCCCGAAAGCGAGGTCACGCGCCGCGAATGCCGTTTGCGCGGCCGGGTCGCCTTGGGCCAGGGGCACGAGGCTTTGCCCGTCGTATCCGCTGGCCTCGAGGTCGAGCAGGTCCAGGATCGTGGGCGTGATGTCCAATAAGGAGGTGGGTGTGGTGACACGACCGGCCGTGAGCCCGGGACCCATGACAATCAACGGCACTCGGAGCAGTTCGTCGAACAAGGTGTGACCGTGCTCAAAACCACGATGTTCCCAAAATTCTTCGCCGTGGTCGGCGTAAACGACCACGATGTCGTTTGGGCCCATGCGCGTGAGAAGGCGTCCTACCTGATCGGTGACGTACCGGATGTTGTTGTCGTATCGCCCCTTGACCCAAGCCTGGGCGTCGGCGTCGTCGTCGATTCGGGCTTGTTTCACGTCCGAAAGGTGAAACTCATCTCGCAATCCCGCGACGGGACTGCCCGCAAACATTGTCCGGTAGGGCATCGGCTCAAGGTACGGGAGGTGGCAACCCATATAGTGCACTTGCAGCAGTGAATCGCGTCCTTCGTGGGCGTCCATCCAGGCTAGCGCGTCGTCGGTGACTTCTTCGGCGAGGGGCCACAAACCGACGCGGTGGAAATCCCAATCCCGTTCCATATCGAAATTGGCAGAGAGATAGACGTTTCCGGCGAACTCTGCCGTGACGAATCCGTGTTCCCGAAGCGTCGCCTGAACGGTTTTTCCTTTGGGTGTGGAATACCACTCAGGTTGGCGGCCGGTCAGGACGGCGCGTTCTGACGGCAATGTCCAGGGAGCGACGGATCGTGTATTGTCGAAACTTACGCTGCGTTCGACCAGTTCGTCGAGTTTTGGAGACGTGGGTCGGTCGTAACCATTGTAGGACAAATGATCGGGCCGAAGGGTGTCGATAAATATCATTAGGACGCGGCGAGGGTCGCTCACGCGGCTGGTGACGGACGGCTCTGCAAGAAACACATAATCGAATTGTGTGCTGACGCCGGGCTCTGTCTTCATTCGGAGGACAATCTTTTGGCCCGCCCATCTCGACAAATCCACGTCTACATTGGCAAAGCCATGCAGTTTCAAGTCTGCGGCGTAGACCTGGGTCGTTGCCCCGTTCTCCTCGACTTCGACCACGAGCCGCGCGCCATCGCTGGGTGGGCCGTCGAAGACTTCCGGTTCGATGATTCCAGGCGCGAAATGCAATTCCCCGGCGGAGGGTACCGTCAATTCCCAGGCCACTTTGGCGGGCGCCGGAAGAAGGAGCCCCATGCGGTGATCCCAACCGTCGGCCGCCGTCGTCCGAACGAAATCCTCTGGAGATTGGCCACCCATTGCCCGGTTGAGCGAATTTTCCCGGCCATTTGCTTTCGGGTAGGTGATTTCGAACGCGCCGTCTGTAGGTCCCGTGCCCTTCTCCGGTAGGTAGACGGTCAGCGAAGTTCGATCATGGGACCACATGGGGTCGTTTGATTCACCGAAACGGTCGTAACGAATATGCTCCGTTGTGCGGGCTTTTCGCAGAGCCATTCCCGGCTGTGCGCGCTGGAAGAACAGACCGCGGGGACGAAATGGCACGGCGGTCTCCCACCGGTGCATGCCTTTCCGGGTGGTCCCGACATACTTCCACGGCCCAGCAATGGGAATCCATTCTGGTGGACGCTCGGCACGACTCTGGTCCGGCACCTCCAATTCCTTGAAGGCCAACTGCGTGAGGATGACGCTCGTGGCCTCCGCGCGCAGAATGGGTGTGGGCCGCGGGGCGTCCCCGGCGCAGCCAATTTTACCGAGGGAAAAAACCAACAGGACCGAGGCAAAGCCAGCGGCAACCTTTGTGAATTGCGACAACGGAACGACTCCAACCCTGGGCGCTTGTAGCGCGACGCCCGTCCGTCGGCCTTCGTAACGGGGCCGTACGTTGTGACGTTCGGTCAGTAGGTCTCTAGAATGACAGACGACCCCCCTGGCAAGCCCGGCTCGGTTCTCCCTCCCAGGTGGAGTGCGAGGAAATTCTGGGCCAGGGCATAGTAGGCGAGGCGGTTTTCGGCGCGGGCGAGGCCATGGCCTTCGTCGGGGAACAGGGCATACGTGAACGGAATCTTCCGTTCGCGCATAGCCTGTACGATTTGCTCGCTTTCTTGCTGACGAACACGCGGATCATTGGCACCCTGAGCGATGAGCAGAGGATCGCGAATTTCGGCTACACGGGCGAGCGGCGACCGTTCCCACAGCAGAGCGCGGCCTTCTTCGGTTTGATCGTCACCCATTCGGGTCGTGAACATGGCCCGCATCGGAGCCCAGTAGGCGGGAATACTGGCCAACAGGGTGAGCAGATTGGAGGGGCCGACGAGCGAGACGCCGCAAGCGAAACGACCCGGTGTGAACGTCAGCGCCACGAGCGCTGCGTACCCGCCGTAGCTTCCGCCGACGACCGCCACGCGCGCACGATCGGCGATTCCCTGTTCGACTGCCCAATCGGCAGCGTCGAGCAGGTCGTCGTGCATGCGGCCGGCCCATTCGAGGTCACCCGCGTTGAGAAAGCCCTTCCCGAGGCCTGTAGAACCGCGGAAGTTCACGGACAACACCGCGTAGCCGCGGTTCGCGAACAGCTGGGCTTCAGGGTCGTAGCCCCAGTGGTCACGCGCCCAGGGGCCACCGTGTACGTTGAGCACCAGGGGCAGCGGCGCAGCTGGCCGGTCGCCGACCCACCGGGGGAGGGTCAGGTAGCTGACCAGAGGAAGGCCATCGCGGGCGGGTATCGTAACGGCGCGCATGAGCGCGAGCGGCGCAGTGTCGAGCCAGGGCCGGCTGTTAAAAAGGAGCTCTAATGCCTGCGTTTTTCGGTGGAAGGTCCAATGCCGGAGGGGACCATCCGATCGTTCTTCGGTGACAAGCCAGGTCAGGTCGTCGTCGGTGCGCGAAACCAAGTGGAGATCGGCGTCGGGGAGTTGCGTGTGAAGCCAGTTCATGTCGTTGCCGGCCCGGGAATCCAGGCTCCACGGTTTTCGACGCTCCCCTTCGGTGAACGCCATCTGTGGAACGCCGCTCATCGGGTGTTTCCAGACTTCTTGAACGTCGGAATCGGTCGCCGCAACGAGCACCCGGCGCTCACCGGTGTCGAGATTCTCCTCGACCAAGGCGGCCGTGTCGCGCCCCCGGCTGTCCAGAATCCACGCGATTCGACCTTCGATGCCGACAACTTGCGTGGTGAGACTGTCCGCCGCCGGCACCTCGAACCAGCTTGCCCGCTCGGCCCCGTGGCGGAGCTCCCATCGAAGCGAACCGTCCGGCGACATGGTGACGCTCGCCCGTACCGTAAGTTCGCGGTCGACGATGAAACCGGCTTCGCCCTCATTCATGAGAACGAGCGTGCGCTCGCCGGTGTGCGCGTCGATTCGCCACACGTCATGCAGCGCCGGTTCTCGGTCGTTCAGGCCTACCAGGAGCACGCCTGGATGCACCGGTGAGTTGCCGACAACGGTGGCGCTGACGCCTGGAATCGGGGTCAGGTCTTTCGGATCCGATCCGTCGGGGTTGACGGACCATAAGTGCCAATCTTCATCGCCCAACGCGTCTTTGGCGTAGACGAAACGGCCGCCTGCCCACGCCGTGTTTTGTACGCCCCTTGAACCTTCATGTGTGATGGGGCGTGCTGCTTGCGGGGATTGAGAAGGTGCGACCCAGGCCTGGAGCACGCCGTTCACGGGCTGAAGCCAAGCGACCCATTTTCCGTCGCCGGACAGCCGAGGCATGGCCCGCTCGGGGTTCCCAAACAAACTTGCTGTTGGAATCAGTGCGTCCATCGCGCCGAGGGGTTCTCGTGAGGGTCCGGGCCGTAACGCGGTGTGGAGTCATGGCTACGGCGGTCTTCGAATTTTTTGCTCAGGAACGAGCGCGGGGCGAGCGTCCGGTCCATCGTGTGGCCAGTTGGTACCCAACCCATCGGAACGGTTCTGGGGGCCAAGGCCGAAAGGGCTGTTGGAAGAACGGGGTGTTCTGCCACCGTTGGGTGTCCCCGTCGTACGTGTCCGCCAGCACGCGACCGGCGAGGTTTGCCATCACGACGCCATGGCCAGAAAAGCCCAGTGCGTAGTACACGTTGTTGTAGGGCCCGGTGACGCCCATTCGGGGCATGCGATCAAGCGACAGGTCAACGACGCCCGTCCAGCTGCGTTCGATGGGCGCGCCGGCCAGGAACGGCATCCACCCGGTGAAATGGCTGTGAATCTCGGTTTGCGCTACCGTGCGGGGGTAGGGCCATGTGCGTCGGCCACAGGCCCGGTACGCGTAGCCGTCGTTGGAACCGCCGCCGAGCAGTAGGTGGCCCATCGGTGACAGCGCGGACCAGCCTAGGCGCGGCGCATCATCGCTCATGCCCGCGATACCAGCGAAGCCGTTGAGCGTCCACCAGCTGTCGGAAAACGACTTCGTCGCCACGACATGGGCGTGGAGGGGGAGCACAGCATGGGGAAACAGTCCCAGGGAAGAGGTCCACGCACCGGTACCGAGAACGACGGCGTTGGCTCTGATTTGGCCCGATTCGGTCGTGGCTTCGATCTCGGCCCCCAACGAAAGGTGCGTGACCGGGCTTCGTTCGTACACCGCGACGCCGAGACCGAGCAGCGCCTCCCGCAGGCCGATCAACCAGTCCATCGGGTGAATCACCATCGCATCGGGGTCGTACATGGCGCCGTAGGCATCTCGCAGGTCGAGGCGTGCGGTGAGCGCTCGGCCCGAGAGCCAAGACACCGGAAGTCCGAGGCCGGACAGACGCTCGGTGAGTTTGTGGGCTTGCTCGGCGTCGCGCCCGGGTGCGTGCACGTCGAGTGCGCCGCCCCGGCGGATTCGCAGGGGGAACGCGTACCGAGCGGAAAGTCCGTCCATTGAGGCGATGACTTCGTCCGTCAACCGCCATTCTTCGACGAGGCTCTCATCGTCACCGTCGTGTGGCGAGTGGAACCAGTGGAGCGCCATTCCTCCACAACGACCGGAGGCGCCCGAGCCCACCCGCCTCGCCTCCAGGACGGCGATGCGCAGGTGCGGATGCCGTTCTGCGAGGTGCAATGCCGTGGAGAGGCCGGTGAATCCCCCGCCGACTACAAGGACGTCCACGGTGTGGCGACCCTTAAGGGGTGGGGTCGCTTCGCCTGGGGCGGCAGTTGCGGCCCACAGCGAAGCGTTGGGGTCGACGTCTGCCATAAGAAGGGGGTTATCGCAACGAGAGGTCCACTTGGCTTCCCGCCGACTTCGTCTGTGTCTCGACGACTTGTATCGACAAGACGTTGTCGAGATGATCGAACGGGAAACCCGCCAATTTGCGGTCTGGGAGATCTCGTCTCCGGACGATCCCGACTTCAGACCTGCCTTCGACCTGTTGTGGGCGGAGTTCGGCAGTAGCGGAGAGATGGAGCGCGAGGACGCGATTCGCCGTTTCTTGTTGGACGACCCTTGGGAGCCAGAGCCTTCGGGTGCATTCATCCGCTACTTCTTGTTGGTCGCGCGTGGTCCTGATGGGGAAATTCGTGGCGTCCGCGATGGAAGCGTCATCGTTCACCCCTTCGATGAGCCTGACCTTTGCGTGGTCTACCTGTCGCACATCGTGATGAGGCCCGAGGCCCGTGGAACGGTGTTGTCCTATTGGCTCCGCATTTGTCCCGTGGAGATCGCGCTTGGGTTTCTCGCAGGACTGCACCGCCGTGGTCTCATCGCGTTGCCCCTTCCCGACAAGCCGTCGAAGGGGTTCGGCTGCCGGATTGACCTGTGCGCGGAAATGGAGTTTTTCGCTCCAGAGGATGAGACCAGTTGGCGACGGATGTTGTTCTACGGGCGAGGCGGCTTTGACGTCATCGACCCCAGGCACTTCGCGTACCTACAACCGGACTTTAGAGCGCCTGATGTGGTCGAGGCCACAGGCTGGCAGCCCATTCCGTTTCTGGTGTTGGTACGCCGGATGGGAAGAGAGCGGGAAGCCAGGATGCCCATCACCGAGGCTTGTGCGATCGCGCGGAGGTTGTACGACGATTTTGCCTGCCATTGTCCGGAGGAGGACCTCGAGGACAACCTCGGAATGGTGCTCGGCAAGCTCGATGAGCGGGCCAAGACCCACGCTCACGTGGACCTTTTGCCTTTGCCGACCGGGCCGAAGGACCTCATGCGGTTCCGCCCATTGCTTCGAAGGTCCGCCTATGAGCGTCACTATGTGGGGACGACCCCCATTGTGGACCGCTATTTGAAAGAGGCGCCGACTATCGACGTCGGCCGTTTCTTGGCAGACCTCGCGGAGCGATTGAGGCAGCGCCCGCGCGCTGTGTTTGCGGATCGGGAGCGGGCCGGTGTCGAGCCGGAATGATCAGGGAAGTGAGCCCGCGGTGGCAAACAAAATCGACAGCGTCTCTTGGACATGCCGCTCGGCAAAAATGAGGGCCGGGCGGAAGCGGAGGGTGCTATCGCCGCAGCCTCCGATTTCCAGGCCGCGCTGGCGTGCGCCGTGGATGAGCGCGTCTCGGGTCGAAGCGTCGCGTACATCGATGGCCGCGAAGGTGCCTGCGCCGCGCGCTTGGTCAAAGACGTCGGGCCGCTGTACGGCCAGGTTCTGCAGACCAGCCACGAGGGCCAATCCCGTTCGCCGCGTGTGTTCTACAAGTCCGTCGCGTTCCATGACCTGTAGCGTCAGCGCGAGTTGTGCGCCTCGCAAAGGGTCTCCTAGGAATGTCTGAAAGATTCTCCAGGGTTCGGTCTGAAGGTCCTCCTGAAAGTACAGGCCACCGAGTCCCATTTTCTTGGAAAAAGTGACGATATCGGGTCGTGTTTCCGGTCCCCAGGCCTCGTGCGCCCAGAACGTGCCGGTGGCGCCGCAACCTGTTTGCACCTCGTCTGCGACGAACAGCGATTCGTGACGGGAACAAAGTGTACGAAGCGTTTGGAAGAACGAAGGACTCGCGTGCCGGTCGCCGCCTTCGCCTTGAATGGGCTCGATGAAGACCGCCGCGACATTCCCGACCGACAACAACCGCGCCACAGCCTCCAGCGCCTGCGCTTCCCGTCGGTCGTTGGCTACCCGGTGCTCTTCCAACGGAAACTGGAGGAACGGGAAGGGTACGGAAGGCCAAGCGAACGCGGGAAAGTCAGTTTTGTGGACGGCTTTGCTGCGGGTCAGCGACAGCGAACCGAGGGTTCGGCCGTGAAATCCGCCGTCAAATGACACAGCGATGAGGTCGTTGACGCCAGGTTGTGCGTTGTTCATCGCCGCCAACGCGTCTGCTGGGCTCGCAGGGCCCCCGCGTCGCCGTCTCAACTTCCACGCGAATGCGAGTTTGAGGGCGTTCTCTACGGCTTCCGCACCGGATCCCACCGTGAGAACTCTTGGAAGACCGATTGGCGCCACCCTGGCCAGTGCAGGGACAACCTCGGTGACCCATTCCGCCGGGGGCGCGACCCCCAAGGCCGGGCGGAAACCCAAGGCCCAATCGAACCGACCTGAATGGCACGCCGCCAGCAGCTCTGGATGGTTGTAGCCGAGCGCGAGGCAAGCGATATGCGCGTACACGTCTAAGAGTACGTTGCCGTCGACGTCGACGAGGTAATTGCCGACGCAACGTTGCGCGTCGGCGTACACGTGAATGGTGCGCGCATCCATGACGGCGCCGTGGAGACGCCGCAACGCCTCCGACTGGGGTCCGGGTATGGGGCCGGCGGTGCGCGCATTTCTGGGTTCGTTGAGTTCGGTCATCCCTGCCTCGGAGTTGCTTTGTAGTACCGCCTAGCGGCCCGGTGGTGTAGGGTCCACCCGGGAGGGACGATGCGATTTTTGTGGTTGCTGGCGGTGCTTGGCTGCCGTGAAGGATGGCGGCGCGACGTCCAGGAACGCGTTGGCGAGGCGATTGGCGCTGGGCCCGGGTCGTCACGTGACGGGTCTGGCTCCCCAGGTGACGGCGCAGGCACGCCCGCCGAAGGTGACGACGGCTCGCCAGACGACGGGAAACGGAAAGGGGGTAGCGCGCCCCAAGGGAGCGCCCCTGAGGGTGGCACGCCGCCAGACGCCGGAGAGGAGGGTCCGCCGTCTGGGTCGCCGCCTCCTGCGTCAGGACGCGTCGGGCAGATCGACGGGTGTACGCTGATCGGCTTAGGCAAGGATGGCTACGGGGAGGAGCGTTCCGCATTCATTCATCGGCCTAAGGGAGCTACGGACAAGTTGCCGATAATTATCGTGCTGCATGGCGGTTTTGACAGCGACGCCAGGTCGATTGCGCCCAACTGGAAAAGCTACTTTGACAAGGGCTACGTATTGGTCTTTCCGAATGGACAGCGGCGGGTGCCCGATCGCGGCGCGTGGCTCTTCGAGGAAGGCAACGACCACTCGAACATTGACGTGATTCGCAAGTTGATCGACGCAGTGGCGGCGGATTTTGGCGGGAACAAATCGTCTGTTTATGTGACGGGTTACTCCGCCGGAGCGATATTCGTGTACCAACTGATGTGCGAGGCGCCGGCACTATTCAAGGGATTTGCAACGGTGTCGCACAAACTCCAGGAAACGGTGCGTGACCAATGCGATCCGGCGAAAGCGGGGGCCCAATTTGTGTACTTCATGGGAACGCAAGATCACAATGCGGGTTGGGCGGCCACACCTGGAAGGGCGTTGAGCGCCGAGGACACCCTTCAGTTCTTCGTGAATCGGTATGGCTGCGACCGCACGAAACGAACCGTGACTGCGAGGACAGATTCACCGGCCGATAAGACCCGTGTTGCGCAGTGGGACTTCAACGCCTGTGATTCCGGCTCCCATGTCCGATTCTTCAAGATCGAAGGCGGTGGGCACGCTTGGCCGGGTGGGGTCTTGGCCGGCGATGGCGCAGACGTGTGCCGCGACATCAACGCGACGCAGGAAATCGTCGGGTTCTGGCGAGAAACCGCGGGTTTACCCTGACGAGTTCAGATCGGAAGCAGGTGCACGTCCTCGTCGCCTAGCCGGTCGACCGAGCGCGATTGAAGATCCGTCAATTGCGCCGCCGAGACATAGGCCCCGTGGATAGCGTTGATCAGGCTCCAGACGCGTCGGACGCGACTCGCGGGCCAGAAAGCCTGGGTCGGTCGCACGCAGAATTGCAGTGGAACGGCCACCCATGGGGCACCCGGACGTACGCGGAAGTCCGGTTGCAGGTACCGGAGCCGGCGCGGATCCAAAGCGCGAAAGCCAGCGCGGTTGTAGGCTGCGAGGCGCCGAATGCTGTCGGGGTCGTTCGGGTTGAGGAATTCCATCTCGGAAACAAGCACGACGTCGGTTGGCCGATAGCCCAACGTCGCGGCGTCTTCGTGCGCCCATGGCGTGACGATCGCCCGTAGCAAGCCGGCGAGGCCGGATCCGCGGTAGTCTGGCAGCACGCGTGCGTGCGACAAGAGGGCGACGGCGTCCCCCTGGGCCGGGTCGTAGGCGATGAGTGCGTCGCGAGCCCCTGCGATTTCGCCGTGTTCGTCTCGGGCCAGGGCCACATGGTAGCGCGCGACGACACCCGGCATCGGCGTGGAGCGAAACGGCTCGGCGCGCCACGCCACCAGTGCGGACAACTGTTCCATTTCGCGCTTTGGACCAAAGTACTCGTCGAGCACCTTGAACGCGAGCGTGAAGACTTCGTCCGTGTCCGAGCTGACGGAAAAACGGCTCGCCGCCGCTCGCGTCTTCGGGCTTTCGTCCAAACCGAGGTCTTCAAACACTACAGGCTCACAATCGAGAGCGGAGGTGCTAAGGTCCCTCAGCCGGAGTTGCCATGTGGTTGTGTCTTGCCAGCTGGGCGAGTGCGGAGGAGCCGAGTTCTTGGGTGGGTGCGGGGGTCACGAGTGGCGTCACCGCCGACTCCGAAGGTGTCCTAGCGTACCCTTCCTCCCAGCTGGAGCTAAATGCTCGGTTGGACGCAGACAGTTGGTCTGTTCGCCTTGACCTCGACGTGCATTTCGACCCGGCTGCACCCGGGGAAGGGCCTGCCTATCCATTGCCACCCGAGGTCGCCCAGCTTCAGATCGGCCAAGACAGGTTTCGTGTCCGGGGCGGTGTGAACAACCCCAACGTCGGCATTCAGGAATGGGACGAGCGCGACAATTACCTGCCGGGCTTTTCGCAGGGCTGGGAATTGCAGATCGGGCAGAACATCGGCGTGGAGCCTGGAATTGTGTTGGAGGATGGCACCGAGTTCTTCTCCTACGTTGGGCATGACCTTGCTTGGGGCGTTCTCGCCGCGGGCGCAGGCGTCGCGACGGAGCAAGACACGTTTGGAACCTGGTCGGGGGTGCATGTTCTGCCCGATCTTCGGTATGCGGCCTTGTTCAGCGCCAACGAGGTGTACCCTGCCGATCAGTTGTGGCTGACGTTTGAGGTCGACGCGGGCGTCGTTGGCTCGGATCTGTTCTTTGGGGGACAGGTCGTGGCCAATCTCTGGCCTGAGTCCACCTGGGGGGCAGCGGTTCGGCTCGACGCTCAGCCAGCGCCCGAGTCCGTCGAAGAGGCGCTCGGCGTCGAGCTTGATCCATTTGTCGCGTCGATAGCGGGTCGGGTGGACCCGACAGACTGGTTCCATGCGGCCATTGAATTGGACATGGGCATTGTAGACGGCGGCGACCTCGTTCCACGCGCGATGCTGTTGGTGGATTTCCACGTGCCCGAGCCCGAGTAGCGGCTCCGCGAGTGACTGCAGCGCTGCGGCTCGACGGAGCCCCTCAGGCGGCGTACGTCCAGCGTCATGGCGAGTCGCTACTGTGCCCGGTGCCTCTCGACCTTCGCGGATGACGCTACGGGGTGTCCCAACCTTGGCTGTGGCAGCAAACGGCCTGCTGCCGGCTGGGGCCTGGTTCTTGGTACGGACGACGAGCTTGACCGCCATTACCGAATCGTCCGGCCGCTAGCCGTAGGAGGAGCCGGTCTGACGTACCTTGCGAGGGCGATCGATGGGAACGGCCTTTCGGTGCCGCCCGACCTCGCAGTGAAGGTGCTGTACGCGGCGCGGGCGTCGGGTCCGTATTTGCGTCGGCTCGCGACGGAATTTCAGATTCTTCAGGATCTCGATCACGAACACATTGTGAGTTGTCGCGGATTTGTGCAACGTGCAGGCCAGGAACCGTACCTCGTCACCCTGTTTGAGCAGGGTGGGAGCCTGGGTTCTTTCGTGGAGGAGAAGGGTCCCGTGACCGCGTTTGTCGCCGCGGGCATCCTTCGGCAGGTGCTTGCGGCGCTGGATGTCGCGCACCAGCGTGGCGTCGTGCACCGTGACCTCAAGCCAGACAACGTGCTGCTGCGGGAGCGGCTCGGCGAGGGTTTGGTGCCGCATGTGCGGGTGACGGATTTCGGAATTGCGAAGGTGTCCGGCGGGGATTTTAGCAAGTTGACGCGGACGGGGACGTTTGTGGGGACCCCCGAGTACGCTGCGCCCGAGCAATTCGAAGGGCAGGCGGCGACGTCGGCCACGGATGTTTTCGCTGCGGGGGCGGTGCTTTGGTACCTCCTGCACGGTCGGGCACCCGTCACCTTTACCGAACGAACCGACGTAGAGGGTTGCTACGAGATTTGGCTCGCGGCTTTGCCGGTGCGGCTCGATCCATCGGTCATCCAGGCCACGCCGGCTGAGGCCGCGGCTCTCGGCGAGCTGTTCGGCAAAATGCTGGCAGCCAAACCCGAAGATCGGTGGACGATTCAGCAGATATTGCAGCGGCTTCGAAGAATGCTGGAGGCGCCGCTTGCGCCGTCAGAATCGGGAACGCTGGAGTTGACACACGAGGGAACTCAGCGCCGAGACATTTCCGCGCCTCGTCCTCCGGCTCCGTCACCCGTACTCGTGGCACCGAGGCCGATCGAGCGGCCGCTGCGCACGGCGACGCCCCAACCGGTGCCTACTGCGCCCGCGGCCACAGGGTGCGCGCTCGCCGGTGCCGGTGCCGCTGCGGCCGGAGGCGCCTCGGCGTTGCTCGTCGTCGCAGCCTTGGTGGGCGTGGGGGTGATGTTGTGGCCCTCTGGACCGGACGCCAGGGTGTTGCTGGGTGCGAAAGCGGGCGCCGACCTCCGGCTGCGCGGGGTGATTCAGGACCAACTTTCAGAGCGTGCGGCGGGATTGGCCTCCTGCAGATCCGACGGCGTGACGCTTGCGACGGTTCAGGTTGCGGCGGACGGAGTTGCGACCGTTCTCGGTGTGGACGGCGCGGCCGGAGACTGTGTGCGACGGTCCATTGAGGGGGTGGTTTTGGGCGCGATTCCAGAAGGACCCGTCGTGGCGCGGGTGGGTTGGCTTTTTCCGCGGTGACGGATGTCACGAATCCGACGCTGGCGCGTGTGCTGGGTATGGAATCGGGTCCATCGTCGTGGGTGGTCGGCTTGGCGGCGGGGGACGTCGCGACGTTTGAAGCGGTGTTCAACGCGCTTCACGGGCGGTTGTTTGTATTCGCCGCTCGGATGACCGGATCACGTGCCGTCGCGGAAGAGATCGTGCAGGAGGGCTTTCTTCAATTGTCCCTAAGACGTGCGACCTTGAGGTCGGATGCGCATGTCACATCCTGGTTGTTCACTGTGGTGCGCAACCGATGCCGCAGCCACCATCGTTGGGCGTTCATCGATGGGACCCGTCTCCTGCAGTGGGGAAGGCGCCGATGGGGCGGGCCGCCGGATCCGAGCGACGTGCTTGCCGGCGCCACTGTTGCCGACGGCGTCGAGCAGGTTCTCGCGTCCATGCCCGCTTCCGAGAGGGAGATTGCGCTGCTCGCATGGATGGAAGGCTTGGAACCTGCAGAGATCCAGCAGGTGACGGGCCTAGGCGCTGAGGTGGTGCGTCAACGACTCTCACGGGCGAGGAAGCGGCTCGCCGAGTACCTTTTGGAGGATTCATGAGGCTCCGATCAACGGCTACAGTTTCGCCGACCGAAGCCGAGTCTGAACGGCTCCGACGCAGGTCGCGACGGGCGTTCCTCAATCCGGAGACGTTGGCGTCTCGTTGGGAACCGTTGGCGGGCACGATCGCGGCCGCGATGTGGTTCGGTTGGGGCGCGATCACAGTTCTGGGATCCTAGTGTCGCACGTTTGTCACAAAGTTGTGGAGAAACGGTTGCCGTTTGCGCCGACATGCGGTGTAGGGTGGGGACGTGCCAGTTCAACAACGATTGTGGATTTTCGCTTGGCGCGGGCCCCACGCGTTTCGGACGCTTGTAGAAGGCAAGCCGTCGCGGGTGGCCGTCGTCGGTAACGGACCGGCGGTGTTTGGTGCGATCAGCAGTGCGCTGGCCTCAGCCGAGGTTCGTCCCTTTGAGCGCGACGGCGTTGCCGTCACCGGCTGGGCAGACCTCGTCGTGTTCCTACCTGCCGCCGACGCCTAGAGCGGCGTCCGAGGAGGTTGATGGGTGTCGCTGGCTCCGCTCCTCCGTCACGGGCGATGCAGCCCGCTCCGTTCGGTGCTCGCTGGCGCTCCTACCCTCAACCTGCTCGGTCACCGCTCTAGAGGGCCTGCGTCCGCGCGGGTTTCTTCGAGGAAGCGAGACAGGGGCACGAGGCAGAACCCGTCCACGGCGAGACTGCGCCAGTCGCTTTGAAGGGCCGGGGCGCCGCGACCCTCGGTAGCGAAATCGAACCGCCAGCCACAGCCGGGATTGCGCTTTGTGGGAAGCCGACCGGGGTCGGCGCACGCTTGTTCCTGTGTGTCGGAACTGTCCAGCAGCGGGTGGCACAAGGAATCGGCATCGGCATCGAAGATCACGACTTTCCACGGCCGTTGCGGCGGGCGGCTCGATCGTCGCAGCCCGAGCCATTGCAACACTCTGGCCTCGTTGACGTCTGCACTTTCGGCAAATTGACGGAGGTCGCGAACCTGTACGACGTCGAGTGTTCGCTGCAGTCCTGCGCGTCGTTGTTGCCGAGAAACCCACGCGACGGCGGTTCTGGCGGTCAAAGCTGGAGGCGGCGTTTCACAGGCATTCTGAGCGTGCGCGATGGATCCCAGGAGGTACAACCACACGTCAGGCGCCCCGGAGCCGGACGAGGTCAGCGACAAGCCTGAGCTCGCGATCTCCCACACGCGTCAACGGTGGGCGTGGCGTGCGCAAGAGTCCCAACCTGACGCGGTCGAGGCGCGCTACGCTTGTACGACAGGCCTGTTGAAAGGCCTCGTCGTTTTCCTGTGCCCGAACGAGCGCCTCAAACAGGGCGATCTGCCGTAGGGGGTCGCGGCATGCAAGCAGCACGTCCACGGTGGCCGCCGTCGTGCCAGCGACGATCGCGTCCTCGTCCCACCGGCCCGCGATCGCCTTCATGTCGAGGTCGTCACTGAAAACCAAGCCGTCGAATCCGAGGCGTTTGCGGAGAAGTCGAGGGATGACATGGGGGGACAAAGTCGCTGGGTTGCCCTCATCGAGGGCGGGGAACACCACGTGGGCGGACATGATCGAAGCGACATTCGCCGAGATGGCAGCTTGGAACGGAAGCAACTCGTTCGCGATCAAGTCGCGCTCGTCGCGTTCGACGATGGGCAACTCAAGATGGCTGTCCACGCTGGTGTCGCCGTGGCCAGGAAAATGTTTTGCGCAGGCCGCGATGCCTTCTTGTTGCATCGCCACGACCCAGGTCTTCACGTGTCGTGCGACTTCGCGCGGGTCCCGTCCAAAGGACCGGTCCCCAATCACCGGATTGGCTGGGTTGCTGTCTACGTCCGCTACGGGCGCGAAGTCGAGGTCGAAGCCTACCGCGCGAAGTTCTGAGGCGATGCCCCTGGCAACGTCGTGTGTGTGTTCTTCCGCGCGGGCAACCACGCGGGCGCTCGGCCACGATGCCGCAAACGGTTCCCGCAAACGCTGCACCCGTCCACCCTCCTGGTCCACGGCGCGGATCGGGGGAGCGGTCGGTTGACGGAGCTGGGCCAACGCGTCGTTGAGGTCGCGAAGTTGGCCTGGTTCAACGATGTTGCGGCCGAAAAGGATGTATCCGCCGGGCCGAATTTCGCGCACCACGGCGTCGAGATCTGGGCCTACCGACGGGCCTTCGAAGCCGATCATCATCCGTTGACCGGCGAGGCGTTTCCGGTCTGCCAGGGACGTGCTGTCACCCGTAGCGGTGACCCGCGTACGCATCAGGGGTGCTCGGTGAGCTCGATGAGCACGCCGCCGGTTGACGCCGGATGGAGGAAGGCCACGAGGCTGCCATGGGCGCCCGACGTGGGGGCCGGTGTGGTGAATCGGTACCCAAGCGCCAACAGTCGACGCATGTCACCCGCGATGTCGTCGGTGCGAAAGCACAGGTGGTGTAGTCCAGGACCGCGCTTGGCGAGGTGGCGAACCAAGGGTCCGCTGTGGTCCAGAGGCGCTACGATCTCCAAACTCGTGGGTCCTGCAATCGGGAGGAATGCCGTCGTCGTAGACGCAGAGTGCACGTCCTGGATCGAGGTGCACGCGATGCCGAGGTCCTCCGCGAATCGGCGAACGGCAGTCGGAAGGTCGTGGACTGCGATGGCGACGTGATCGAGCCCGAGAATCATCGGTACTCGGCGACCGCCGGCCACGCATCGGTCAGCCAACGCCAAGCCAACACGTGCAACATGCGGTCGGGCGGGACCTGGACGAGGTGATTTTCACCGGTCTCTTCGCGAAGTTCCATGAAACGGCGACGCTGTGCGTCCCAGCGAACGTCGCATCCGGGGCACAGGGTCGAGGCCAGCGCCCACAGCCGCTGCAGCACGTCTTGTTTGTTTCCGTGTTCTTCCGCCCGACGAACGGCACCGGCCAGCCGCTTCCGATCGACTTCATCGACCATGGCAAGCCACAGGTAGCTACGCGTGACCTCGCCGTGCCCGATGAGGTGGACGTCGGCGCCCACCAAGACCGACACGTCAAACAACAGGTCGACGAGACGTGTGATCGGCAGGTCGGCGGTGATGTCGACCCCAGAGGTAAGACTTCCGATCCCGGCGGGAGCCACGAAAGACACCGGCAACGCACGCAATGTGACGCGCTCTTGGTCGATCGCGCAGGGCTCCCCTCGTTGGGCAAGCCAAGCGCCCAGCCGTTCCGATGGAGGACAGGGGACGATACTAGGAAACGAGAGGTTCAGCACGGGGGCGAGCTATCCCGCGCGACCTCGGCGCGGCGGAGCGCCCTGGGCCAGGCGCCAGTCCTCGCCCGTCACCCCGAGCATGGTGCACATCTCAAGCAGCCTGCTGACGACCCGGTCTCCGACGCGCTCCGCGAGACTAGGCCAGGATGGAGGCGCTAGATCTGCGGCAACACGTGCCCCAACGTCGCCGAGACTGTTGGACGTGGCGGCATTGCCAACAAAGGAGGAACGGGACGGGAGTGAATAGTTCGTCGTCGCGAGGATCGGGCGCACTGCGGCATAGCGACGGCTGACGAGCTCGTCTACGACCATCTCTTCGAACGGCGTGGGTGTTGAACGGCCTTTTCCCAGTTCGTCGATGGCAAGCACGTCGACCTGAATGAGCGGTTCGAGTAGGCGGGCCGCGGATTGACCTTGATCAAAGCCCGCCTTCAGGTCTGACATGAGGTGGCTGAACTCGACGAATCGCACCGCAATTCCCCGCTGAAGCACCAACTCGCGACAAAGAGCGCACAAGAGGTGGGTCTTTCCGCGGCCCACGTCGCCGTGGAGCACGATTCCCCTTCCGTCCAGCAAACGCTCTGGCGCATCGCGAAGGTAGCCCGAAAGAGCACCTTTGAGCGCGGTCTGGTCGCGGGTCTTGTCCCTGAAACTGCTCAATGTGCTCAGGGCGTGGCGTGCGGGCAGACCCATTCGGTCTAGCAGCACCGCCCGCCGATCCCATTCGGCGCAGTCGCAGCGTGAGAGCCCTTCCTCGGAGCGAGCGAATCCGGTGCCAGAACAACCGGTGCAGTTTCCCCTGCACGGACAGGGGGTGGCCTCGGCATGGTCGCCCGAACGGCGAACAAGCAGGCCATTTCCGTGGCAATTGGGGCATGAAGCGAGCGCGCGCGGGTCTTGTGTCACGGGTCGACCTCTTGTAAGAACGCCCGTCCGATGAGTAAATGTGGTCGGGCTCTGCGAAATTGATCGCGCATCTCCTCCTCCATCAATGCGACAGCTGTGTTCTCGTCCACGAGGTCCACAAGGTCGCCGAGAGCCGCGGCGGCCGCCGCTCGCAGGACCGCCAGTTGGCTGGGCTCAAGTGCGTTGTAGGACTCGGTCGCATCGTTGCGCGCGGCTCGAAGCGTCTCATGCCAGGTGGGCGGGGCTGGAACGGGCATTCGTGTCGCGACAACAACGACATGCCGGGCCGCAGCGGTCAGCGTCAACGGTGTACGGGCGCGGTTTTTTCGGCGCGATGCGACCGCACGCTCTAGCGCCAACAACAAGGTGGGAACAGGAATGTCGTCGTCGAGCCAACGGAGAAGTGTCAGCGCATCTCTTGGAGACAAGAATGGGGCGCCACCGCGAAGGCAGATGAGGTGGTCGCGGACTTCCTCCGCTGCAGCCCGGTGTGTGTGGCGGACACCCAGGCGCTCCCAGTCGTGGTCCTCCACCAACCCTCCGTGGGCCCCCGGCGGCGGGGCGGGATAGCCACGCGCTCTATCCGACCCGCCCCGGGAGATCGACGTGCGTCCCAGCCTGCTGACCCTTTTTGCTGCGTTGTGGCTCGCGCCGACCGCGCTTGCGGCGTCCCCGCCCGCCGACGATGAGGAGGACAAGACCGAGGAGGACAAGACAGAGGAGGCGCCTGAAGATGATGGCAAGAAAAAGGACATCGACGACGAAGACGCGGACGTTTTCGGGGAGGAGGACGACGACCTGATGATTCAGAAGGTCGAGCGAATTGAAGCGGCCGACCAGCTTCAGAACCTCGACCAGAGCGTCGAAAAGGACACCGCGACCGACACGTTCCGCGATGAGGAGGGCGACGAGATCGACCTGCTCGGCGAGGAGACCGCGAAGGTTCCGATGGGACCGGGTGCCGACTCTGATCAGATCTACCGTACCGCCGTGTCCAAGTATGCCTCGTTTCCGCCGGATGAAGAGGTCGCAGCGTGGGACGCCTACCTCCTCAAGTACAACAATACTGCGTACCGCAAGCGAATCGAAGACCGCACGTCGTCCTTGATGGAGGGAATGTACGGGCCGCGCGAAGCCGAGTCCTCGGCGCTGGACCTACAGGACAAACAAATCGGATTTAGTCAGGCGTTGCTGTTGGAGAACATCGACCCTCGAACGCGTTTACAGGCCGCCTTTGAGTGGGGAATTCCAGATTATTTCAATCTCGCACTCGACTATGAGCATGCGCTGTCACGCCGGTTCTCTGTGCATGCCGGAATCCGTCGCCGTTACTCGGGCTGGAGTCTAGAGCCCGGAGTGCATTGGGCCCTCGTGAAATCAACGCGTACGAAGACGATTCTCACCTTCATCGGCGACACGCACGTCAATACGAATCCGGCCTTCTTCGGTTTGCGTCCACAGTTGGCCTTTGGCAAGCAGATCGCAAAGCTCGACCTTCAAGCGCAACTTGGCCCGGACATCACGCTTGGCACGTCCACCGTGGGCGTCGGGTTGGTGGGTGGGGCGGCCGCGACCTATTTGGCGTCCGACACGGTGGCGCTGTTCTTGGAATCGGCGGTCACCGCGAAGAACTTCGCGTGGGAAGGCGGCGTGTTTCAGTTCGACACCGCGACGTTCGGGATGAAGTTCTTTCCGACCGCGGGGGACCGTCGGCGCGACGAGATCAATGCCGGCGCTACGGTGCCAGTGGTCAGCCGCTATTGGCAGTTCCACTATGGTTCGTTGTCCATGCAGTACAACCACTACTTCGAGTAGGCGTCACCGGTACTACGCGCGCGGTCGCTTTCGCCCTGCGTAGCCGGCTACGCACTCTGACGGCCGAACGCCAACTATTCTGTGGCGCCATTCTTGCAGGTGCTGACGCGTCCCCTCAGGAGTCCCCCTTGGACATGTCCCTGGAATCTGCCGTCGCACTCCGCCAATCCCGCGCCACGACCCTTGCACGCTCCCTGTTCCGTCAACTGCGGGAGGAGTCCGTGCAACACGAAGAAATCCTCCTGTTGGCGACCACGCTGCTCGACCTCGTGGTCGACGATATGAAGGGTCCGTCGGACACCTGACGCGAGGCCTCCGGCTGCGGAGGATCCATGTCGGGTTTGTTGTCGTCTGCCCGATTGGCCCTGGCCGAGGGAAAGTTCGCGGAAGCGGCTGACGTAGCTCGACGCGTGTTGGACGGTGCTCCCGACGAGCTGAGTGCGTGGCACCTGCTCGGTTCGGCCCTGTTGGCTGGTGGTCGCGCGGCCGAGGCGGTGGGCGCGTTCGAACGGGCGGGAGACGCGGCTCGTCCGGAGCGCGCTGCGGCGCTTGTCCGGGCGGATCGGGTTGCCGAGGCTCGGGTTGCCTATGAGGAGCTACTGCGCGACGAACCTCGGAATGCGGCGGTGCGCTTGCCCTTGGCGCGCTTATGCCTTGGAACGGGAAGGCTTTCCGAAGGCGTGAAGCACTTGGAGCGTTGTGCAGGTGAGCTGACCGGCGATGACCGAGTTGGCCTTCTCGATCTCGCTGCGGCGGTGCGGCGAGCGACCGAATCGGACATCGACGCTGCCGTGTTTCTAGAGGCGCACCAACAAGGGTACCGGGATCTGTTCGACGAAGTGGCAGGCCCGCGCCGATCGGAAGGCTGGTACGCCGAGGCGGCGAGAATGGCGGTGGGACCCGATGGTGTGCCACGGCCGGTTCGTCCGGAGGGGGCTAGACCGTATGCGCTCGAGCGGGTCGATCTCGTTTTCCCGGCGACCGGAGAAATGGCGGTAGTGGCGACCGAGTCGGAACCCTGCATTGTCGCTGTGGAGGCGTTGGAGCCCCTCGCTTCGTTACCGGTCTTGTTTGAGTGGCGTGGGCAATCGCTCCCGGTGTGGGTGAGCTCTCGTTGCCCTTGGCATTGGTTTCAGGTCGCCGTGTTGTTTCGGGAAACGTTGCCGTTCGAGCAACGGCTCGCTGCCGTTGAACCGGTATGGGCTGAATGGTATCTCGCAGGCTTCAATGGAAGTTTCGGAACCCGCGACGAGGGACGATTTCATTATACCGGTGACCCTGAACCGCTGGGGACCCGGGGGATTGAGTTCGTCGTGGATATGGGACGGGCCCGAACCGACGCAGTTGCCGCGCTGCTTGGGCGATTGGCGGCCGTTCGAGATCGGACCGGCATCGTTTGCGTGGTGCTAGGAGACGCGTTGGCCACCGACCTACCGTAGAGCGGCGTCCGAGCAGGTTGATGGGGTGTCGCTGGCTCCGCTTACGGCGCTACAACGAGCCGTATTCCGGGCCCTGCCCGCTTTCGGGTGGGACCCAGGTGATGATTTGGTACGGGTCACGGATGTCGCACGTCTTGCAGTGTACGCAGTTGGCGAAGTCGATCGACATTTCCAGACGGCCTGATTGTGCGTTGGGACGCATGTTGTAGACCTGAGCTGGGCAAAAGCGCGTACACGGATTGCCGTACTGTTCCTTACACACCGTCGCACAGATCTCCGTGTCCACGATCTTCAGGTGAGACGGCTGGAACTCGTCGTGAATTGTGCCCGAATGGTACACATCCGTGAGTTTCTCGACGAGGTATTTTCCGTCGTAGGCCACGGCCTTGGGCTCCGCCGCTGGCTGTTTGCGCATGTGGGCGAAGTCTGGGTCGACGGTGCGCTCGGGCCCGGGACCGAAGAAGTACTGCACACCGGTCCGGACGAGTCCGCCGAACAAGCCGCCTGCTGCGAAGTTCGCATGCATGTTGCGGGCGGGTTCCATCTCGTCGCGGACCCAACTGGAGCGAACGGCCGCGTCGTAAGCGTCGAGGACGAGCGCTGAAGCGTCGCCAGCTTTCAGGGCTGCGAACGCGGTCTCGGCGGCAAGCATGCCCGACTTCATCGACAGGTGGATTCCTTTGATTCTCATGGGGTTGAGGAAGGATGCGGAGTCGCCGACCAGCATTGCGCCGTCGGTGGCGAGCTTGGGAACGCTGTTCCAGCCTCCGATCGTGACGGCTTTAGCGCCGTACTTCACGACCTTCCCACCCTCGAGCATTCCTTTGATCGTGGGATGCGTTTTGAGTCGTTGCAGTTCATGGTGCGCGTCCAGCCCAGGGTCGGGTGCGTCCAGGCCGACCAGGAGACCGACGCAAACCTTGTCGCCGCCGAGCGTGTACAAGAAGCTGCCCCCGAACGTATCGGGTTTCAATGGCCAACCGACGCTGTGGGCCACAAAGCCCTCCGTGACGCGCCCAGGAGGAAGTTCTAGAACCTCCTTCACGCCGAGTTCGTACACCATGGGCGCCTTGCCTTCGTCTAGCCCTCGGCGTTCGATCAGCCGCCGTGCGAGGTGACCGCGCGGCCCTTCCCCGATGACGGTGACGGCGGCCTTGAGGTCCATCCCGGGCTCAAAATTGTCGCGTGGGGTGCCGTCTTTGCCGATTCCTTTGTCTCCGGTGCGTACGCCGACGACTTGGTCGCCGTCCCAAAGCAGGTCGACGCCGGCGAACCCTGGGAAGATGTTGACACCCTTTTGCTCCGCAATGCCGGCGAGCCATTGGACGAAACGGCCGAGGGCGATGATGGGTTTGCCATGGTTGTGCAGTTCTGGCGGAATCCACGGGGCTTCGATCGCCGACGTTTCCGTGAGCAGCCACATCGCTTCGCGTTCTACGAATCGTTCTACGGGAAAGTCGCTGCGGGACCGCCAATCGGGCACCAATTCGTCCAACGCCCGCGGATCCATGACGGCGCCTGACAGTTGGTGGGCACCCACGGCGGAGCCCTTTTCGATGACGACGACCATCGGGTCGTCGAGGGTGTCGCCGGTGACGCTACCGTTCGCGACGCCTTCGTTGTGGGAGGCAATGAGGTCCATCAACCGGATGGCGCCCGCCAGACAGGCAGGACCCGCCCCGACGAACACGACATGACAAGGCATTTCCTCTCGGGACACGGCCCCTCCGGGTCGGCGAGCTAACCCGGCACCGAGCCAGATTGCCGGGCCCGGATCTCAGGGCTATCGGAACTTGGGTGGAGGTCACTGGTGAACCCGCGAAACGTTGTGTTCTGGGCGACGTTGGTTGTCGGGGTTGTGGCCGATCAACTCAGCAAGGCGTGGATTGTCGCCAACCTCGAGTTGTATCGAGGCGAGGTGGTCGTCATTCCGGGCCTGTTTTCCCTGGTGCACAGCCAAAACCCGGGGGCTGCCTTCGGATTCATGCGAGACGGCAAGTACAACCGCGAGATCTTTCTCGCGATGACGCTCGTCGCCGTGGCGGTGTGCATTGACATGTACCGCCGTCTCCCCAAAGAGGAACGTTTCGCTTCGTTCACGTTGGGCCTCATCCTTTCTGGGGCGATTGGCAACGCCATCGACCGGGTGCGGTTTGGCTACGTGACCGACTTCCTTCGCTTTTATACGGATCACCCACCGCTCAAGGCGTGGCTGATCGAGCGCATCGGCACCTATGAGTACCCAAGCTTCAACGTCGCCGATTCGGCGTTGGTGGTTGGCGTTACGGTGTTCTTTCTCCACTATCTGTTGATGGGTGACCGAGAGGTGGCGGACGTGCCGACGGCAACTCCGTCGGCACCCTGAGGCGGTTCTTTGTGGCCCATCGTCGCTGAATTCGACGGATTCTCGCTTCGCGGTTTTGGGGTCCTGGGCGCACTCGCTTTCTTGGTGACGACGGCCATTGGTGCATGGCGCGCCCAGCGACTGGGCATCCCGCCTGCGCGTTCGGTGGACCTCTCCGCGTTTGTGGCGTTGTGCGCTCTGGTTGGGGCGCGGGGGCTTTGGGTATGGCAACACCCGGCCGTGTGGGGTGACGTCGTCGCGATGGTCAACCTGCGAAATGGCGGTCTGGTGTTTTACGGGGCCATGATCCTCGGCTTTCCAGCTGGAATCGGGTGGATGTGGGCGACGCGCATGCCCATATTGGCCGTGTTGGACGTGTGGGCGACAGCGCTTCCTTGGGGTCACGCCGTCTCTAGGATCGGCTGCTTCTTGGCGGGTTGTTGTTATGGCGTGCCTTGGGCTGGCTGGGGAGGGTTGACGTTTTCCCACCCAGCGTCCAGCGCGCCACAGGGGGTGGCCTTGTTCCCCTCACAATTGGCGGAAGCTGGTTGGCTCGTCCTGGTGGCGCTGGCGACCTGGCGTGTGTGGCAGGTCGGCCTGCGTCCTGGAAGAGCGCTCGCAACCTACCTTGGCCTGTACGCGGTCGGACGCCTGTTGTTGGAGGGATTCCGCGGTGATCCCGAGCGCGGCTCGTTCATGCCGACGGTACTCGGTGAATGGCTCAGTTTTTCACAGGGCTTGTCGCTATGCGTGGTGGGGGCGGTCTTGTTGTGGTGGGTGATGGGTCGGTCCACCGCAACGAACCTGCGCGACGGCTCTGGATGACGAGTTGGTCGGGGAGGACGGTCAGGACAATGGTGCCATGCAGGTCGGTCCGCAGCGTCTGCACAGCTGCTTCGTTCAGTCGCTCGAGCGTCGTGGGGTGAGGGTGGCGGTAGCTGTTGTGTCTCCCCACGCCGATCAGCGCGACGGTGGGCTGCACGGCCGCGAGCAGGTCAGCGCTGGTTCCGTGTTTTGACCCGTGATGGCCGACGACGAGAATCCGTGCCTGAGGAAGCGAACCCGCCATGCGCGCCTCCGCTTTGGCGCCTGCGTCTCCCATCATCAGCAAGTCTGTCCCTGCGTTCAAGACCAAGGACCGTTCGTTGAGATCCTGTTCTCGCAATCCCTGAGGGGGATGCAAGCCAACGGCGGGGCGGCGAATCGGGACGCCTCGCTGTGACGCGGCTTCCCCGATGGCGTCGCCCCAGGCCGGGTCGTCGCGCCACAGTTCAGTCACCCACAGATTGTCCAGGACGGGGCCGAGGCCGCCGGTGTGGTCGAGATGAGGGTGGGTGGCCGCGACGGCGTCGAGACGACGAATGCCGCGGCGGCGCAGGTACCGAAGCACACCCTCGCCGGAGGGACCGCCGTCGACAAGCCAGCGCGTTCCGTCTTTGAACCAAATCAGGGTTGCGGCACCCTGCCCGACGTCCAACTGCTCGACGACCAGTACACCAGACGGTTGAAGTTTGAGCGCGAGTGCTGTGAGGATGGCCAATGCTGAAGTCATCGGTCGCCGAGGGAGGACCAGGGGCACGCACAGGAGCATGACGCCGAATGGGCCTACTGCGGGGGACCATAGCGGCGTCGCGAGTTGTTCGAGCACCACCATCAGGACGTCCACCGCACCGGTGGCGAGGGCCAGAGCAACGGAGGCCACCGGTTCTGGTAGGATCGCTGCGCCGATTCCCGCGGGCATGATGACTGCAGACGTCCATGGGAGGGCGACGAGATTGGCAAGTGGGCCGGACGGGGCGAACTCTTGGAACCACCAAGCGCACGCGGGCAGGGTGCCCACGGTGGCGCCGCAGCTTGCCACGAGCGCCGTCGTGAGCCAAACGATCGGCCGTGGCAGGTCGGGCGGAATGAATCGCGCGAGGGCGGGAGAGACGGTGACCAGCCCGGCGACAGCGCCGAAGGACAGCTGGAAGGCTGGGGTGCAAAGCGACGGAGGGTCGAGCGCAGCAAGGATGGCCGCGATGGCGGCAAGTGCTGGCCCTGTGGCAGGCGAGCGGCCCAAGGACCGGCCCAACGCGAGGACCACAAACAGCAAGGCGGCACGCCTGCCCGGGATGCCTGCGTGGGCGGCTTCTGTGTACAAGAAGCCCGCCAGGGCGCCCACCAATGGCGCCGGCCATTGGGGTACGCCGGCGCGCCAATAGACTGCACTCAGACGGAGGACCCAGCCCAGCAAACCCCCCGTGAGCAGCGCCACGGTAGCCACATGAAATCCGGACACAGACAGCAGGTGAGAGGTGCCGGTGGCCCGAAGGAGACGGTCGGCTTCGGGTGTGACGTCGGATCGGTCGCCAGTGAGAAACGCCCGGATCAGTCCGTGCCGGTCGCCGCCCCCAGGGAGAGGGGCGGTTGGTGGCTGTGCGGGGATCGCCGATTCGGCCCACATCCACGTTCGCACCCGTCCGAGGCGGGCGGACGCGACTGGATCGGGTGCGCCCGGGAGCCAGGCCCGGGTGTAGGGTCGGGCACCTCCAGAAATCGTCCAGCGCGTACCGGTGTCGGGCGCGCCATCGGGAAACGTCACACGAACCCGTCCGGAAGCCGGTCCCCAGGCATCGTCGCCTCCCAGTCGAACTGCGGTGACAGACACGTCAGCCTCGCGCCCGATCACGGCGCCGGCAACGACGCCGTCGATGCTTACGTCACCCCGAAGCAGCGGACCCTCGGGTTGGCTGGCGACAGCGAACACGCCGCTGGCCAATCCCCACAGGAACCAAGCCGCAATCGAAAGGCCGCTTGCCTGCGAAGGGGTGCCGGGGCGTTGAGCAATGAATCCGGTCCAGCAGGTCCAGACAATCGCGATTGCGATGACGGGAGGAGGTGCGCTGAGGGTGCACAGGGCAATGCCAGCGAGGATGCCGAGCGAGGCGAGCGTGAGCGGGTGCATGGACCGCGCCCCGCAAGGCGCGTGCCCGGTGAAAACCAAGGTTCGAGCGTTTTGGTGGGTGTCGGTCGTCGACGACGGTCCGACGATCGTCAGATGTGAGGGTCATACCGAGACGAATTGCGGTACACTGTCGAGGTTTGGTGAGGCCAATATGTCCCTGTCGTTTCAGGCGCCGACGCCGGCCCCGTCTACGCCAACGCAGTTGCCCTTTCGCGACGAGATGGAGGCCTTCTTTGGGGTGGACCTCTCTTGGTTGCGGGTTCAGTTGGGGGCCGATTTGGCGGGGCTCGGGGCGGACGCCACGCAAAGCGGTGAAGAAGTGCGCTTCAGCGACAGCATGCCGACCCGCGAGCAGGTCGCCCACGAAGTCGCCCACGCGCTTCAACGTTCCGGGGCGTCGGTCGTCTCCCCGTCCGCTTTGGCCACGTCCGGAACGACAGAAGGGGTGACCGCGCCTGCCGGAGCCGCGGAACAAGAAGCAAAAGGGGCAGGTCGTGCAATGGCGTCCGGCGGGTCGGCCCCTGACCTTTCCGCCGTCCCCGTGGGCATTGCGCGCGATGAGGACGATGGAACGCCGCTGGAGCAGTTGACGGAAGCGGCGTGTGGGAACTTCCTCGGAAATGTCGACGAATCCCTTTGCCTGCAGCTGATCAACACGCTGACGCCTGCCGAGCGTGGGTCGGCAATGGCGGATTGGACGTTGATGGGAAATCTTGCCGGCGCACTCAACGGGACCGAGATGGTCGCGGCCCTCAATACGTTGGGCGCAGAGTTGAAGTGGAAGGCGTATTGGTTGCGTCGTTCCGACGAGCTTGATGTGGGTTCTGCCGTGTGGCAGGGCTGGCTTGCGGGCCCGGTTGCCGAGGTCCGCGCCTTTGTGGGTTGGTCGGAGTTGTTTATCGATTGTTATCCGTTGTTCGGTACCAATCCGTTGCTGGTATTTGGCTCCACGCGCGGCACGCCCGAGTGGGGAACGCTGCTGTCTACGAGCCCCGCGCTGGTCAATTGGCTGTTTGACTCGGCCGGAACTGTCGCTGCGCTAGAAGAAATCGGTTCTCCGGCGGTGACGGACGCGCAGCTGCCGCTGATTTCGGTGGTCGTCGGAATCCTGCGCTCCTGGCCAGAGGTGATCGCCGCCCTGCCGCGGGGTGCCGGCATGTCACCGGCCACCCGTGCTGCCCTGAAGCGTTTTAAGGAGGTTTGGGGGCCAGAACTTGCGAAACCAGCGTTCGAGGCGAGGTTTGGTCACGCGCTGGAATCGCGTTGGGAAAAGACTGCGCAGCTTGGGGAGGAGGCAACTTGGTTGGACCGGATGATGGGTACGGCGACGCTGGTGGACTGGAGCATCGACGAAATCCGAATCGTGTGGGGTCAGCTGGATGTGCTGCCCGACGCAGATGTGACTGGGAACACGGTCTTGCGCTCGTTCGTTGCGATCCGCCACAATTGGGCTGGCGGGTTCTGGGCGAGCCCGGACATCCAGATTCGAATGGGCGCGGCCGCGAACCCGGCGGGTCTGGAACACACGATTCGGCACGAAATCGGGCATAGTATTCACGAAGGAGGCCTTGCTGGGTCGATCAACTCGTGGCTCCAGAACGATGTCGGCTTCTGGTATGGCAGCTCGACGGTCGACGGATTTCGGGAAATCATCGCGGCGCTCGGCGGTTGGCCGTCCACGTACAACGACGCGTCCGGCACAGCGGTGGCCTTCGCCGAGGCCGACAAGACGGTTATTCTGGACATGCTTACGGCACACTCGGGGGGCAGCCGCGCGCTTTCGGCCACCGGCAACCCGCTCCCGAATGTGACGTCACCCACGACGGACCTCGATCGCAAGTGGGCGGCGATGGATGCCCGGATTCAATCCTGTTTTGCGTTGTCTGCCACCACCTGGTACAACCAATATGCGACCTGGCCCGATGGCCGCTTCTACAACCACTATTACGAAAAAGCCTACAAGATGAGCGCGTTTGGACAGTCGGTCGTGGCGTCGACCGCTGACAACTACACGGCGATGTCGGAGGGAGAGTTTTTCGCCAATTGTTACGCCGAGTACTTCGAGGATCCGGCCGGATATACGGACCACGCGTTGTGGGGCGGAAGCCTGCCAGGCCCGGTGAAGACGTTCTTTTCGACCGTGATTGTCGATCACCATCCCTACGTGGCTGGGGTTCATGCGCCGCCAGCGCCGCCAGCGCCGGCCGCCGCACCGGCCCCGGCCGGCGCCGCGGGGAGTCCGTGACGTGGCCTTTCTTGGTTCGTTGGCTTCGGCCTGGATCGCCTGTGCGGGCGCTCGCGGTGGGGACATGAATGCCGGTGAGCGGGTAGCCTCCGCGCTCGGCGGTGGCGCGCCCATGGAGCTGCCGGCCTACGCCATCGGCGGCTGGCAGTATTTTCAGGTGGATGGGCGGCCTGGTGGTTTTGTGTCCTCCACAGGGGTCGCCACGCTCGCTGGGCAAGGACCGTGGGTGGAGGTGCTTTCGGCTGGGCCTCCGGCCGACGTCGCCCGGGCGCTCGCAGGCGCGTGGGGTGAAGGGCGAATTGAGTTTGTGCAGCCGCCGACGCTGGCGTTGCTGGACGGAACCGGCCGGGTTTTTGAAGGTGTGTTTCGCGCACCGCCCTCGACGGCGCTTCAGCGTCTTCGTGTGGAGGCTCGGCCCGGCGTGCCGGTGGTATTTCTCACGTCGCCCGCGGAGGACGGTACTGACCGTGTCGTCACGCTGATCAGCCAGATCGGGTCGTCCTCAGGCCCCTCCCGGGCCCGCCTCGTTCGAGAATTGGGGGCGACAGGAGACCGGCGGGGCACAGCGGCCATTGTGCCCTTGTTGACGGACCGGTGGGCGGACCTTCGGAAGGCCGCGGCGGTCGCTTTGGGCGCAATCGGAGATTCGGCGGCCGTGGGACCCCTCGGTGAGTCGTTGCTCGCTGAGCGTGATGCGTTCGTGGCGGCAGATCAAGTCGGGGCATTGCGAAAGATCGGCGGGACCGAGGCCAAGGCCGTGCTCGCCGGGGCCGGTGCGTCCCACAGTGACGGCGGGATTCGGGCCGCCGCTGCCGCTGCGGCCGCGACGTTGCAGTGAGCACGCGTGAGGTCCATCGGCTCACCTGTCCCGGATGCGGCGAGACGTGGGAGGAAGCGCTCTTCCGCGGTTTACGAATCGGGCGCCTTCCGGAGGTTCGAGAGGCAATTCTTCAGCGCAGATTCGAAATATTTCGTTGTCCCGCCTGTTTTGCGGCCGTCCAGGCGCATGGCACGCCGTTGGTCTTCACGGACTTTCAGCATTTCCAGTATATTGGCGTAGAGGGGCGCGGACTCGGGGACGTCGAAGCTGCGCTCCTGAGACATCGTGTCGCATTTGATCGGAGTTTCGTATTTGGCCCGGAGGCCGCCGAGTCGTTGGGTCGTCAACTCGTGCCCCGCCTCGTTTTTGGCTTGGGATGTCTACGCGAAAAGCTCATCATTGCGGACGGCGGCCTTGATGACCGGGTGGTCGAAGCGGTCAAAGGGGACTTGCAGCGGAGTCGCGGTTGGTCCCATCGTGAGCAACAACTACGGGTCGAAGAGGTGCTCGACGGCGGCCACCTGCTCCTTGCTCGGATGCCAGCGCTCCCGCGCTCCACGTCAGGAGACGTGTATGTCGGCGCACCCACCCCGGTCCTAGGCTGGGAGATGGTGACGGCACAACAGGTGGCACGGCGTGCAGCCAGGAGGGAAGAAATCGGCGACGATTACCCCTGGCTGGGCACCGAGTGGTTGGTGGACCTACACATCACCGCGCTATGAGAGTGCGGTTGCGACCTGAGCGGCCACATCGGTGCGAAGCGGCGACCCGTGGGCTGGCAGGAGCGTGATCGGTGGGTGGGCGGCCATCGCCGCCTTGACCGAGCTCTTCCAATTGGGCTTCGAGGACACGTACACCAGGGCGGGAATCGGGTTGAATTTGAACCCTGCGCCTCCGCCCAGCAACGAGAAAATCCACCGTAATGGGGCCTTTGTGTCTTCGACGGTGGTATTGGACAACAGGTCGCCGGTGTACCACACCGAGCCCTGCGGCGTGTCCACCCACAACAGGGCGTCGGGATTC
>CAMASI010000055.1 GCA_945861065.1 Klebsiella pneumoniae | reverse complement strand
CGCGGGACAGCTGATCACCGATGTGGGAGCGGCCTCGCGGCAACCCCTCGACGACGCCGTTCGCGAGTACCAGGAAGTCGAGGGCGACCGCGTACACGTCGAGCTTCTCGTGGTCGAACGGCATCGGTGCCTCGCGTCGGGCGGGGGAGCGGGATCGGGATCGGGAGCGGGATGAGTAACGTAGAGCGGCTTTCGATCATCGCGCCCACCCGTTGGTGCGCGACTTTCATCGGGGGATCGACGGAAGGGCGGGAACACGGCAGACTTCGGTTGTGTAACGAAGATGTCCACCATGCTCCCGCCCGAGTTCCAGCCTATCGCCCACGAGTTCCGTGCGCGATTCCGCGCTCTCGTTGTTGCGGACGCCGACGGGGAGCAGTTCCCGGACTTACTTGCCGCGGAGGAGTGGGTCGGTTTGCTCATTCGGGAGGCCGGCCGCGGGATGCTTCAGGACTTCGCCGATGTGCGCGCCGAGCAGGCGCTCAGCCGGCGCGCGCGGTGTGCCTGCGGTCGCCGGATGGAGGCGCAGAGGCGAACGGTCTGGGAGCGCAAGACGCTGCTTGGAGCGGTGTCGATACGCGACCCGTACACGTACTGCCGGGTCTGCGGGACGTCCTCGAGGCCGCTGCACGCGTGGCTTGGCACGGACCGCGAGACGTGGTCGCTGCTCGCAGCGGAAGCGGCCGTGGACCTCGCCACCGACGAGTCCTGCGCAAAGGCCGTCGACAAGCTCGCGCGTCACCATCCCGGCGTCGACATGGGACGAACCACGGCATTGCACCTGCTTCATCACCATGGCGCGAAGGCCCGCGCGTTTATCGACAAACGTCTCGCGGTCGTGAGGAAAGCTGCTGCCGAACCGGGTCCGGAGCCCGCGAATGGCGCGGCGGAGCTCGAGGCCGAATGGGACGGCGGGATGATTCCGGTCGCCACCCTTGAGTCGGTCCCGGCCGAAGAAGGGCAGGAGCCGGAGCGGTCGCCGGTCCGCAAGCTGCTGAAGCGACGTAAGAGGTGCCGGTGGGAGGAGGTCAAAGCCGGCCTCGTTCAGAAACCTGGCGAGACGAGCCGTTTGTACACTCTGCGTCCGACCCGGGACCTCGACGCCTCTTTCGACGACCTGTTCGCGCTCGCCGGCTTGAAGGGCTGGACTGAGCGGACGGCGGTGCGCGGAATCGCCGACGGCGCGAAGCACATCCGAACCCGGATGGCGGAGGCGTTTCACGCGAGTCCTTTCCGGTTCATCCTCGATCGTCCGCATTGCAAGGAGCACCTGACCTCGGCGGGCACCGCCCTCGCGCCGGCCGTGCCGGTGCAGGAATGGGCAAGCGGGGCGCTGGCGAAGATGGAGAACGGGCGGGCAATGGAGGTGGTCGCCGAGTTGGAGCGCGCGTACGAAGCGTCAGGGAAAGACGAGGCATCCAGAAACGACACGCTGCGCAAGGAAGCGGCGTACTTCGAGCGCAACAAAGACGCGGTGGCTTACGCAGAATACCGCGAGCGCGGCTGGAGTTCAGCGAGTAGCGAGATCGAGAGCGCCCACGGAAACCTCGTGCAGGCGCGTCTGAAGATCGGAGGGGCGTGGTGGCACCCTGACCACGTCGATGATGTGCTCGCACTGCGGATGATCAAGGCCAATGGGTGGTGGGACGACTACTGGAAAAGCCAGCACGGCGCCTGGAGAGAACATGCTGCGACCTTTGCGGAACAACGCCCATCACGGGCCGCCTGAACACCAGACGACGAAGCTGCGAATCAAGCCGGCCGCCCCGACGCACGGCCGGAGGTCCGAGCGCCCTGCGTCATCGAGTCCGCTACGCCCGCCAGAGACAATTCCGAGGTAGCCCCAAACCGGCGGATGGACGCCACGCAGAAAGTGACCAACGGGTAGCGATCAGACCCCCTGTTGGGTTAGTCGTCGCGGGTCGGAGTTGAGATGCGTACATTCCTGTTTTTAGCACTTTGTGCGTGTGGTCCGGACCCCGTAGAGACCGATACCACTAGCGGCAACACCTACAGTTCGGATTGGGCTGGAATGGAGTCGATGTACGTGGACCATTGCGACGTGTGCCATCCCTCGATTTCTGGGATCGACCTGCATGACAGCACAGCGTTCTACGTTGTGGCAGGCGATGCATCGACGTCGACGCTTTGGCTGGACGTGACGGGTGCCAGCCTCAATCCGATGCCCCAGGGCGAAGGGGCACTGCTCCCGCTCGAGGACGTCGCCCATGTAGAAGAATGGATCAACAATGGCGCTGTGATCGACTGACCACGGAGTTCGGATGCGTGCGCTTTTTGGTTTGACCCTGCTCCTCGTCGGCTGCGACGACCACCTGTTCCCGACGGGGCCTCTCCCAGAAGGCGGCTGCGAGCCGACATGGACTGGCGTGGAGGAGATCCTCGTCGCCAACTGTGTGGTTTGCCATCCGGGCGCCGGCGAAACTGACCTCGTCACCGAGATTCCCGCAGACGTGACGTCGGGTGCAGGCGCGTACATCGTCGTGGGAGACCCCGACACCAGCTACCTGTACGACCGGCTGTTGGGAGAAGGTGGCGAATCGATCATGCCGTTGGGCGCCACGGTGCCGCTGCCGGACGAAACGCTGCAGTGTGTGTACGACTGGATCGCCGCCGGCGCCCCCCTCGACTGAAGTGGAGACGTAGATGTTTGCGTTGTTGTGGACCCACGTGGCCCTCGCCCAAATCGCTCCCGCCTGCGCTGACGTCGTGATGCCGGACGACTACGACGAACAAGTTCAACAGGACTTTCTCCAAAACTACTACGCGCTGAGTTCCACGTTCTCACCGATTCACGCCCCTATTCCGCACGCGCCAGGTCACGGAACCCTCGGTCTGGAAATCGGCGTGTTGCCTCCGTTGGGCTGTGACAAACGTTTCGTGCTCGGTCATACGAAGACCGAAGACACGAACAAGTCTCCAGTGATTCCGCGTCCGCGCGGGTCGGTGTCGTTGCCCGCGATTGGGAAACTCGTGCCCTACATCGGTGGCGCCTATGTTCCGCCAGTACCGATCAACGGCACCATCAACGTTATCGTCTCGGTCGAGGCGGGGTTCGGCTACCCCATCGGTGAGCACGTTCAAGTCGGTGGCCGGTTTCACGGTACGTTGCACAAAACCGTGGGCGACCTGGCAACTGCCTTCAACGAAGACGAGCCTGCAGTGGACGACATGTTCATCGGATCCACGTTGGGCTTTGAGGCGCTCGGCGGCTACCAAATTGATTGGGTGACCCCCTACGTTGCGTTTGGAATCACCGACGCTTCGACCTTCTTCCTGGTGGGCGACGACACCTTCATTGGGAACAACCTGCATCCGTATTTCGGCCCCAACTTTTCCGTGGGAGCCGACGGCCTCGTGAAAGACCGGTTCCGTTTTGGCGGCGAATTCTATGGCGCACCGGGCGGGTACAGCATCCCGGATCCCACGGCAGCCAACGTCAAAGGTGCCGCCCGATACGGGCATATCTACACGGCGCGGCTTCGGTTCGGCGTCGAGCTCTAGAGCGCCGCTCTAGTGGATGGCCTTGCCGTCTAGGAACCACCGGCCGGGTGAGAAACGAGATCGATTGCGGTGGAACCAGTCGCGCCAGGCTCGGACGTGGGCGCGTTGCAGTCGCCACGGTCCATCGGCGTCAAAAGGAATCGACTGACCTGTGGTGATGACGAGTTCATCGTAGGCGCCCCGTCGCACCCACCCATCGTCGTCCTCCAGTTTCTCGATCACGGTGCCCAGGTCAAAGACGACGCCGCCGCGATGGCGGATTCCCGGACTCATTCGGTCCGCGTTCGATCGCCACCAGGCCCGCCACCGGTTGCGGTAGCCGGGCTCGTCAGTGTCGTCTGCATGACCGGTCAGCAGTTGGAGTGCGCTATTGGCGACGCTGACGACGTTCCTGTCGCGGGACTCAAGCGAATCCAGCAGCGTCTCCACACCTCGTGGGTCGCCCATCAGCCCTAGGCCATGCAATGCGCCCGCACTTCGGTCATCCCCAAGTGCCGCGACCATTTTCAATAAGGGCAGGTACTCGGGGCCCCCGAAACGACCTACGATCTCGCCCGGGTGAACCCCGGCGCCCTCAAATCTGCCTTCCGACATCGCTCGGGCGTGAAAATCAATGCCACGTCGGTCACCCAACAGCAACAGAGCGACGCCTGCGGCTTCGGTAAGGTTCGGGTCCGGTAGCGCCAAGGCGATTGGATCGACGGCGGCGCGGTCGCCGATGCGTCCCAATGCCACCACTGCGGCCTGGCGAATGGGTGGGCTGTAGCGGGACCCCACCAGCGCAACGAGCGGCCGTACCGCCGCGCTCTCGCGTCGAAGGCCCAGCAGCTCGGCCGCAACGGCCACCGCTACGGGAGGCACGCCCTGGGGACGCTCCACCGATTGCAACAGGCCGTCGGTCAGGGCGGCATTTGGCGAACGAGCGATGGCAGCATGCAGCGCGCTGGCAGCGACGCCGTCTGTCGTTTGTTCAATCAGATGTTGGAGCAGAAGGTTGGCGGCCCGCCACGACGGACAGCCTGCGAGCAGGTCCACTGCGGCGGCGTAGCGCAGCATTTGCGGGTCCGACGCCCGACTGCGGCCATGCGCACTCTGTTGCACCCCCTCGCGCAACGCGGAAGAGAGTCCGTCTACGACCCGTTCGTGACTCGCGGCGATGGCCAAGCGATGGGCGCCCAGTCGTCGCTCAGGCCGGTCAGCGTCCGCACGCTCCCAGGGCGGACGCGCGCGCTGCGCATCATGGCGCGCCCCGGCGTGGGCGGTGGCGCGTTGCAGGTGCCAATCGAGGCTCGCATCGGGACTCCCGCTGATTGTATCCACGGCCGCGAGCCCAACGGGGTGATCCGCCGTCTGAAACCGGTTTCGGGCGAAAGCCAGCAACAGGCCTGCCTCGTCGGTATCGCCCAGGGTTCGCACCAAGCGCAAGAGCGCCCAGCCCTCTCTGGCGGGCAACTCGTGGGCGGCGAACCCAGCAACGGCACCCCGAAATCGGCGCTCGGCTTCAGCAAAGTCCGCCGCATCGAGCGCCACGTCGCCGAGGCGCGTTTGCAACCGGTAGTACAACTCAGCATCCGGCGCGCGCGTGACGATTCGTATGTCTTGTCGGTTTCCAGCGTCCGCCCGGTCTCGTTCGTCGGCCTTGTGCAGGCCTCGTTCGAGCAGCGCGCGGGCGGAGCCGATTTGCCCTTGTTGACGGAGCACGTCGGCTTCGACGAGGTCGACGTGGGCGTCGAGGATGCCGATTCCTACGCGTCGGGCAAGGACCCGGGCAGCCGCCACGTGTTGGACGGCGTCCGCGAGTCGATCCTGGCGTATGGCCCGTTCGGTTCGGAGAAGCAGGGCTCGGACGTGGTCCGCTTCGTCCAGCCCAGCTTCCAGGGCTTCGTCGAGGATTTCGTCTGCCCACGGCTCCTCCCGCGCCACGGCAAATCCGGCGATTGCGAGGACTGCCCGACCTCGGGCGGATTTGGAGCCTTCACGTCGGACGCGGCGCAGCGCGGCCTCAGCTTCGTCGGTGCGACCCAGCCCCGCCTCAAGTTGGGCAAGGTCGAGCCACAAGTCCACCAGCGCGTCTCGGTGGGGCCACGCCTCGAAACGGCCCAGGATCCGCGCAAGGGTGGCGCGGGCGTCGGAGCGCCGTCCTCGCCGGGAGAGGGAGCGGGCGAGCGCCTGTGCCGCAGCTGCCGCGAGCGCGCTCTCGTGGGCTGTGCGCACGTCACCGACCCGGCTGTCGATAAAATTCGCAAACAGGGGTTCGACATCTTCGGGATTCGCGCCGGCGCCTGACAGAGATCGAATGAGGTGGGCGTCTGCACACGGTGCCCCGGGCCAGGGCAGGGGCAGCACGGTGAGTTGCAGCGCGAGTGTCCACGCCCGGCGGGCGGCGCCCCGATCGCTCACCACAAGCGCATCACCGAGGGTTTGCCAGGCCGAGGCCATGGCCGGGTCGAGTCTGGTTGCTATGAGCAACTTCTGCTCGGCGGCTTCGGGTCGGCCCGCGGAAAGGTCGCGCCGTGCGGCCCGGGTCAACTGAATTGCGTCTTCTGGGTCGGCGGCTAGCCTGATGGCATCGGCGTCTTCGGGGCTGACGCTGCGGGATTCGATTTCGGCCAGGCTGGCGGTGAACCATCCAAGAAAGCTCGTATGCAAGGGCTCGACGTCGGTCCCTGACCACCGGCCGAACACGACGCGGTCCGGTCCCAAATCCGCCCACACCCATCGGATGTCGCCGAGGCCATCTGCGAAGACGACGACATCCGGCAACTCATGCGAAACGCCGGAAAGTTCTGACGTGCCTCGAATGCGAAGGGCCCCACGGAACAGGCTTCCACCGTTGTGAACCCGCAACAGTTCGCGGAGTCCGGAGGGTATTCGGCGATCAAGATGCGTTTCGACGGCGGCGATCGCGTCGTCGGTTGCGGGCCCGTTCAGGCCATGTACGTCGCGGCGATAGCGCGTAATGACGCGTTCAAGCGCGGCCGGGACGGCAACTTCCATAGGAGGGCGACTGTATCCTGTCCGGTCGGCGGCCAGGACGGTGAGCTCCACGCCGGACATCAGCAGGCGGTGGACGCTTCCGGCGTGTCCCAGTCGATTTCGGGAAGGGGGACGATCTCGGCCCTGACGGGGAGGCGCGCAAGGCTGCTCCATCGAGAGCCAAAGGTTGCCCACGCCAAAGCGTTGGCCCGAACCTGCGACGCCGACCAGGGAAGCGCTGCAATCCCGGCGGTGGCGCCAAAGAGCAGCGTCCACAGGAGAAGACTGTCTTGTAGGAGGTCGAAGAGCGGGGTGGTCATGGGGACTCCGGGGTGTGGTGAAGGCCTGACGCAAGAGGTATACTGAACAACTGTTGGGGTGTCAAGTGTTCAGTACATCTTTGTCCTTGCGGTGCGTCCTCCGACCAGACACAGAGTCACATACGAGTCGGACAAAAAATGTCCGCCTTCAAAATGAAGCGCCAGATGGGGTGCATCGGTGAACAAGGCGCAGAAGTTGGTGCAGATTCTTGAGCTGATGATGCGGCGCGGTGGCGTGCGTGCGGATGAGCTAAAAGACCGCTTTGAGCTAGATGAACGGTCGATGCGACGGTACCTCGCGGATCTCAGGGAGATCGACGTACCGATCCGAGACGAAGGTCGCGCGGAGGATCGCACCGTGTCGATCGACGCCGTGTACCGGCGCACGGGTGTTCAACTGTCGCTCGCAGAAGTGTTGTCGCTACACTTTGGACGAACGTTGTTCGACTTCTTGGAGGGAACGTCTTTTGCGGAGGACCTGGAAGGTGCCATCGAGCGGCTGGAACCCGCGATCTCTCGGGCCCATCAGGACCTCGCCCGCCAGCTCGATACGCGGTTCTTGGCGGTACGTGAGCCCGCCAAGGACTACCGGGGAGCGGCCAGCGAGATGCTCGACGAACTTGTCACGGCCATCGTCTACAACAACCCAGTAGACGCTCGCTACCGAAAGCCATCGGGTGCCCATGCGGCCCGGGTGTTGCACCCCTACACATTGGCGACATTCCGCCAGGGCCTGTACTTGTTCGCCTTCGACGTGGAGGCCGGCTCGGTCAAGACGTTCGCCGTAGAACGGTTTCTGGACGTGGCGCGCCGGCGTTCCGATCGTTTCAGCCTGCCAACGGGCTGGAAGCCGCAGGCCCACATCTCTCACGCATTCGGGATCATCACTGGCCCTCCCGAGGAGGTTGCGCTGGCCTTTGACGAGTCTGTCACCGCCTACATCCGTGAACGAAGTTGGCACCCCACGCAGACCTACCGGGTCTTGCCCGACGGCCGCCTCGAGTTGCGGATGTTCGTGGCAAACACGGTAGAGCTGCGGACGTTCATCCTCGGATTCGGCGCACAAGTCGAAGTCATTGGGCCCGACACGCTCCGTCGGGACGTATGCGACGCCGTTCTCGCCTCGGCACAACGGTATCGGGTCTAATGGGGCCGCCCCCCACCTCGTTGCCGCCAATCGAGCGGCTGTTGGAGTTGGCGACCGATGTGGACCCGTTGGTGGGCCACACAGGCGTCGCACGGCATCTCGGACCGTGGACTGCGCTCCTTCAACGCGGGATCGAGGGACATCGGGCCGCGATTGTCGCAGCCGTAGCGAGCGCTGCCCTGCTCCAAGGAACGGACCGATGTGTGCCCGTCCGCCGCAGTATGGACCGCAACGAGGTCCCAGCCGGTGTACGAGCGGGTGTGCATGCGCTCCGGCAGGCGCCGCTCTCGTGTTGGCGGGTCAGTGCGACGGACACGGGTTTTTGGTTGGAGGATCTCGTGGGCCTTCGCGCGGACTGTGTTCCGACGGCGCCCGTCCGGTTGTGGGGAGCCTTGGGGCGCGTCGCAGGAGACTGCGGCTTGTGGCTGGGGCGCGCCGTGGAGACAGAACAGGGCTGGTTTCTCGCGACGGCCTTCGCTGTGCCCCGAGACCCAGGCAACCTACGGCTCCAGAACTGGGTGGCCGCCGTCACCGACACGGACGTGCACCCGACCGTCGCGTTGTGCCGCCGCGGGGATGTGCTCTGCCGGCGTGTGATGTCGTGGGCTTACAGCGGGGGCGGATGACCATGTCGACTTGGGACCCGCCTGGGCAAGATCCGTACGCCCACCCGCGTTTGTACGACCTCGAGTACGCAGACCATGACGAGGACGTTGCCTTCTATGTGGGCATAGCGATGGGCAGCCCGTCCTCGGTTCTTGAGCTTGGTGTGGGAACCGGACGCTTGACCCTGCGAATGGCAGCCGCGGGCGCTACAGTCTGGGGAATCGAGCGTTCCGAAGCGATGCTTGAACAGTTGAACCGGCGACGGTGTGGTGAATCCGCGGAAGTACAGAGCCGAGTCGACGTTCGGTTGGGGGACTACCGGTCGTTCTCCCTTCAAAGGCAGTTCGATGCGGTGTTGTTGCCGTTCAACGCACTCCACCATTGCGAGACGCTCGAGGACATCGACGCGCTGCTGAGCTGCGTCGTCGCCCATTTGTCTGCAAAGGGCGCTTTTACGTTGGATTGTTACCTTCCGGACTGGGCGCTCTACGGGCGATCCGCCGGTCGGTACGAACACCGGCTCTTCACCGACCCAGACACGGGTGAGTCCTGGCGTTCGTGGGAGGAGTCCTACTGGGACGAAGCGCTGTGGATTCACCACGTGTGGTATTTGTACGCCCGCGGCCGCGAGGCACCGACCTGCTGTGAGCTGAAACTGCACATGTACAGCGAGGCCACGCTACGCCAAGCGATGCGCCGGGCTGGGCTGGTGATCGTAAGCGAAGCAGCGGGTTTTCAGGGCGAGCCGTTCGATGACGGAGGAACTCGCTGGGTCGTTACGCTTCGACTCGCTACAGAATAGTGCAGGCGGTCGCGTCGTAGTCGTAGCCGGCCTCGGCGGCCTTTTCGCTGCGAAGGTCCTCGGTGACCCAGTGGTCCTTACGGATCTTGTCCACGACGAACTCACCTTGGATGACGAAGCGCGACAGCGAAGTCAGGCCGTCGTACACGAGCGTAAAGGCACCCTTCGCCGAACCGCCCTCTTCAAGGACGGAGTCAGCCGAGAAGACCACCGAGTTGTAGTGGATCTCGGTCCAACCGTCGAAGTCCTCTGGTTTGCCGTCGGGCAGGCGCCAAGTGTTGTCCACCACGAAAGGCCGAATGTGTAGGGCGTTTTCGTTGCCGACCGGATTGACGTTGACGCGCGCAGCTTCTTGGCCAGTCTGAAAGGCAACTTCTTCCACGTGGTCGATCAACTCGCCGTAGGTGGGCGTCGGTGTGCTGCCCCCACAAATGGCTTGGCGCGGCTCCGACCACTCCGCTTCGGTAGCGGGCTCTGGGTCGCAGTACCAAAGGTCGGAAGGTTCCACGACGATCGCGTCTGCGCCGCCCTGGTCCAAGAAGTTGTACACGGCCGGCTCGCCCCAACGGGGTGACCGCGTGAAGAACTCCTCGTCGGCGAACTTGCCCTGCCCGTAGCCAGCCTGCCAAGGTTCAGGCAGGTACCAGTAGCAGTTGTCTACGGAACCGTCGAAGGTGCAAGAGGGTGCGTACCAATTGACCTGGTAGCCGTAGGCGTTCAGCAGGAACAGTTGACCATCAAGGTACGGCGTATAGTGGGCGTAGGAAGCGGCCAACTCCGCGTCTACGCCCATTTCGTCGCTGAGCCAGTCAAGCTCCTTGCTCCATTCATCGATCCAGTTTCCGTCGTAGTCCACGGCTTCGACGCCGTCTCCGGACTCTTCACACCGTTTGGGCTGGAAATCGGGATCGATGACGAACGCGAATCGGAAGTCGGCGCCGCCCTTGAGACGGTGATGGAACCCGATCTGAAGGTCGCCTTCGGACGTGATGATGGCCTCGCCCCGCCAAGGGTCAAGCTCTTCGGTGACGACCCAAAATGGTGATTGGAGCAACCATTCCTCGTGGGCGGGTGCATCTTCGACGACGGGCCACTTCTTGTCGCAAAGGTCGGCCCACTTGCCCTCGGCGGTGCCGATTCGCAAGAAGTCGATTTCTTCTTTGGAGAGGTTGGGGTCGATGTCCTCGAACGTGCGGCAATCGATCGTGAAGTACGAATCCTCGTAGTCCTTGGCCGGAACGATGGACTCGTTGAGGATGGACAGCGACGTATCGTCGCTGACAAAGGCGGTAAATGTTCCCGACGTGATCTCTGCGCTGTGCGGCGTACAGGCGCTCAGCGTGAGCGTGACGATGAGAATGGGGAGACGCTGCATTCGAGGCTCCACAACCGGTTCGCCAGTAGCGTGGCCGGAGGACGCGCGGGGTTAACGGGAACGTTGTGGAGAGGCTAGCTCTCCGGCCGTCACAACGTGGGAGTAGAAGTCGCTGTGGTTGCGGTGGTGGACGTCGTTCCTACCGGTTCGGGCGGCGTCGGAGACAGCGTGTGGATGAGGCCACCTGACGAAGTCAGTGCCCAGAGGTCCGCGGATTGGTCGCCATCGGCGTCGGCGAGGCCTGCCCAAGTGCCCAGATCAAGTGGCACGCTGTACCGTTGAGGCGCGCCCCATGATTGGGCCGTGCCAAATACCACACTGACACTTGTGCTTCCGAGCGCGGGAACGCCTCCTTCGACGAGCAACAGATCCTCGTCGCCGTCGCCGTCGCCGTCGACGATGTTGGGATTTCCGCCAACGGCGAGCGAAAAGACCCCCGCAGCCGTGGTGATCGTCGTCTGTCCTGGGGAGCCAATCACCACGGCGGAACCGAAGGGGGCTTGCCAGTCGGTGATTCGGCACCCTGCGGTGGCGCAGGAATGAATCCGGGGCCCATCGCCGATGTCGGCGATCGCCAGGTCTTGCGCGCCGTTTGCGGGCAACCGATCGCCGACTGCGGCGGCGGATGCCGTGATGGTGACAAACTCGTCATCGACCAGGAGGGCTGCGACTGCGGAACCTCCGAGCGCGCCACAGGCGATTCGGTGCGCAGCGGTGCCGTTCGTGGCCAGGATCGCTGGCGTGCCGCCCGTCAGGTCCACAACGGTCAGTGCCCCGCTCGCGACAACCCACGCCACACCGTTGCACAGGTCAAAGTCATCGACAGGGTCGCCCGCCTCGGAGACGAGCGCAGATCCCAATCCGTCACCAATTGCGCCAGGCAAGAAAGCGGTCACATGGAGTCGGGTGCCGTCCGCGTCGGCCTCGAAGGTAATGACGTCCACGGTGAGCGGGTTCCCGTCGAGCTCCACCACAGCCATTGGTCCTGGCAAGGCGGTGGCCGCGGCGCGGGTCGGAGCCACGCCCGAATGCCACCAGGCAATGTCCTCCGAAGGCAACTCGGCACCCCGGTGCCACCAGCCTCCTGTGGACCCCGCGACGAACAAATCCGGCGACGCGTCTGGGCCAAGCCAAACCGATACCGCAATGGGTCCGGCCTCAGGAAAACTTTCGACTTGGATCGGGTGAAAGCTGCCCTCGGCTCCCGAAGCGGATGGGCCGAACCACACACCCGACAGCAGGCCATTCTCGTCGAGCAAGAACAGGTCCTCCAGACCGTCGACGTTGCCATCGGCAAGTGCGACCTGGGCGCCCACGTGCCCCTCCTCGACGAGCACAAGTACCTCACGGTCCACCTGCAGGATGTTGGCCTTACGCTCCGAGCCGGGACTGAATGGGTCGAGGGCGTAGATTTCAACGGCGTCGTCGCCGGTCATATCGCCGCGGCTCAGCAGCGAGCCCGTAGACGCGAGCTTCAGCGCGGCGGGCTTGGACGGGCCGACCTGCATGAACAATCCGGGCTTGCCCTCGATGTAGCGAACCCAATCGCTATCCCTCAGCAGCACGGTCACCTGAGCGAGCCCCTCGGCGGTGTTGTCGCCAATGAGCACGTCTTGGGGCGCAACGACGAGTTCGCGGGGGGCCAACGCTTCGAACGACCATTCGCCGTCGCCTTTCCACAGGTCGAGCACATGCGTTGTGCCATCGCTCCACCCCATCGCGAGGTCGGGCAGGTTGTCGCCGTCAAAATCGCCCACGTCTGCGCCGCCCGTGGTGAAGCCGTCCGCCTGAAGCACGGCGCCACGGGCAAAACCTCCGGCCAGTCGCCCACGCAACAAGAACACGCTGTTTTCAGTCCATGCGACGGCGTCGTGCACGCCGTCGACGTCTACGGCACGATCCCTCAACCCGAGAATCGGGCCGTCTGCCCGAAGCACGAGATGGGCGGCCGCTTGGCCCACGGGGACCCACCAAACCTCGGCCCCTGACGCCAAAAGGACGGCGTTGTCCACGGGCACGGTGAAGGTCGCCGTGTCGCTGAACGGCGGCGTTGCTGGGTCGAGACCCAGGCCAACCCAGGTCGGGCTCAACGCATGCACTTCCGCGGGTGCCCCAGCGCCTTGGATTCCGACGCTTTGACCTGCGGTTGCGTTGACAACCTCGGCGTAGCCGACGCCGTCGAAGGACAGCTCAAACGCGGTGCCGCCGACCGTGAGTGTGACGCTTTCAGAAGGGACGGACGTCGCGTAGTTGTCGATGGCGCGCACCCAGCCGGTCGCAGGCGCAGGTCCCGTGACGGAGACGGCTTCAAATGCCACTGGTTCACCGGCCTCCACGAGAAATGAAGGCGTGCTTTCGACGCCCCCAGTGCGGGGTCCGCAAGCGTTTGCCAGCACCAAGGACAGCATCAGGGCGCTCCTGCGACACGGCTAGCTCGTCTTCGGCGCACGACAATCGGGGCGAAGAACAGCGCTGCGCCGCCCGACCCGCCACAAATGTCGCGGCCTGACAGCGCTGGAAGGCGTACGAGCCCAGCCCCAAACGCGGGATCCCAGGTCGACGCGGTTTGAGGGAGGGCCCACGCAACGAGGCGGTCGGCCGCAGCGCGCGAACCGATTTCGGGGTCGTCGCCGAGGACCAATGCGAGGGTCGCCGCCACGGAGGGAGCGGAGGCGCTGGTGCCAAAAAAACCCCTCGCGCCTGCGCCGCTGGTCGTGAGTCCGTCCGGACCTGCGATGTCGGGAATGAGGTCGCCCGCGTGGTTGGGTCCGTGGCTGGAGAACGACTCTACGACGGCGTTGTCCCACACGGCGACGTCCACCGCGGCCACCGTGAAGGCCAAGGGCTGAGCCGCGGGGTCCGCCATCGACTCGGCCGCATTGCCGTGCACGAGTCGTCCGTCCCGGGCGAGGATGTCGATGTCGACAAAGGCGGTGACGCCGCGTTGGAGGCTGACCTCCAGTCGATACAAGCCGGCTTCTTCGACGTCGACCGTGAGCCGCTCGAACGGAGAACAGGCGCTTTCCGCAGCGTCCTGAATCGCGGTGGCTGTGCCGAGGATCACGCGGTCGTCAGTCACGAGGCTGACGTCAAAGTCGGTGTCGCCGCATCTGCCGTATTGATTCCATGCGACGTAAAACGTATGGGAACCAGCGGTGACGTCGGCGATAATCGCGTTGTCGCCTGACAAGTCAAGCCGACCGTCATCGTCGCCGTCGACCCAAGGGCCGGACCAGTGGCCGGCTGCGTTGTTGCCTGCGGAGACGACCATCAGCACGCCTGCGGCTTCGAGATCGACGAGCAGGCTACGGAAGGGTCCACCGCCGTCGTAAAAGGACGAGTTGTAAAAGCCCATGGACATGCTGATCACGTCCACGTCGTGGCGAATGGCCCAGTTTACGGCGTTCTCCAAGGCCGTGAGTCCGGTGACACGCACCAGGTGCAGTTCTGCGTCCGGCGCCAGGTCGCGGATGATCTCTGCGCAGCTCCACCCGTGCGCACCGGTTTCGAAGTCGAATCGGGAGGACAGGGGGTCGAATGCGGCTTCGCAGGAAGGACTGTTGACACAATCGTGGGTTTCGTAGTCGCCGACCTCGGTGGGATCTGCGTCACCACCGTACCAAGCGACATCAAACACGGCGATCTTTACGCCTGCGCCTGTCCTTCCGGCGGCGTGCCACAGGTCGGCATGCGTCACCTCGGCTGACGAGGTGTCGCTCCAGGAATCGATTTCGGCGTGCGATTCCCATCGCCAGGGAGTGCCGTCCGTGGGCGGTTCAGCGAGCACGGCGCCAGTGGCTGAGTGAAGCAGGGCGCCCGGGTAGTTCGGGTCGTCCACACGAACCAAGGCGTGCGGGGAAAGGCCTGCGAGGCTGGCGGCGAGCAATGGCACGCACGCTCTTAGCCCTCGTTTCGGCAGCCTGCGCGTTAGCTCGCAACAACCGCTTCAGGTCGAGCGTACAGGCACAGGGAGGGTTCGCAGATGGGTCTATGGGACATGCTCAAGAGCCAGGCGGGCGCACAGTTTCTCGACGTCGTGGAGTGGATCGAAGACGGTGGCCGCACGGTAGTGTGGCGATTCCCCGTGTTCAACCAGGCCATCACTGACAAGAGCAAGTTGGTGGTTCGTGAGGGGCAAGCCGCGGTCTTCGTGTCTGAGGGGCGGCTGTCGGACGTGTTCGGCCCCGGAACCTACACGCTCGACACGAAGAACACGCCGATCATGTCGTTCTTCTCCACCATTGCCTACCAGTTCCAGTACCCGTACAAGGGCGACGTCTACTTCGTGTCGACCCGCCAGTTCCTGGACAACGGCTGGGGCACGCCCAATCCCATTATGCTGCGCGATCCAGAGTTCGGGCCGGTCCGAATTCGTGGGTTTGGCAACTACGCCTTCCGCATCACCGACCCGGGGAATTTCCTCAAGCAGGTCGTGGGCACCGATGGCCTGTTTACAACCGACGAGATCACGGGGCAACTGAAGAAGAAGCTGGTGAGCGTGCTGGCCGATACGATTGGCGAGCTGAACGTGCCCATTCTCGATTTGGCGGCGAAGTACGTCGATTTGGGCGACAGCCTTCGCGACCGAATCAACCCGCACTTCCAGGCTTCGTACGGCGTGACACTCACCGACTTTGCGGTGCAGAACCTCACGTTGCCTGAAGAGGTGGAGAAAGCGCTCGACACCCGCACGAAGATGGGCGTGCTCGGCAACCTCGACCAATACGCGAAGATGAAAGCGGCCGAGGCGATTGGGATCGCCGCGGCGAACACAGGTCTGGGTGGCGCGGGCATCGGCATGGGCGTGGGCTTTGGCCTGGGCCAACAGATGGGGGGTGTTGTGGGCGCGGCAATGGCTGCCCCAGGTGTGGTCGCACCCCAGGCCCCGCCCGCGCTTCCGCCGCCGTTGCCGTCGAGCACGTACCACTACGCGGGTCCTTCCGGGCAGGCCCAGTTGCCAGCCGACGAGGTGGCCAAGCGTGTCGCTGCCGACCGCAATGGGCGCCACCTGTTGTGGATGCCGGGTTGGGCAGCGTGGAAAGACTACAAAGAGGTCGCCGAGGTGGCGTCGTTGTTGCCGCCGACGCCGCCCCCGCTTCCGTAATCCGTGATTGCCTTTCTTCTTTTCGGGTGCGGCGAGCCTCGCGAAGCGATCGAACACGAAGGTGTCGAATGGCTGGCTGACGGCCAGGGCTTCGTGTTCGCGCAGCATGGACACACGAAACTTCGATGGCCGTTGTCTTCGTTCTCCGTAGGGGTCGTGTCCGCGATCGATCCGGCGCTTTCGTATGACCCGTGGTGGACTGACACCGCCGTCAACTGGCACCCGGCAGTGTCCTCGGCGCGCACAGGCCCAGCAGAATGGCTGTTCGACCATGGGGACGGGATTTCTTCCGCGCTCTCCGTCGTTTCGGACGGCCCCACACGATTCTCGCTGACATGGGTCCCCTCAGGGGACGGCGTCGCCTACCTGCGGCTCGCGCCGAGAACGAGCACGACGGAAGCCTTCTATGGCCTCGGCGAGTGGTTTGATCGACCCGATCACCGCGGGCAGCGTCGCGCGATGCAGGTCGAGATCGATGTAGGCGTGGAGAGCCTGTACAACGAGGTGCACGTCCCGATCCCTTTCCTCGTGGGCACCGAGGGGTGGGGGCTGTTTGTCGATGACCGCCACCCCAGCGTGTTCGACGTCGCAAGTCAGGCGTCGGACCTGTTGGAGGTGACCGTCGGGCTTGGCCCGGATGGCCCGAACGGTCTACAGTTCCATCTGTTCGGCCGGGACCGAGCGCTGGACGTCACCCGTGATTTCCACGCCGTCACTGGGTCACCGAAATTGCCTGCACCTTGGGCGTGGGGGCCCCTGTTGTGGCGCGACGAGAACGTCGACCAGGCGGAGGTCGAGGCCGATCTCACGACGGTACGTGAACTCGATTTGGCGGCGTCGGGCGTGTGGGTCGACCGTCCGTATGCCACAGGTGTGAACACGTTCGATTTCTCGACGACGCAGTTCCCCGATCCCGCGGGCATGATCACAATGGCCCAGGATTTGGGCTTTCGGATGGGCCTGTGGCATACGCCCTACGTGAGTGAGACGGAGGCCGCGGACCTTCACGAGACCGCGCAAACGCAAGGGTATTTTGCCCCTGAGCGCCCCGACCTCGTGCTCAACGGCTGGGGCACCCCCATCGATTTCTCAAACCCCGCCGCGATGTCGTGGTGGCAAGACAACTTGGAGGCCTACGAGGCGCTCGGAATCGAGGGCTACAAACTCGACTACGGGGAAGACATCGTTCTTGGCGCCAATGGCGGTAGGCTTCCCTGGCGGTTTTACGACGGCACCGATGAACGCACGATGCACAAGCGCTACCCCGAACTGTACCATGCAGCCTATGAAGCGGCATTGCCCGACGACGGCGGTTTCTTGCTGTGCCGAGCGGCGGTGGCGGGGGACCAAGTCCGCGCGCGGGTGTTGTGGCCGGGAGACTTGGCGGCAGATTTGTCGTTTCACCGGGAGCCTAGGGTCGGCGACGACGGCACAACCTATGCGAGCGTCGGGGGCCTGCCTGCAGCGGTGAGCGCGGCGCTGTCTACGTCGGTCTCAGGCTTTCCCATGTTTGGGTCCGATACGGGTGGCTACAAACGCAGCCCTCCCGACGATGAGACGTGGCGGCGCTGGTTTGCTCACACCGCGCTTTCTTCGATGATGCAGGTCGGAAACGGGGCGAGCGTGATGCCCTGGGAGTTGAGCCGCGCGGGCTGGTCCGAAGCGTCGTTGACAGAGTACCGAGCGTTCTCCCGCCTCCACCTTCGGCTCTTTCCCTACGGGTGGAGCGTGATGGCTGCCGGGGACCCGCTGATGCGCCCCTTCGGCCTCGTCTTTCCCGAACTTGGCGTGAATCCGCCTGATGCGTACCTTTTCGGGGAGGACCTGTTGGTGGCCCCGGTCGTAGTGGAGGGAGCGGTCGATCGCGAGGTCGTATTCCCGGACGGAAACTGGACGGATTGGTGGACCGGGCAGGTGACCGTCGGGCCCGCGACCGTGGTGGTCCCTGCGCCGCTCGGCGCGTTGCCACTCTTTCTGCGCGCCGGCGCCATCGTTCCGTTGTTGCGGCCGACGATCGACACCTTGGCTCCGACCACCGATCCCACGGTCGATAGTTTTGACACGGACGCAGGCGCCTTGTGGGTGCGCGTCGCGGCAGGACCCTCGTCGCAGCGCGCCTTGTACGACCACACGGTCTTTGACCAGCAAAACGCTGGCCCGTTGTCGTTGTCCTGGACGGAAGGGGACGTGTTTAGGTCCGGGGGTGTCGTGGAATGGGTCGGCGTCGTGGCGACGGAGGTGTCCATGGACGGAGCGGTGTGGCCGCCCAGCGCGGACGGCACCCTGTCCGGGTGGTCTTCCGATGGTGTGAGCACCTTGGTAAGCGTGCCCGCGGGTGGACATCTGATCGAGGTCTACGACTGATCGGGTAACGGGCCGTCATCCGTCCACGGCTGCGTTAGGCGCCGCCCCCTTTAAAGGACGCCGCTGCGATGTTCGACGTGCTCAGCAAGGGATTTCGTGCCGCTCGCCTCTCGCTGCAGGGCAAGGCCGAGCTGACGGACGCCAACCTCGCCCCTGCGTTGCTGCAGGTCCGCACCTCTTTGCTCGAGGCCGACGTCGGCCTGGGCGTGGTCAAGGACTTTTTGGAGCGGGTGAAAGCCAAGTCCCTCGGCGCCATCGTGCCGGTGAAGAGCCCCAGCGGTGTGGCGGTCAAGGTCACGCCGGTCGATTGGTTCGTCAAACACTGCTACGACGAGATGGTGGACCTGATGGGTCCGGTGGACACGAGCTTGGATCTAGACGGCAAGCCCGCTGTCATCCTGCTCGTGGGCCTTCAGGGTTCGGGAAAGACGACCACGGCCGGCAAGCTCGCCAGGCTCATGCTGAGCAAGGGTCACAAACCCATGCTCGTGGCGGGGGACATCTACCGCCCGGCGGCCGTCGATCAGCTGTTGGTCATTGGCCGCCGCCTCAACGTTCCGGTGTTCAGCATCAAGGGCATGGAACCCGTCGCGCTGAGCAAACTCGCGTTGACGCAGGCGCGAAACGTGGGCCGCGACGTGCTCATCATCGACACCGCCGGCCGACTCGCGCTGGACGAGCGGCTGATGCAGGAGGTCATCGACATCCGGGCGGCCACCCAGCCGAAAAACGTGTTGTTCGTATGCGACGCGATGATCGGGCAAGACGCGGTGCGGACGGCGGCGGAGTTCGATCGGCGGCTGGATTTTACCGGATTTGTACTCACCAAGCTCGATGGCGACGCTCGGGGCGGCGCCGCACTGTCGATCAAGGCCGTCACAGGCAAACCGGTCAAGTTCCTGGGCGAAGGGGAAGCGCTCGACAAGTTGGAGGAGTTCCGGCCCGAGGGCCTCGCGCAGCGCATCTTGGGCTTTGGCGACGTCGTCGGGCTCATGCAAGACTTCGAGAAGGTCGTCGATCAGAAAACGGCCGAGAAGGACGCGGAGAAGATGCTCCGCGGCGACTTTTCCTACGAAGATTTCGTCGGCCAACTTCGGATGATCCGCAAGATGGGGCCGCTCAAGAGCCTCGTCGGGCGGTTGCCGTTCATGTCGGAGATGATGGAGCAGGCGGGGGACTCGCTCGACGACTCGGAGCTCGACAAGGTGCTCGCCGTCGTGGGTTCGATGACGAATCAGGAGCGCCGTCGGCCGGACTGTCTCAACGTCAGCCGGATGCGTCGAATTGCCATCGGCTGCGGCCATGAACTCAAGGATGTGCAGTCGTTGCACACCCGTTTTCTGCAGTCTCGGAAGATGATGCGCGAGATCGGCGGGTTGATGTCCAATCCGGGAAAGATGCAGCAGTTTCAGCAGCAGATGGCGCGCGGCCAGATGCCGGCGGCCTTCGGTGGGGCCGGGGCGGGTCCGGCAGCGCCCACGCCGATGTCGCCGAAGGAACGGGACGAGCGCAAGAAGAAGGCGAAGGACGCCCGGAAGGCCCGGAAGAAGAACCGGAAGTGATGGACATCGGCGTACGCGCGCCGAACCATCTCGGGGACGCGGTGATGGCGCTCCCCACGCTCCTGGGGTTGGGCGCCCTCGGACGCGTGACCGTGTACGGACCGCCGTGGTTGTCGGAACTGGGCCTGGTAGCGCGGCCGCGAGGGCAGATGGACCGGCACGACGCGGCCGTGCTGTTGGCGCCGTCCTTGCGTGCGGCCTGGGAGGCTAGGGCGTGCAGGCGTCGGGTCGGAATCGCAGGCGATACCCGTCGATGGCTGTTGACCGACGTCGTCGCGCCGCGTGTGCATCGCGCCGACACCTACGCGGCCATCGCCGGGGTGTTGGGCGCGGTAGTGAGCGGGCCGCCGTGCTTGGCGGGTGAACATGTGCCGGACGGTCATGTGGCGTTGTTGCCGACCTGCCGAGGCGGACCGACACGGACCTGGGGCCATTTCCGTTCGCTTGCCGACGCGATCGATCGGCCGGTGGTCTTTTACGGAGCGTACGATGAAGCCGTAGCGTTGGCCCAAGTAGCGGGGCCGTGGCCGTCGCAGCTGGTGGGCTTGTCGGGTCTCAGGAACGCGTTGTGTCGCGCTTCCGTGGTCGTGGGAAACGACAGTGGCGGGGCGCACCTTGCGCGGGCGTTGGGCGTTCCGACCGTCGTGATCTTTGGTTCGACGGCGCCCGAACGCACCGGTCCTGCTGGTGCTTGGGCGGTGCAGCGCGTGTTGATGTGCCGCCCGTGCGAAGCACGAACCTGCCCGACACAGCGGGAGTGCCTCGATGTGACGGTGGCCGAGGTGCTCGCTACCGTGCAGCAAGCGATGCGGTCTGTGGTAGCCTGACGGCGGATGGACGCTGCTCTAGGACCTCGTGTGGCTCTTCTCCGGCGAACGGCGCTCGGAGACGTCGTTCTGCTCGGCGCCGTCACCGGCAGCTTGGGCAACGTGACGGTGGTGACGCACCCGCGGTGGGTGGAGGTTGCTGCGCGCTTGCGGGGCGTTCGCGAGGTGGTGGCATGGCCGGACCGGCCGATTGAGCTGGCGGTGGACAGGGTGGTGGACCTGCAAGCCAATCCGCGGTCGTTGGCCCTTTGCGCCCGCCAACATGTGCCAGTGGGCCGCATCCGAGGTCGCCCGCTGCTGCGCCGGTTGAAGGTTTTTTGGGGGATTGGGCCTGGGCGTCCGCCCGTTCCGGACCTGTACGCTGAGGCCGCGGGCGTGGCGGTTGCGCCCCGTCCATGGTTTGACCTGCCTGTGCTGCCTCGTGACACCCTGCTGGTGGCGCCAGGGGCTTCGTGGGCGCCCAAACGCTGGTCGCCGGATCGCTTTGCGGCGGTGGCTCGGGCTTGGGACGGCCCCGTCGTGGTTGTGGGCAGCGGCGCGGAAGCCGAACTGGTGAATCAAATCGTTTCCGACGTTCCTGGTTCTGTGGCCGCAGCGGAGGATGGTTTTGCAGCGGCGTGGACGTGGTTGCCCCGAACGCGTGTGGCATTGACCAACGACAGCGGCTGGATGCACCTCGCCGGTGCCGCAGGTGCGCCGGTGGTTGCCATCTTTGGCCCGACGTCCACGGCAGACGGCTTTGCCGTCCACCCGGGGACGGTCATCGAGCGTTCGGTGTCGTGCCGACCCTGTGCGCTGCACCGTGTGGCGCACTGTCGGGTCGGAACGCTGGCCTGCCTTGATCATGCGGTGGATGACGTGATTGCGGCGGTGTTTCAGTGCGCTGCGTCATCCTGACGGACGACTTTCCGCCACAGCAGGGCGGCGTCGCGACGTGGACGGCGGCTGTGGCCCGTGCCCTCAGTCTTGCGGGCGACCAGGTGACCGTCTTTTGTCGAGCGCGGCCGGGTCAGAGCGGGCTTGGCTACGAGGTGCGCGGCGTACGGGGGCCGTCGTTTGGTCGGTGGGGCGGCTGGTGGACGGCGCTCGTGGCGCGAGAGGCCGTGCGCACGGCAGATCACGTGTTGGTGACGTCGTGGCCGGTCGCGCGGCGACTCCGGGGGTGGATGCCTGCCGGGCGTGTGAACGTCGTGTTTCACGGCTCCGACGTGACGGGGCCAACGGCCGGTCGCGTCTCGGTTCCCGGCCGACGGTGGGCGGTGAGCCAGTTTCTAGCCGAGGCGCTTGTTTGCGACGGTGTGCCTGTAGGCGTGCTTCCCGCGCCCGTCGACGTGTCGGGTCAACCGTCTTGTGGCGACGGGCCTTGGGTCTTTGTGGCGCGCGCCACCCCTTTGAAGGGTGGAGACCGATTCATCCGCATCGCAGCTGCGGCGGGGAAGCGGGCGGTGGTGATCGGGGATGGACCGGCACTTGCGGGGTGGCGCCAGTTGGCCGCTTCGCTCAACGCGCCGGTTCGGTTTGTTGGCGCGATCGACCACGCCTCCGTGTTGACGCACCTGTCAGGCGCGTCCGCCGCCTTCTTGTTGCCCCGGGCCGGTCCGGAGGGGCGCGGCACGGAAGGCTTTGGGCTCTCGTTGGTCGAAGCCGCATCGGTCGGGGTCCCGGTTGTCGGGTGTCGGACGGGAGGCGTGCCTGAGGCGGTCGGGCCTGGGTTGTTGTTGGAGGACCCGGATGAGCCGATCGCTGCAGCCAGCGCCGTGTTGGCCTGGCTCAATCCGAGTCGCGGAGCGGAGGCGCGCACGTGGGTGGCGCGGACCCATGGCACGACGAAAGTGGTGCAGGCCCTGCGTGATAGCCTCGGCCAATGACCCCAACCTGGGCTGAGATGTGGGCGGTTTGGGGCCGGGTGGCGGCGCTGTCGTTTGGTGGACCCGCGGCACAGATCGGTGTGATGCACCGAATCGTCGTGGACGAACGCAAATGGGTGTCTCCGACGCGATTTGCGCACGCGTTGAACTTCTGCATGTTGCTACCAGGTCCAGAGGCGATGCAACTCGCGACCTTCCTCGGCTGGTGGAAACGCGGCGTGCTCGGCGGTTTGTTGGCAGGTGGCCTGTTCGTGCTTCCCGGCTTTGTCTCTTTGCTCTGCCTTTCCGCCCTGTATGTGACGCTCGGTACCGTTTCGTGGTTTGTGGCGGCGCTCGTGGGCTTCAAGGCCGCCGTGTTGCCGATCGTAGCGGAGGCCGTTCACCGGATAGGCAAGAAGGTGCTGCGGAACGACGTCATGCGCGGGATTGCCTGCGTCTCCTTCGTCATCATGGCGGTGACGACGGTTCCGTTTCCGTTGGTCGTGGCGGTTGCTGCTGGGTTCGGTGCCGTGGGCGCCAGGCTCGATCCGGCGAGGTTTGTGCTTCTCGGTGGCGCTTCTGGGGAGGTCGATGACCCGGCGCCTGCGCATACGGCACCGTCGTTGAAGCGTGCCTTGGTGACCGCGACGGTATGCACCACGTTGTGGTGGGCGCCGGTGGCTACGTGTTGGTTGGTGACCGGCCCCGAGCACGTGTTGACGCGCTTGGGCCTGTTCTTCAGCAAGGTGGCCATGGTGACCTTTGGCGGCGCCTATGCGGTACTTGGGTACGTCGGGGACGTGGCCGTCAACCAGTACCGTTGGGTCACAGCACCTGAGATGGTGGATGGCTTGGGCATGGCGGAAAGCACGCCAGGTCCTCTGATTCAGGTCGTGCAGTTTGTCGGATTCCTCGCGGCGTGGCGCAACCCCGGGGCGTTGGACCCTTGGGTGGCGGCCATTGTTGCCTCCCTGTTGGTCACTTGGGTGACGTACACGCCCTGTTTCTTGTGGGTCTTCACAGGTGGACCGTGGGTGGAGGCGCTGGCCCGAGTACCCGTGGTGCAAGGGGCCCTGTCGGCCCTGACTGCGGCCGTCGTCGGGGTGGTGGCGCGGCTCGGCGCGTGGTTCGCCTTGCACGTATTGTTTTCTGATATCGGCGTGTTGTCGGGCCCGGGTCCGTTTTCGGTTCCTTGGCCGAATCTGTCGTCATTTCAGCCAGTTCCTGCCGGAATCGCCGTACTTGCGGGAATAGCGCTGCACCGTTTTGGGGTTGGTGTGACGTTGATCGGTTCCGCAATTCTCGCATTGGCAGTGCACGGTGCGGGATTGGCCAGATAGAGTGGGACCTGTGCAATCGGCGCTCAGACTTGCCACATGGACGTTCTTCTGCTTTAGCGTTTCGTTCGCTGGGGCGGCGGCGATTCTTCTGGCGCTCGGCTCGTGGGAATCGTCCACGGAGGTCTTTGGGTGGGCTCAGCAGTGCGCGCTGTTTTGCGGTGCCTGCTTCGGCTTGACCACGGTGATGGACATCGACCAACGGGTGCAACGTCTTGAGGATCGGCCGACAGGGCGCACGGAAGTAGACGAGCTCAACTCGTAGGCACGTCGGATCCGGCTTCCAAGTCGAGCAGCCAAAGGGTGGCGGCCGCGACGCCTACGGGTACTGCGATGAACTGAATCAACGGGATTGCGAGCGCCAGGGTGGCCACCCCGCCGAGGCCGAGCATGGGGTCCCGATGGCTGCGGACCAGTTGCCACTTCGCGTCGTAGCCCAGGTTGCGGCGCGTCGTGGCGGGGTCGAGCAACTCGCGGGCAATGAACAGCGCGGTCAGGCCGAACTCGGCGAAAAACTGCACAATGGGTCCCACGACTGGAATGAGTCCGAAGAGCAGGAGCGGCATGGAGACGACGACCCAGAGTCCGAAAGACGCTGCGGTATGAGCCCCAGACCATGCGAGCCCGGCCACCCGGCCGTAGGGCGGTTGCGGGGCGTCCCGGCCCGTCACTTCCGATTCGATTTGTTCGGACATGCGTTCCCAAAACGGCCCGCCAATGAGGCCGGCGACCGCGTAGACAGCGATGGCGCCTACACCGAACGTAATCGCGCCGAGAATGACGATCAGCACGGTGCGCGGGATGCCGGTCGCCTGCGGCCACTGGGCGTCGATGACCGAGGGTGTCCACCACACCACGGCGATGAGCCATGCAACCATGAGCGCCGCGTTGACGACGGCCGGAATGACGGCCAGCATTCCGATTTTCGGGTGCCGGACCAAGAAGGACAGGCCCCGTGGCCACCAGCGCGCGCCGCTCCACACGGCCGAAAGCACAGATGTCGCGTCGTTGCGGGTCACGGGAGACACGGCCGCGCTGTAATGAACATGCCGGGCTGCTGCGTCCGGTCGATGTCTGATAGCAGGCGATGGCGGGTGTCCGTTTGGATGAGCTGACAAAGGTCTACGAGGAGCTGCGCAGGACGGCCCGGGCGCTTTTGCGGCGCGAGCGCGCGGATCACACGCTGGAGTCGGTTGAGCTGGTGAACCAGGCATGGGCCCGATTGTTGGTTGGGGAGCTGTCCGAGGCCGCCAGAAGCGATCCGCGGTCCGTCATCGCGGCCGCGGTGTTGCATATGCGGCGTGCACTCGTGGACCATGCGAGGCGTCGCACGGCCGGTCGACGTCCCGATCCGCGACGTCGGGTCGAATGGCAGGATGCGCCAGCGTTGGCGCGCGAGGACCCACAACTGCTCCTGGAGATCGAGCGAATTCTCGAACACTTAGCGTCCGGAGACCCTGCGCTTCGGGTGCATCATGGGGCGCGACGGGCAGAAAGCGCGCGCCTCGCGTTCTACGGCGGTCTGACGGAAGCGGAAATCGCCGAGGTCACAGGCCTGCCAAAGTCCACCGTCGGGAATGATCTGCGTTTCACGCGGGCCTGGATGATGACACGCCTCGAGAGCGACGCTTGACACGACCCGATGGGGCCGAAACGACCTTGTATTCGGACGACCTGTTCGACACGCTGATGGCACTCCCTGAGGACGAGCGCGACGCCGAGGCTGCCGCTCGTTGCGGAGGGGACCGCAGCCTCCTTCGAGAGGTGCGCGCACTGTTGCGGGCACACGTCAACGAGCCGGGTCAACGGCGGCGCGGGGACAGATTGGGGCGCTACCGACTTGAAGCCTGCCTCGGGTCAGGCACGTCGGGCGCGGTGTGGACGGCCTTTGATGAGCATCTTGCGACGTGGACTGCGCTCAAGATCTTTCACGCGGGGCGGGCGGCCGCGTCGCTAGAGCCCGTGTTGCGCGAGGCGCGAGCTGCGTCTGCGATCCTGTCGGACCACGTCGTACGAATCAAAGCAGCCGGTCGGTTTGACGATGACGGACCGTTTTATATCGAGATGTTGTTGTGCGCCGAGCAACACACCCAGGCGGATGGCACCGACCGGCTCGTGGTTGGCACGAGTTTGGGTGAAGAGGCGCCAGCGTCCATCGAAGAAACGGTGCGTTTGGTGGCCGAAGCCGCACGGGGTGTCGAGGCCGCGCATCGTGTGGGCGTGGTGCATCGCGACGTCAAACCCGCAAACATCCTGGTCACGCCGGTCAGTCGACGGGCATTGGTCGCAGACTTCGGGCTTTCCAGCCCCGTGCTGTACCCGTCGGCGGCGGGCCGATCCGGTACACACAGTGTGTCGCTGGTCGTGGCGGACCGGGCGATTGTCGGTACCCCCTGCTACATGGCGCCCGAAGTCGCCCTGGGACAGGGCGCAACGCGGGCGAGCGATGTGTATGGCCTTGGAGCCACGTTGTTCGCGCTGTTGGGGGGGCACCCACCCTACGTGTTGCCCGAAGAAGTGGTGGACGCCCTGACGGTGGTCGGTCGGGTGCGGGGCGGTCCGCCGGAGTCCTTGGCCGCAATCGCACCCAAGGTGCCGCGTCGCCTGATCCGAATCGTTCAGGCCGCTATGGCGCGAGATCCAGGCCATCGGTATCCGTCGGCTGGTGCGCTGGCGGACGACCTCGACGCGTGGCGCCTGCACCACACCGTCTCCGTCGATCGCCTGAAACCGATCGTCGGCGCGGCCTTGTTCGTTCGGAGAAACCTGTCGCTCGTCGCGACGGCAGGCGTGTTGGTGTCGGTGGTCGTGCTTGCGGTCGGTTCGCTCGTTGCCATGAACCAGGTACGTCACGAGTTGATCCGGGAGACCCAGTCTGCCCTGTTGCACAAGGTCGCGGCTGACGTCGCTGCGATCCGGGCAGATGGCGGGTTGCGAGCGGCTTCGGTGCTGGCGGGGGAGGCGCGGCTTGGCGCCGAGGAGGCGGCGCGAGGTGCGGCGGGCGCGGCCCAGCAGGCGGCGGTGGCACGGCACGAAGTGGAGGAGGTCACGGCGTGGGCAGACACCGAACGCGCTGCGGCACTGGAGGCTGTGGCGCGCGCGACGGACGCAGCTGCGGCCGCTGGCACCCGGCTCGTCGAGATGCAGATTCTCGTCAACCGGGCGGAGGAGGAACGGGCGGTGGCTCGAACGGAGCTTCTCGGGGCCCAGCGTCGCTTGGCGGTGTCGAGCGACGTCATTGCGCAGTTGCAAGCGTCGCTGGAACGGGAACGCTTGGAGCAGGCGCAATTGGAGGAGCGGGTCAGCGCGCTGCGTGCGGAACGCGATGCGCTTGAGCGCCGCCTGGCCGCGCTGCCTGCTCCCTGAATGGACGCCGCAGTGTCACGCGATGCTCACAGCGGCGGGCAGGTCGGCGGCGCGCCGTAGGCGGCGGTCGGGCAGCGTCTCAACGAAGAGGTGTGCAGCGACTTTGCGCCCGTAAGGTAGGGGGCCAAGCCTTCCGCCCCTACCGGAACGGTCCAACCCTGCGTTGCGTCAGCCTTGTCCCACACGTCGATTCGAGCTTCGGATCTCGTCCAGGCGATTTCCATGAGGCGGTAGCCGTTGGTACCCTCGATCGGGACTTCCACCTGAAGGCGAAGGGTGTCGCTCGGACTCGAAGCGAAACGATCGAAGGTACGCGCGATCTCGGTCGTCGCCCATTCGCCGCGGTCCGTGAGATCGGTCGCGAGATGCAGACCCGACGGCGTACGAATCAGATCCCCCGGCGGTAGCCCCATCCAGAATCGTGTGACCGTGCCCGCGGTCTTGGGCGTTGGGTTGTTGTAATTTTCGGTGATTCGCTGGGAAACGCGGTGCCGGCTGTCTTCTAGCAGGTCGGCCAAAAGTGTGCGTCGCGCTGAGAGCCCAAGCTGGGTGACCTGCCGCTGCTCCAACGGCATCAGGCCGTCAAAGGCGCGATCCAACTCATGTTGCACAAAGGCATCGGTGTACGCGACGTCGGTGATGCAGTAGGCCGGACGTTGTCGGAAGCACGATTTCGGATCCGTCATCATCTGACGTACGAGCGCCCAAGCGGCATCCTCACCGATGGCTTCGGTTCGTTTCGGTGGGTGCCTGGGGTCCGGGCCCCAGCAGGCGGTCACGATGATCAGGGCAAGCATGCTTACTGGCCCCTAACTTTGTTGGCGACTGCGTCCTCAAGGAGGTAATTCAAGCCCATGTTGTGGTCGTGGTCTTGGTTGTTGTGGTTGGGGGCGGACCCAACTGGCCCAGTCGGTGACGTCCCAGCGGTGCTCGCCGACGCAGTGGTGTCTCCGGAGACGCCCAATTGGGACTTGGAGGTGATGTACCACCAGCGCCGCTACCGCGAAGTGCTCGGCGTGGTGCGAGCGCGCCAGGCCGCCAATCCCGCGGATACGGACCTCGCCTGGCATTTGGCCCGTGCGTACTACGAGATCGGGGAAGACTTCGAACGAACCGATGCCGGGATGGACAAACTTTCTTGGTACAAGGAGATGTGGGACGCTGTGGAGGCCGCGCTCGTGACCCGACCGGGTGACCCCCATTTGCTCTTTGCGCGTGGAATAGCGATCGGGCGCTACGGCACCACGCGAGGGGTGTTGTCGAGCTTGTTCTTGGCGAAGCGGGTAGAATCGGACTGGCTCGCAGCGGCGGCCAGCGGCCTCCGCTACCGGAGCATCGGCGGCGAGGAGGAGATTCCATGCGACGTTTACCAGGCGCTGTCGATCTACTACCGGATCGTGCCGGACTGGTTCGTCGTACAGATGATTGCGGGCACCCGTGGCGACAAGGTGAAAGCCGTTTCGTACGGAGAACGCGCGGTCGCTTGTTCCCCGCATCGCATCCGAAACCTCAAGGAGCTGGGCGTCTCGCAGATTTGCCTCGGCCAAAGCACGAGCGATGACGCGTTGGTCCAAAAGGGCCTCGCGACGCTGAGACGCGGGCAAGGCGAAGTTCCCAGTGCCTCCTCCGAGGTCGTCGATCAGCGCCATTTGGGCTTGTTGATTGCCAACCCGGACCTTGCTTGCGCGTACAGCCGGGATGGGCAGCAAGAACTTGACCGCGCGGCGTTGCAAGAGGTGCCGTAGCGGCGGCCCACCTGCATCGTGATACCACCGGACTATGCTGCTGATCGTGCTGTCCGCTGCTTGTTCACTCCCGCTCTCCGTCGAGGCAGCCTGTCCTGAGGCTGCGGACCCGCCGTTCGGCACTGTCGGCGCCGATGAGGCCGCGGCCTTTTCACGCCTGAGCTGCTACCGAGGCGTTGTCGGTCTGACAGACGCCAAGTTTGTGAAGAAGGTCCAGGAGGCCTCCAACAACCACCGGGCGTACGTGGAGCAGAACGCGCTCCGTTTCGACCAGGTGTTGGACCTCCAGGAGAATCCCAACTACCTCGGGTTCACTGGGGCCACGGTGTTGGAGCGTTCCGACGCGGTTGGGTACGGCTATGATCCCGAGAATTTCGCGCTGTGGGACTTTGTCACCGTCGATTGTTTTCAGGACAGCGTACGGCGTGTGGATTATTTTTTCCAGGATGTCGTCTCGCGCGAGATCTACCTCCAGTCGGATTGGTTGGCGGGGGGTTATGTTCATGGAAACATACCGACCGGATTCGGGCCCGACGTGTCGTTTGGCTATTTGACGCTGTGGTACACGGTACCCAGGGCGGAAACCGTGGGATTCCCCGTGGTGTGGCCCGCGGATGGCCAGCAGGACGTACCCGTGTCCGTACCCGCTGACATTCTCAATCCGTTCGACCTCACCGACGTTGGCATTCCTATTTCTATCGTATTGGGCGACGATGCGGATTCGGGATTTGCCGAGTTGGGTGCCGACCCGTATGGATTGTCGTGGGTACTCGCGGCGTTGCATGGCGCCGACGGCGCTGCCGTCCAGTTGACCCGGGTTCAACCGGGCGATGGCTCGCTACTGTCGTCTTCCCTTGCAGTCATTCCGCGCTTTCCGCTGGAGCCGAACACCGAATACACCTTTGATGGTGAAATCGAGTACAGCGGCGAACGGCACAATATCCACACGACGTTCAAGACGGGGACCACTACTGCGATTCGTCCGGTCGCTGAGGATACCTGTGATAATTTCGGGCTCACGGCGGGTGCGAGTGGCACGTTACCGTCGGGGACGGCCCCCACGACGACGCCAACGACGACGACGCCAACGACGACGCCCACGGGGACAACCTATCGTCGGTCGAGTGTAAGACGTGCGTTTCGGGACTAGAGCGGTGACCGAGCGGGTTGATGCGGTGTCGCGGGCCTGCGCTCCTCGGTCACGGGCGATGCAGCCCGCTCCCTTCGGTGCTCGACTCCGCTCCTTGCCTCAACCGGCTCGGACGCCGCTCTAAGGGAAAACATGGCGGCACTTGGCGCCTTTCTTCTGCTGACTTGGTTGCTGGCGGCTGTACCGTTCGGGTTGGTCGTGGCGACGCTGTGGGGTCCGGGCGTCGATTTACGCGATGAGGGATCTGGCAACACCGGCGCGACCAACGTGTTGCGCGTGGCCGGATGGCGGTTGGGCGCGCTCGCGATGGTCTTGGATTTGGTGAAAGGGCTGGTTCCGGTGTTGCTGGCGCGCTTGTTGTGGCCAGACAGCACCGCTTCTTGGTGGACGGTGGTCGGACTCACCGCGTTTGCGGGTCATTGCTGGCCCGTGTACCTGGAGTTTCGCGGTGGGAAAGGCGTGGCCACGAGTGGGGGAGTCGTGCTGGCGACGTCGCCTTGGGTGGGTCTGTTCGGGCTTTTTGTGTGGGCCGTGGTCGTTGCGGTGACGGGCCGCAGCTCCGTGGCGTCGTTATCGAGCGCTGTCGCACTGGTGGTGGCCGCGGCTCTCTTCCACACCGACATCCTCGTGCTCGTGAGCCTGCTGGGGCTTGGCGTCGTCATCAATCACATTTCCAACATCAGGCGCCTTGTTCGGGGCGAAGAAGCGGCGGTGTTGGCGCCTGTGCGGCCTGGGCGCGCTGTGCCGCTCACCGCCGATGAGGCGCTTGCCCAGGGGCCGGGAGGAGAGGGAGCGAAAGCAGACGGGTTTTGAAGCGTCCGAGCAGGCTGGTTGCTACAAACCCACGCCAGCGACGACATCGACCCACCCCGAAAACCACACGTCATCTCCGTACCACCAAGCGCCGGCGTCCTTGGTGTCCAGGCTGCCCGAAACGGGGCCGTAGAACACGTACACCGCACCCGCGTATGCGCCGAAACGTTCGACCCACGGGGCGCCGACGAGCAGGTCTGAGAAACCATCGCCGTCCACGTCTGTGCCGCTTGTTGCGAACCCAAAACGCTCCTTGTCACCGGCCTCCGCCGAAGGTACGACGGCCTCAGAGAAGAACATCCACATCGGCGTAAATGCGGGCGCTAGCGTCGCCCAAGTCATTGACGCGTGTGGCGGGTCCTTCCACGACATAAACGCGCCCCCCTGTATTTGGTAGGCACTGCTCCTCCAGGCTCCGACGATCACATCGGACACGCCGTCTCCGGTCACGTCGTCTGCGGCGACCACGCGACCGGCGTCGCCTTCCGCTTCGTCCTTCCAGATCCCGTCGGCATCCGCAAGGCCCTCCTCCCCAACAAAGGGTCCGAACAGAATATAGGCGAAACCAGCCCGGGTATCTGTGGACTCGACGTTGGCGAAAGAAACGCCGGTCACAACGTCGTCGAAGCCATCAGCGTTCATGTCTCCTGCCCACCGTAGACAAGCCCGCATGTCCGCCACTGTCTACCCCGCGCAGGCTCGCTGACGAATCTTCAAGGTCCGCTTCAGCCAGGATAGGACCGTTGACGACGTAGATAACGCCCGCATCGCGGGAAAAAACGGCCCAGCCTACGCCTCAAGCCTCGCCGGACGCAGCGACAACAAACGAAGCGGCTCCATGCCCGGACATCGTGTACCGTTGAAGGCGAGTCGCAAATCGGGTCTGCCCACCAAGGTCTGGTCCTCGTGGATCTCCAGACCGAGCGCGCGAATCTCCGCGTGACTGAGGTGGGCTGCGCCTTGACTGCCGAACGGCTCCCATTGGGCGCCGCCAACACTGGAACCTGTCGTGGACGTGAGGAACCCCGGGACGTCCACGAGCAAGGCGGCGTCGGGGTAGGAACGCCTCAGGCGCCCCAACAACACACGAAGTCCGCGACCTCCAAGCCTGGTAGACACGCCCTCCAACGCGACGATGACGGGTCCGTCCACGGGCGCACCGGGCCAATCCGCCTCCGCCGCAGAGATGGAACGGACCCGCTTCCACACTTCCGAGAACATTGAGCCCTCGAATAGGGACGACTTGAACTCGATGAGCGAGGGTTCTTCTACCTCCACGAAACGTTCTGCGGCGTGAGGCAGACGACTCCACCGGGAGTCCAGGCCGGATCCGACCGTGACGACCGTTCCCGGCCCTGACAGAAACTCGGCGATTCTTTCGTCGAACCAGACAGAGCGGACCCGCACCATCGTCAAGATGGAGGGCGCTGCGAACTGCGGCGCCAGCGCCGGGCGTTGCTTCAGTAGCCAAGCCGACACCGGATCTCGGGGCGAAGGTGACGATCCTGGCTCCACAGACCCAAGGGCCCGAAGGCTCCAGCGACAGGCGATAGGTAGTCGCTGCTCGTCCACGCGCGGCCCCTGGCGCATGATACCCCGTCTCCGGGGCAAGGGAATGGGAACGATGCGGCAGCTCGGTTACCGCTCTGCGATGCTGTTGATGGTGGCGCTGACGTCTTGTACGGCTGCCAAAGCAGGCGTGCAGATCGTGGGTGCGGAGAGTCGCCTGGGGCAGGCGCGTGAACAGGGGGCCGCGGAACGGTCCCAGTATGAGTACACGCTCGCTCAACGGTACCTCGAGAAAGCGCGCGAAGAAGCAGCAGGTTCGGAGTACCGGGTGGCCGATGCCCTCGCCCGCGCGTCCGCGGAGTGGTCGGACAAGGCCGTGATTGCGTTGCAGAGTCAGCGAACGGTGGAGATCGATTCCGTCCCCACCGACGTCGTCGCCCCTGCCGTTACCGACGAGGCGCCGGTGATCGACGTGCCCGATGACGGCATTGAGGACTTTGATACGCCGGCAGAGGAAGGGGAAATCGAGGTGGACGGGCCGAAATGACGCGACTTTTCCCGATGTTCGCCCTCATCGCCTGTGTGACCCCAGATGTGGTTCAGCAGTCTTTTGACGAAACGGTGCGCACGCTCGCTTTGGCTCAAAAGGTCTACGCGCCGCTCTGTGCTCCGGTGCAGCTTGCGAACGCGGAATCTGCCATCGATTTCACCAGGATTGAGCTGTACGAAGGAGATTTGGAGCGCGCTTGGGAGCACGTCCAGGAGGCTCAACAATACGCACTCGCCGCCCTTGAGGTCTCCACCCCGTGTGGCGGTGCTGACCGCGACCAAGACACGGTGGCCGACGTCGTGGACGAATGTCCGAACGAGAAGGAAGACCTTGACGGCAACGAAGACGACGACGGCTGCAGAGAGGTGGACCCGACTGGCGACGAAGACGGTGATCAGGTTCCCAACTACGAAGATGCGTGCCCGGACGTCAAAGAAGATATCGACGGTGACAATGACGGCGATGGGTGTCCCGAGACGAGCCTCGATCGCGATGGCGACCTCATCATCGATGCGGTGGATGCCTGCCCCGATGAGCCCGAGGACCTCGATGGGTACCGCGACACCGACGGCTGCTTCGATGGCGACAATGACAGCGATGGCGTTGCGGATTTCCGCGACGCTTGCCCGATGGCGGCGGAGGACGCCGACTTGTGGGCGGACGACGATGGTTGCCCGGATCCGGACAACGATCTCGACGGCATTCCGGACCAATTCGATGCCTGTCGCGACCAGCCCGGTGATCGGGACCATGACGGGTGCCCGGCGCTCGACACCGATCAGGACGGCGTTTCCGACAACAATGATGCGTGCCCGGCCGAAAAAGAGACCAGAAACGAGTACCTAGATGCCGACGGGTGCCCCGACACGCCGCCGCAGCTTGTGGTCGTGACGAATGAGCAAGTTGAGATCAAACAGGTCATTAACTTTGAAACGGGAAGCGCGCGGGTGTTGCCGGACAGCTTTGTTGTGCTCGACGACGTGTTGCGCGTGCTGATCGACGCCCCGAAAATGAGACTGCGCATCGAAGGCCACACCGACAGTGAAGGCAGTGAGGACGCCAACTTCGACCTGTCCAGGGCCCGGGCCGAGTCGGTTCGAGACTACTTGCTCCGGAAGGGCGTTTCCTCGGACCGAATCGCAGCGGTTGGCCTCGGCGAAACGCGCCCGATCGATACGAACCGGACTGTGGCAGGCAGGACCGTCAATCGACGCGTCGAGTTCCACATCCTGAAGTAGGCCCAGAGCGGCTCGGGGGATGGCTCTAGAGCGGCGTCCGAGCAGGTTGATGCGGCTAGCAGCCTGTCGGAGATTGCGCACCTGCTGCGGGAGGCGATGCCATCCGCGGGACTTCGTCACGGGGACCCCACCCTCGGTCGGAGTGCGTCAAGCACGCCTTCCCTCGGGTTGCACCCCGTTCCTCGTCCGGCGGCGGCCTCAC